>JBBROH010000004.1:0-62420 GCA_038229595.1 Chloroflexia bacterium | reverse complement strand
CCTCATAAGTGGTGACCAACTCGCGGTTTGCGTCGGCAATGAGGGCAACCCGTGGCTGCGTGGCAAAGTAAAGCGCACCGCCGCCAATAAATGGCTCCAGGTAGCGGCTGTAGCGTGCGGGGATGAGGGGCAGCAGGTGGCGGAGCAACTGCCCCTTGCCACCAGCCCACTTGAGGAAGGGAGTAGCCTGCATGGTCTCCATTATAGCAGAGCAGAGAAAGGGCGGCAACCACACTGACGATCCAGTACGGCGGTGCTACAATTAGCCCACGATCAGCGCGAGAGGGACTGTGCTGCTGGACGCAGCCGCTAAGCCGCCTGCTATGGTGGATCAACCCCTAACATCACCGCGAGTTACTGGCCCAGGTTAGCACACTGCTAGATGCTGTGGTTGCGCGCAGCTAGTAGTTGAACCACATTGGGTGGCCCCTTGACTCTCTCCCCAGTTTGTGCTAACATTCAGCCAGAGCCAGCAGGTTCGCTGGCATTTGAGACTATCGTTCGGTTGCATAAAGGTCTAAGCGGTGGCAGAGGTCGTCAATTCACCCTATCTAGTGCTGTTTGCTCGCCTATTGCTGGCGGGGGTGCTGCTCGTTGCTGGGGTGGGCAAGCTGCGCGAGAACAATCCAGGGCTGCTGCTGGCCGAGGTCAGCTTTCTGCCCTTGCCACTGGCGCGCCTGGCAGCACGGCTACTGCCCTTCGTTGAGCTAGCTATCGGTGGGCTGCTGCTGCTGGGGCTACTGACCAACATAGCGGGGCTGGCTGCTACGGCCATGTTTCTACTCTTTAGCGTAGTGCTGGCCCGCAAGCTGCTGCTTGGCAAGACGGAGAACTGTCACTGCTTTGGTAGCTTTTCGGCGGGGACGCTGACCTGGGGTGCGCTGCTGCGTAACCTGCTGCTGTTGACCGCCGCGCTGCTGCTGACCTTCACTGGCTCGGCCTGGCTTGCGCTCGACTACCTGGTGGTGGCAGGGCGGCAGGGGGTCTACCCCCCCGCGCTCGACGGTCTACCAGTGCTGCTCCTGGCAGGGATCACGGTCGCGGGGGTCGTCTTCGGCGGTCGTGTGCTTGGCTACATCCGCCAGACCTTGCAGGCAGTATAAGATGAAGTACAAGAGAGGCAGTTTAACGCCAATGGATGGCATCTGGCTGGTCAGTTATATCGTCCTCTGGGCCATAGTCCTGGCCCTGGGCTTGCTCGTGGTGCTGCTCTACCGCCAGATCGGGCAGCAGTACCTCAACACCGCACAGGGAGTGGCGGGTGATGGCCTCAAATCCAACACCCTCGCTCCCGACTTTGGCGCGCTCAACCAGCAGGGCGAAAACTTGCAGATGCGCTCGCTGCTCGACGGCAAGCGGTATCTGCTGCTCGTCTTCGGCTCGACCACTTGCCAGCCTTGCCGCCGCCTCCTGCCCGACGTGCAGCAGTTTGTGACCGAGCATGGGGATCGCGTCCACGCCCTCTGGATCAACAACCGCACCACCCATGAGGAGAGCGTGCGCTACGTCGCAGAGATGGAGTCGGCCCTGCCGACCGTCAGCAGCGACGACGGCAGCCTGATGGAACGCTACCAGGTGCGCGTCACCCCGTTCGTTTTCCTGCTCAACCCCAACGGCAAGGTGCTGGTCAAGGGGCTGGCAAACACCAGGCAAAACCTGGAAACCTACCTGCGCGAGGCCGAGGCGGGGAGCAGCACTGCCGCTCCGCTGGCCGCCCGCTTACCCACCCGGTTCTTTCGTTTCATCGCAGTTTAGTATAGGAGTAACACAATGGATGAAGAACTGACAACTACGCAGCGGTTGGCCCAGAGCATCGCCAGGGCCGTTGACCGCCGCTCGTTCCTCAAGCAAGCAGGCACCGCAGTGTTTGCCGTGCTGGTCGGGGTTGCTACTGGCAAGTTCACCCAGGTGGCCGAGGCTTACACCAACAGCACCTGCTCCTGCTCACCACCGGGGCCGTACTGCACCAACTGTCGGGGCGCGAACTGCTACCAGGACAGCGGACATGGCACGATGGAGGAGTGTCGCCTAAACCGCAACTACTATCCCTCCGGCACCTGGACTTCGTACTGCACGGGTGGGCGGGGTGTGGTACCGGGCTACTTCGTCTGCACCGACTGCTTCTGCGGTGCGTCCAACTATCAGTGTGGTTGCCGCGAGTTCCGCACCAGCAAGTCGCCGGTAGTAGCTCCTGGGCTGGGTCGCCAGCGCAGCAACGACTAGTTAGCTGACTGATGGCTAACCTTAGCGCAAGTAGACGCTTTAGCTCCCTAATCTGGCCTGCCGCCGGTCTCCTGACCGGGGCGGGCCTTGCCTTGTGGCAGGGGAGCAACGTCGATCTGCGGGCAGGGGCGGCTCTCGCGCTGGCGGCTACACTGGCGGTGCTGCTTGGCATCGCCAAAACCTCCTCTGCCTGAGGGGTGAACATGATCTACGTGATCGTGCCGCTGGGTCAGCAGGCAAAGGATGTAAGGCTCTGGCTCGTCAGAGTAGTTGTATACGTAGTCGCATCTACGCTCGGTGGCGCACTGGTAGGGTTGCTGCTAGCCCTGCTCGGCAAGCCACTGCACCTGCTGTTCTTTGGCAGAGAGGCTATACCGATGGCATTGCTGGCGGTCGCTGCCCTGCTCTACGCCCTGCACGAGGTGGGCGTGCTGCGCCTGCCTGCGCCACAATCCAACTGGCAAGTGCCTAACTCCTGGGGGGTCAACTACCCGCTCGTCGGCACCTTCTTCTACGGTCTCGCCCTGGGTGCAGGTGTGTTTACCTTCATCCCCTTTGCGGGTTTCTATCTACTGCTAGGCTGGGAGTTGCTGGCCGCCAGCCTCAAAGTGGGGCTGCTGCTAGGTGCGCTCTATGGGCTGGTGCGCGGGCTACCCGCCATGCTGGGTGGCATCATCACCTTCCGCAAGGCCAGCCTGATCGACTTTAACGACTGGGTACTCGACCGCCAGCGCGATCTGCTCCAGGCTAGCAGCTTCCTGCTTGCCATGCTAGGCAGCTACCTGCTCCTCAGCCTGCTGCATCTTTGACCCTGGGGCCGCAAGGCTGGTGCAATTTGTGCAGCCCCTGGCTTTTCTTAACATCTTGTTAACACTTGTTCGGTAAAATACAGCCGCGTCAATCAGTTTTGGCGACGCAAGGGGGAGCCGCTGTTAGATGACAACAGGCACTGCGGGTTTGCAGAGCGAAGAACAGATGTTGGCTCAACTGGCGCGCTCGCAACGGCGACGGCGGTTCCGCCTCAACCTTGAGGGTTACGTGCTGATCCTCCCTGCCATACTGGTTCTCGGCATCTTCCACTTCCTGCCGATCATCTATGCCTTTGTCCTCAGCCTCTACCGCGCCCCGATCTTCAAAGGCTTGCTGCCCGCCCCAGAGCGGTTTACCGGCTTCAACAACTATGGCCGCATCCTCAACGACGATATATTCTGGAAGGTGCTGGGCAACACGATCTGGTACGCCCTCGGTAGCGTAGTGTTGGGGCTGGCGACTGCGCTCGGTCTCGCTCTGCTGCTCAATCGGCCCATTCGGGGCATTGGCATCTACCGCACCATCTTCTTCCTGCCCTACGTAACCTCGTTGCTCGTGGCGGGCATGATCTGGCGGTGGCTATTCCGTTCACCGAACCAGAACGGGCCGGGCGGCCTGGTCAACTCGCTGATCGTCGGGGTTGGCGGCAAGCCGGTGGACTTCCTGGGCGAAAGTCGCGGTATCTTCCAACTCGCTTTCAACATCCAGCCAGTGATCAACAGTGCCAATCCTGAAGACTTGGGATCGAAGCTGATCGGCGGTCTGACTAGCTTCCTCGGCGGCCCTAGCCTTGCTCTGTCTACGATCATCCTCCTGGCGATCTGGAGCGTGGTAGGCTTCAACACGGTCGTCTTTATTGCAGGGCTGCAAAACGTGCCGAAGGAACTCTACGATGCGGCCCGCGTAGATGGCGCGCAGGGCTGGACACTGTTCAAGAACATCACTTGGCCGCTGATCTCGCCCACCACCTTCTTCCTCGCTATCGTCAGCACCATCGGCGCGTTCCAGGCCTTCACCACCGTGTTCACCACCTCGATTGACCGCCTGGGTGGGCCTGATAACTCGACCAACGTGATGACCCTGTTCTTCTACACCGCAGCCTTCCGCTACACCCAGTTGGGCCTCAGCTACGCCTCGACTACGGCGATCATCCTGTTCTTCATCCTAGTCGTCCTCTCGATCTTCCAGACTCGCCTCGCGGCCAGCCGCGTCAACTACTAGAGGGAGAGCCGCACTGTGGCCGTAGAAGCCTCCACCAGAGTACCAGTCAGCAGCGATGCACTAGAGGCCCGCAGCACGGGCAGCAAACGCCGCTTCCAGGTGAGCGGCCTGCTCACCCACCTCGCGCTGATCATCGGCTCGATCTTCGCCCTCCTGCCCTTCGTCTGGATGGTCGCTACCTCGCTCAAGACTAGCGACCAGGCGACCAACTTCCCCAAGAACGCTGACCTGGGGGCCACCCTGCGGATGTTTGTGCCGACCAACCCGCAGTGGAGCAATTACAAGGATGCCTGGCAGTCGGCGGACTTCGGTCGCTACTTCTTCAACTCCATCCTGGTGGCAAGCCTCTGCACCGTCGGGGTGCTGATCACCTCAGTGTTGGCGGCCTACGCCTTCGCCAAGCTCGACTTCCGAGGGTCTGGGCTGATCTTCGGCCTGGTGCTGGCAACGATGATGATCCCTCATGAGGCTGCCTACATCCCCAACTTCGTGATCGTCCGCAACCTTCAGTGGATCGACACCTACGCCGCGCTGGTCATCCCCTGGATCGCCAGCCCTTTCAACATCTTTCTGCTGCGCCAGTTCTTCCGCGCCCTACCAGAGGATATTTACGAAGCGGCAGCATTGGATGGGTGCAGCCGTCTGCGCTTCATCTGGCAGTTCGCAGTGCCGCTCTCCAAGCCCGCCCTGATCACCGCTGGGCTGTTCAGCTTTATTGGTAGTTGGAACAGCCTGCTCTGGCCGCTGATCGTCACCAGCCAGGATAGTATGCGGACAATCCAGGTGGGGCTATCCAACTTCCTCAACTCCGAGCAGAACGAGTTCCACCTGCTGATGGCTGCGGCTACCTTCACCATCCTGCCGATCATCGTCATCTACTTCTTTGCCCAACGGCAGTTTGTTGAGGGTATCGCCAAGACGGGTGTCAAGTTATCAAGCCCCTATCTTATACTAGCCAACCACCATGCCCCGCTCGGCTGGGCAATCACCGCAGCCTCTGCCGTACCAACCCCATACGCGCCCACCAGGGCAACGAACGGTTCCACCCTATATCTCGTCAGTCCGGCGAAGTATGCCGGGCCAGTGTGCAGTCTCACAAGGAGGATTGTGTGAAGAAGTTTGGTTCTATCTTTATGGCCGCCGCCATGCTGGTCATGGTCTTCGCGGGCCTGATCCAGCTGCGGCCTGCCCAGGCGCAGACCGTCACCGCCAACGGCTTTGCCGACCCCGCGTTCCAGACCACCTGGAACCGCACCGACAGCCTGGTTGCCAGCGGCGCGGTTAAGCGCAGTTGGTACTGGGGGCCGACCCCAAGCAGCGGCGCACTTCAGGAAGATTACGCCGAGGCCAAGGACGGCAGCGGCAAGCGGCTGGTGCAGTACTTCGACAAGAGCCGCATGGAACTCAACGACCCGAAGGGCGACAAGAACAGCAAGTTCTATGTCACCAACGGGTTGCTGACCCAGGAACTGATCTCCGGTCGGATGCAGGTTGGCAACGACAAGTTCATGGACAAGCAGGCCGCCGACATCCCGTTGGCTTCGGACAGCGACGACAAGGCTGCCCCGACCTACGCCAGCTTCAAGAACCTGCTCGGCCAGGTCAGCGACAACACCGGCGACAACGCAATCACCACGATCCGCAAGGATGGCCGCACCGGTATTGACGCGACCAAGAGCAGCGATGCCCTGGGCAAGTACGTCCACTTCGACGAGACCACCCGCCACAACATCCCGGCGGCCTTCTGGACGTTCCTCAACAGCAAGGGTCCTATCGTAGAGAATGGCGCGACCAAGCAGGACGTGCAACTGAGCGACCCCTGGAACTACGCCAGCGGCCTGCCGATCAGCGAGCCGTACTGGGCGAAGGTCAGGATCGCGGGTCAGGCCAACACCGACGTGCTGATCCAGGCTTTCGAGCGGCGCGTCCTCACCTACGTTCCCTCTGCCCCCGAAGGCTTCAAGGTGCAGGTTGGCAATATCGGCCAGCACTACTACGACTGGCGTTACAAGGGTCAGGGCGTGCCGCCGACCGCCACGCCGAAGGCTAGCACTCCTACCCCGGCTGGTCCACCCGCTGCTACTGCGACCCCAGCCCCGACCTTCACCGCCGCCCCCAACGCCACCATCGTCCACTTCTGGCACACCCAGACCCGCACCAACGCGGCTGAACTGACCGCAATGGCAGTGGACTTTAACAAGTCGCACCCCAACATCCAGGTCATCCCAGAGTACAAGGGCAACTACTCGCAGTTGCTCACCGCTGTGCAGGCCGCTGCGGTCGCCAACGCACTGCCCGAACTGACCGTCGGTTACGAGAACTGGATTCCCTCGCTCTACGATGCCGATGCCGTTGTACCCTTCGACAGCTACCTAAATGGCGCGGACGGCTTCAGCCAGGCCGACCTCACGGACATTTACCCGAACTTCATCGAGACCAACAAGTACGCCCAGTACGACAACAAGTTCTACAGCCTGCCCTTCACCAAGTCGGCTCTGACCATGTGGTACAACGAAGACCTGCTCAAGCAGGTTGGTGCCAGCGGCCCACCCAAGACCTGGGAGGAGTTCGTGAGCATCTCCAAGAAGGTTGCGGCTCTCGGTGAGGAATACAGCGGCTTTGAGTTCGAGAACGAGACTTCGATGTACGTAGCGATGATCTACGCCTTCGGTGGCACGGTCACGACGGCGGACAACAAGAAGTACAACTTCAACAACGCGGGCGCACAGAAGGCCTTGCAACTGCTGGTAGACGGCGTGCGCGGCGGTTACTTCAACCAGGTTGAGGTCAACTCGTTCCAGGACGAGATCGACTTCGCCAACAAGAAGGTCGCCTTCCTGTTCCGCAGCAGCACGGCCTACAGCTTCATCAAGAGCTACTACCCGAAGGGTGCAGACGGCAAGGTTGACCCGGCCTACGACTTCAACTGGTTCGCTGCTGTGATGCCGCAGGCCGCTGGTGTGCAGCCTGGCACCACCCTCTACGGCGGCAATATCATCATGTACAAGACCACAGAGGCCAAGCAGGCCGCTTCGTGGCAGTTCGTCAAGTGGTTCCTCGAAGGGCAGCAGTCCGCTCGCTGGGCCTCGGTCAGCGGCTACTTCCCAGTACGCAAGAGCGCAACCACGCTCGATCCGCTGAAGTCGGTCTACGACAAGGACGCGAAGGCCAAGAGCAACCTCAACGTGCTACCGTTCGCCACCCGCAGCGAGCCGAAGTTGGGCAGCTACCAGCAGGTGCGCGACATCATCTCTAACGCGATGACTGTAGCGATCAAGGGTACTCGCAGCGTGACGGATGCCCTCCGCGACGCTGAGAGCCAGGCCAACAAGTTGCAGACCCCGTAAAGCAGAACATACCAGCGGCTTCGCCGGTAGATAGCGAAGGGGCGGCTGCCAACTGGCAACCGCCCCTCTCTTTGTGCCATTGGTGGGTCACAGGACCTTGTTCACGTCGGCCAGTGCCTCCATGAAGCGGCCTGTCGCGGTGTAGGCGTTGGCGCGACCGGTATAGGCGCGGGTGTGGTTGGGGTCAAGCTCTATTGCGCGGCTATAGTCGGTGATCGCCTCATCATACCGCTTGAGGCTGGCAAGCAGCTTGCCGCGCTGGGTGTAGAGCGCAGCAGTTGGCTGGGCCGCAACCTCAGCGGTCAGGCGGGCGATCTCTTGCTCTTGCTCCTGGTTCTGCATCTCCACCGTCTCCTTCTAAGCATCCTTTTCTTTGGTCGCTTTTCTTTGCCGCTCACTGGCTGGGGGTTTATGCCAGCAGTTTAGCACCGAATCTAACCGTCTGCAAGTGGCATCCAGGGGGATGTTGCTGTATAATAGGGCAGCAAGCGGCGGGGCGCAAGGCTGCACCAGCCCATAGAGGATGAAGGGTAGCATGGACAACATAGCCAGCAACAATCAACAGGGTCAGTCGCTCTACCGCAAGTGGCGTTCGCAGACGTTCGACGAACTGGTGGGCCAGGAACACGTGGTGCGTACCTTGCAGAACGCACTGGCGACGGGCCGCCTCGCCCACGCCTACCTGTTCACGGGGCCACGTGGTACGGGCAAGACCTCGACCGCCCGACTGCTGGCGAAGGCGGTTAACTGTCTACGCTACAGTGCCGAAGCGGTAGTGGCGGGCCAGCCGGTTCCCTGCGGCCAATGCGCCAACTGTCAGGCGGTGGCCGCTGGCAATGCAATCGACCTGGTGGAGATCGACGCGGCCAGCAACACTGGCGTGGACGATGTGCGCGTCCTGCGCGACGGCGTGAACTTCTCGCCCAGCCTATTCAAGTACCGCGTCTACATCATTGACGAGGTGCATATGCTCTCCACTGCCGCCTTCAACGCGTTGCTCAAGACGTTGGAGGAGCCGCCCGAACACGCCATCTTCATTCTGGCGACGACTGAGGTTCACAAGATACCGGCTACCGTCCTCTCGCGCTGCCAACGCTACGACTTTCGGCGGGTGCCGCTGGGCGATATGGTAGCCCGCGCCACCCACGTCTGCGCCGAAGAAGGGATCGTGGCCGAACCTGCCGCCCTCGAACTGCTCTGCCGCACCGCGACGGGTAGTATGCGTGATGCTCTCAGTCTGCTTGATCAACTCGTCGCCTACAATGGCACGCAGGTGACGCTGGCTGCCGCCCAAGATATGCTGGGGGCAACTGGTGGCGAGCGGGTGGCCGCCTTTGTGGACAACCTGCTGGCGGGCGAGTTGGGGGCGGGCCTGGGCCAGATCAGCGCAATGCAGGAGGATGGCGTAGACCTGCGCCAGTTCAACCGCCAACTGGTTGACCACCTACGGAATCTGATGTTGCTCAAAGCGGGCGGCGCGTCGCTGCCCACTCTCGACGTAACCCAAGAGACGCTAGGCCGCCTGCACGGGCAAGCGGAGGCCGCCAACCTCGGCCAGATCGTGGGCTGGGTTAAGACCTTCAGCGCAGCTGACAGCCTGCTGCGCTCTACCCCCTACGGCCAGTTGCCGCTAGAGGTGGCCTTCGTTGAAGCAACGCTGGCGGGAGCGGAGCAGCGCGTTGAGCAGCCACGCCCTAGTGGCCCCCAGCCCCTACCCGCCAGCCGCCCCCAACCGCCTGTTGGCAACCAGCAGCCCCCACGCTTGCTGCGTCCAGCCGTGGAGCCGCAGCCCGACCAAGCAGCCAGCCAACCGGCTGCTGTAGTCCAGGTCAAGCTACCCGCCCGCCCAGAGCCGCCCCTGCGTGTTGAGCCGGTGGCGGTAGCGGAGCCAGTTGCAGCAGCGGAGGCCGCTGAGACCACCAGCGATGGTAGCATCAGTTTGGAGCAGATGACCGCCGCCTGGCCGCGCATCGTCAGCGCAATGGAGGTTCACAACAAGATGCTCAAGGGGGTTCTGCTGGATGTCTACCCGATCAGCATCGAAGGCAGCACGGTGGTGCTGGGCTGCAAGTACCCCTTCCACTATAGCAAAACCAACGACCCGACCAACCGCCTGTTGATCGAGCAACTGATCGGCAAGGTGGTGGGTGGCGACTGGCAGGTGATCTGTCAGTTGTTGGAGGGCCAGGCCGCCCCCGCCCGCCGCGCCACGCTGAGCGAGCGGGCGCAAGCAGCCAGGCAGGACGTGCGCGTGCGCGCAGTAGTTAGTATCTTTAATGGCACAATCACCGACGTTAAGGAACAGTAAGAGAGGAGCGAACGAGATGAGTATGGACATGAACAAGATGATGCGCCAGGTTCAGCAGATGCAGAAGCAGTTGGCGAAGGAGCAGGAGAAGCTAGGCCAGGAGCTGGTCGAGGGTTCAGCCGGTGGCAGCGCAGTCGTCGTACAGATGACTGGCCTCAAGGAACTGAAAACCATCACGATCAGCAAGGAGGCAGTAGACCCAGAGGACGTGGAGACCCTGCAAGACCTGATCATGCTAGCCTTCAACGAGGCGATGGAGAAGGCAGCCGCTCTCGCCGAGCAGCGCATGGGCGGAGTCACTGGGGGCATGGGCCTGCCAGGGATGGGCTTCTAAGCTAATCGTCTGGCTCACCAGGGGTGGTAGCTAGTTCTAACAAGCAAGCCCGCCGATTACTCAGCGGGCTTCCTGTTTGCTTTGCTGCTGTGCTTCGCTTTACTTCGCCTTCTTGCCCGCTGGGTCGCGCTGGAGGAACAGCGAGGTCAGCACCAAGCCGATGCTGGCGACCAGCATGATCGTCGAGAGGGCATTGATTACTGGGGTGATCCCCACGCGCACCTGCGAGTAGATGTAGAGCGGTAGGGTGGTCGAGCCGACCCCAGCGGTGAACTGGGTCACGATCACGTCGTCAATTGAGAGGGTGAAGGCCATCACTGCCCCGCCAATGATCGCAGGCATCAGCAGTGGTAGCGTCACCTTGCGGAAGGTGGCTAGTTCATCGGCCCCCAGGTCCATGGCAGCCTCCTCCAGGCGGCGGTCGAAGTCGGCCAGGCGCGCCCGCACGATCACCGCGACGAAGGGGATGCAGAAGACGACGTGGGCGATGATTACCGTCACTAGGCTCAGATCTACGCCAACAGCGCGGAAGAACAGCAGCAGCGAGAGGCCCATCACGATCTCTGGGATGATGATCGGCAGGTACATTACCCCCTCAAACACCACCTTGCCCACAAACTTGTGCCGCTCCAACGCGAGGGCGGTCATAGTGCCGATGATCGTCGAGATCACGGTTGCAAAGCCAGCCACGATCAGCGTCTTAATCGCCGCCGAGCCGATGTTGCCGTCGTGCAGCAACTTGTTGTACCAGTCCAGGCTGAAGCCCGTCCAGTTCACCCCGCTGCGGGCGGAGTTGAAGCTGAAGACGATCAAGATCACGACTGGCAGGTAGAGGACGAGGAAAACAACCAGGGCGTTGCTCTTGAGTAGCAGGTTGCCCAACCAGGCGGGTAGGGCGAGGCGCGCAGGGGGACGGCTGATAGCTTGCGCCGCACTGCCTGCCTGGGCATGACCGGCTGCCTGCTCCTTCGCCACAATCGCAGCGTTCATCTGGCCTGGCTTGTCGTTGTAATTGATTGCGCTCAAAGTGCTGCCCCCTCCTTGTCACCCCGCGCCACGCGGAAGTAGATGATGATTGCCAGCAGTACCACCGCCATCAGCACCAGCGACATTGCCGAGCCGAGCGGCCAGTTCTGCGATTTGAGGAACTGGTTCTCAATCGTGTTGCCAACCATCAGCGTACCACTGGACTGCGCGCCCAGCAGGTCGCTAGTCACATAGCTGCCGACCACCGGGATGAAGACCAGGATGCTACCCGCGACCACCCCTGGCATGGTGAGAGGCAGTAGCACCTTACGCAGGGTACGGAACGTCCCCGCACCGAGGTCTTGAGCCGCTTCCAGCAGGCTGAAGTCGAACTTCTCAATGCTGGCGTAGAGCGGTAGCACCATGAAGGGCAGGTAGCCGTAGACCAGGCCGAACAGCACCAGCCCAGGGGTAAACATCATGTCCAGCGGTTGCTTAATGATATGGCCGTCCAGCAGCAGACTGTTGAGCAGCCCTTCTTTGCGGAAGATCAGTTGCAGGGCGTAAGTTCGCACCAGGAAGTTAGTCCAGAAGGGGATCATGATCAGCAAGATCAAGGCGGCGCGCCACTTTTCGCCGCGACGGGCGATGAAGTAGGCCAGGGGGTAGCCAACCAGCAGGCAGATTACTGTGGTTAGCAAGGCGAACCAGAGCGAGCGAAGGAAGATGTTGAGGTAGAGCGGGTCGAAGTCGCCCGCGAAGTTCGTCACCAAGCTGACATAGTTGTTCAGCGTCCAATGCGTCCAGTCAACCGTCCCCGCCTTCTTGGCCGTGAAGCTGACCCCAACCACGATCAACAGGGGGATGACGAAGAAAAGGCCAAAGGCAATCAGCCCCGGCAGCAGCAACCCCGCTGCCTGCACCCCTGGCCTGCGCCGCACCCAGGCGGCCAGCCCTCTATTTTCCTTGATATCCAATTGCTTCAATCTCTAATCCCTCACTGCCTCAAGTGGCAACGTAACTTGTCCAATAGGAGCGTAACTGCGGGCGACCATTCGAGGAGTACTTCCTCGTGTTCCACCAGGCCGCTGTCCCCAGGCAGGTCAATCCCCTGCGTGTTGCGCGCAAAGCGGGGGAGGTTCGGTTCAGCGATGCCGCTGTTCTGCCGCTCCACCGTCAGGGTGCTGCCACCGGGGATGTCCACCACGTACTGGGTCGAAGTCCCCATGTAGATCACCCGCTGGATGCGCCCAGGGGTGCGGTTGAGGCCGTTGCTGTGGATTGCATCGCTGCCCACCACCCGGCGCAGGCCGATCTTCTCTGGCCGCACTGCGACCGTCACCTCTTGCCCGGCCTGCACCCCGTTGGTGCGTGGAGCCTGCACTGCGAAGCTGCCACCGTCGCTGCCGCCAACCGCCACTGTCACCGAGTCGCTATCGATCCCGGTTACGCGCCCAGCGAAGAAGTTGCTCTGGCCGATGAAGTCAGCCACAAACTTGCAGTTTGGCCGCTCATAGATCGCAGCCGGTGAGTCCACCTGCAACACCTTGCCGTTGGACATTACCGCGATGCGGTCGCTCATGGTCAGGGCTTCTTCCTGGTCGTGGGTGACGAAGATGAAGGTGATACCCACCTGACTCTGCAAGTGCTTCAGTTCGATTTGCATCTCCTTGCGGAGCTTCTGGTCTAGCGCACCCAGCGGTTCGTCGAGCAGCAGCACTGCAGGGCGGTTGACGAGGGCGCGGGCGAGGGCAACCCGCTGTTGTTGGCCGCCAGATAGCTGGCGCGGGCGACGCTTGCCGTAGTTGCCCAGGCGCACCAGGTCGAGCGCGTCCTGCACGCGGCTGGCGATCTCAGTCTTGCTGGCGGCATGGGTGGCTTCCAGGCCAAAGGCTACGTTGTCGGCCACGTTCATGTGGGGAAAGAGGGCGTAGTTCTGGAAGACGGTGTTGACGTTGCGGCGGAAGGCCGGTACGCCCGCGACTGGCTGGCCCGCGATGTAGAGTTGGCCGCTGGTCGGTTGCTCAAAGCCCGCGATCATCCGCAGGGTAGTTGTCTTGCCACAGCCGCTCGGCCCCAGCAGGCTGAAGAACTCGCCCTCACGGATGCTCAGGCTGATGTTGTCTACCGCAAAGCTGTCGCCAAACTTCTTGCTGATGCCAACCAGTTCGACGCTGCTTACGGCACCCTCAGTACTCTTGTTCACTCGCATAACCTCCAAAATCACCCTAAAAAAGGCAAAACTAAAGACCAGGTTCAGAGAGGCTGGCTGAAATCGCCTCTGAACGCTGGCCGTTGGTTAGTTTGTTTCCCTGGGTTTGCTCTATCTTCGCACTACTGATCCCTGCCGCACGGTGCAGCAAAGCTAGCCTGGTGGCTAACTCAGCCAGCCTTCGCCAACTGGGGGTTGTAGATAATTGCTAGTTTTAGATTAAACATAAACAGGAAGACCTCCGCTGTTGCCCTTTGGTTGGCCCGTTCGCCAACCGCCGTCTGCATTCAGCAAGCTAACCAAAGCCACAGCCACCACGACATACCAGCTCGACCACTCGCCCGTAGATGTCGGCGTTGATCTTCAGGGTAGCCTCGTTCCGCAGGTTGTCTATCTTGTAGACGACCGGCTCGTAGACGTTCCATTCAATTTGCTGGTTCACGTATGTCACGTTCGTTACCGTTGTTTCTGTTGTAGAGAGATGTTTGCGCCCGCCAAATAACATGGCAAGCAACATACATTATAGCAGGCTGGGGGGCAGGTGTCAACTTTGTGGCCCCTCAATCTACCAATCTCACACCGCTCTAACCAAAACCGCCCCCGATTGACAGTTCCCGACCTGGCTAGCTATAATCATGGTAGGGCAATCCGACTGGGGTACGAACATTGCAAGCGGATCGCTCAACGCATATATTGGCGTGGCGGTTTGTCAGTGAGGAGGGCAATGATGGTAGCAGCGATCAGCAGTTTGGAGCGGGTACGGGCGGCTTTGGCGAACGAGGCAGTAGACCGGCCAGCGGTTAGCCTCTGGCGGCACTTTTATGAAAGTGAGGAGGATGCCGAGGGACTGGTGGCTGCGATGCTGCGCTGGCAACGGCAGTATGGCTGGGACTTCATGAAGGTTAATCCACGAGCGCAGTATCACATCGAACCCTGGGGGGCGCGCTTCAAGTACCACCGCGACGGCGTGACCAAGCCCACCACCCTCAGCCTGCCAGTGCAGCAAGCGGAGGACTGGCAGCAGATTACCCAGCAGTCCCCCACCGCTGGCGCACTGGGCGAGCAGTTGCAGGCTCTCAACCTGCTCAAGCGGGCTTTGAAGGGTGATGAGCGGGTGCTATTTGTGCAGACGGTGTTCTCGCCCCTCTCTGTCGCCGCCGACCTGGTAGCGACGGATGCTGTGTTCAAGCAGCACTTGCAGGAAGCCCCAGAGCAACTGCACGCGGCGTTGGAGCAGATTACGCGCACCTTTGAGCAGTACGTGGCCGAGGCGATCAACCTCTGTGATGGTATCTTCTTTGCGACTACCGAGTGGGGTAGCTACGACCGGCTGACGAAGGAGCAGTACGCCGAGTTTGGCCGCCCCTACGACATGAGGATACTAAAGGCGGCGCAGGAGGCCGAGTTCAACCTGCTGCACGTCTGCAAGGCGAACAATATGCTGCTCGACCTGATCGACTATCCAGTGCGGGCCTTCAGTTGGGCAGCGCACGAGGCGGGCAACCCCGATTTGCAGACGATGCTGGGCAAGACCGACAAGGCCTTGATCGGCGGGGTTGGCCTGACTACCCTGCTTGAGGGTACGCCAGAGCAGCTACACGCCCAGCTTGTCCACGATCTTGACCAGGCCGACGGCGAACCGCGCTGGCTGGCCGCCGCCGACTGCTCGATAGACGTGCGTAGCCCCGCCAAGAACGTCGCCGCCGTCGCGGACACGGTTAAGGGGATGCACCTCTAGCCGGGCCGTAGCGGTGCTGGGGCAAAAGAAGGAGCGGGGCTGGCAGTTGGCCGTCCCCGCTCTCTCTGTTGGCGCGCTCAGCTCACCGCAAGCGGGCTAGCGGGTTGGCTGGGCCGGGGCGGGTTGGCTGGCCGCCGGGGTCGGCACGCTATTGGCGATGTCGTTGGGGTTAACGGTGAGGAAGACGTTGCTGCCAGCCCCGCCGCCGCCGAACATCGGTAGCTGGCCGTTCCACTTGGTAAGCTGGTAGTATTGCACTACCTGTGGTAATAGAGATTGGGCGATCTTCTGGTTGGCGTAGGTCTCTGCATCGGCCTGGGTACGGCGGGCGGTAGCGGCGGCTTCGGCGTTCTTGGTTGTGGCGTAAGCGTCACCATCCGCCTTCGCCCTAAGCGCACCTGCCTGCCCTTCGGCCTGCACCTTGTCCTGGTCAGCCTTGATCCGGGCCTGCTCAAGTTGATACTTCTGCTGCTCGGCTTGCTGCTGGGCAGCGATCTTCTGGTCGAGGGCGGCCTGCAAGTTCTGCGGCAAGTGCCAGGCCCGCAGGTTGAAGTTGACTAGCTCAATGTGGCTGGTGGCGAACTCGCGCACCAGACGTTCGCTGACCTGTAGGGTGTAGGTGATGCGGTCGCTGCTAAAAATCTGCTCCCAGCCGTAGCGCGAGGCTGCATCGTTCATCGCCGAGCGGGTAAGCTGGCGCACCACATTGCTCTCAATCTGATCAATCGGCGCACCAGCGTACTGCTTGTAGAGTTCGCCCGCCTCGTTGCTCTTGACCCGGTAGAGGACGCTGACATCAGCCTGGAGCGACTGCCCTTCGCTGCTGTTTACCTTCACGCTATCGTCGCCTGCCACCTGCCCTTCGCCCGAAGCCTGCACCATGATCAGGGTACGCACGCTGGCGGGATACTGGGTCAGGCTCTCAGTGAAGGGGTTGATGAAGACCCAGCCGGGCGGCGACTGGCGCACGGTGTTGCTCACCTTGTCGAAGATCACCCCTGCGTAGCCCAGGTCTACGCTTTTCCAGACCGAGCCGACCAGCGAGGCAGCGATGGCGGCGATCACCAGGATGGTGACACCCACACCGATCAAGCGGCCATTGACGCGTGGTAGATTGGGTGGGGTGAAGTTGCCGCCACTATTGCTACTGCCGCTACTGCCGCTGCTGCCACTGCTGGTGCGGCGGGTGTTACGTACTATCCTGTTGTCGTCTTCGTCCATCATAACCCTTCCTTGTAGTTAATGCAGTATTGGCTATCTTTAGTCTTGTTGCTTCTCGTCGTCCTCTTGCCTGGCAGGCTGCTGCTCGATGCGGTTGGCAATGTTTGCAGCGCGGCCAAAGTGAGCGGCCCAGAAGTGGGCGATCAGCGGCGCAAGGGCGAAACCCAGCACGACGATACCGACAAAGACGATCAGTGCAATGCTTCCCTCGGCCAGCGTCGGTGACATCCGCGTTCTCCTCTAGCGAACTTATCGCTACTTCATCATAACATACGCAACCGCTGAACACAGGGTTGCAGCTTTGCGAGCGAGCTAACACGTTTCATACGCTGGCCGCGCACACGAAAGCCCCCGCTCTCGCCATTGAGAGTGGGGGCTTCCCGGTTGGGAGGCTAGCTAGTTGCAGACGTTCAGCGTCACGTCGTCCAGGAAGAAGCTGCTGGTTGCGCTGCTGTCGGTCGTCGCCTGGAAGTAAATCTGGACAGTCTGCCCGGCGTAGGCCGCGAGGTTGAAGTTGGCCGACTGCCAGGCGGTGCTGGCGTTCGCGTCGCTCTTAGTCAGCAGGGTGGCAAGGACGGTGCCGCTGCTGTTGCGAACCTTGGCGTAGAAGTAGTCGTAGGGATGCGAGGTCTCCTGCGTGCTGATGTAGTAGTAGAAGGAGAGGTTCGCACTGGTCGCCCCAGCTGGGATGCTGACCGTTTGCCAAATCTGGTCGTTGGCACTGTTGTAGCCGCCGAGGTAGGCACTCTTGCTGCCAGCGTGCGGGCGGGTGGTGTCCACGATCTCGTAGCCACCGCTGCTACTCTCCGTCCAGTTGGCGTTGCCGCTCTCGAAGCCGCCGTTGACAACCACTTGCGAGCAGCCGCCGCTGATTGGGGTGTTGGTTGGGGTAGGAGCAACCGGGGTGTTGGTCGGTGGCACGGGGGTGTTGGTCGGGCCAACGGGGGTGTTGGTCGGGGCGACTGGGGTGTTGGTCGGGGCGACTGGGCTGTTGGTCGCGGTCGGGGCTGGGCCGCTGCCGAACGCGCCATGCAGAGCGAGGGCGAAGGGCTGGTTGGTACCCTGCGGCACGTTGAAGCCCTTGACCTTGACCGTATAGCTACCGGTCGTGGGCGAGGAGAGGTCAACCGTCTCAATGTTGTTGGTGCGGTCGCCGCCGCTCACGCCGTTGCCATAGTAGATGGTGCCGCTTGGCCCAGTCACGGTCAGGTCCAGGTCGTTGACCAGTGCCTTACTGCTGCTAGTGCTGGCAGCATAGTCCGTCCAGGCGAGGGTGATATGCAGGGGAGTGCTGCTGCTGGTCACGTTGTAGCTGAAGGTCTGGGTCTGGCCGGTGCTTGCGCTGCTGCTGTCGCTGTACTGGAAGTTGGCGGTGTCAATCGCGCTGGCGATGTTCATCCGACCCCAGCCCTCGACGTTGTTGGGGCGGTTGCCCATCTCCTTGAAGCTGCCAGTGCCATACTGCCCAGGGGTCATGTCCGAAGCCGAGTTGAGGATGGTGGCCTTGATCAGGGCAGCAGAGGGGTTGATGCCCTGGCGGTCTACAAAGAACTGGCGCACGAGGGCGGACGCGCCGGATACGCCGGGGGTCGCCTGGCTGGTACCGCCTTCATACATATAGTAGGTATTGTACACGCCCCAGCCGGTGTTCGCGCCGGGAGCCTGGCTGCGAACGGAGACGATGTTGGTACCAGGGTTGGCGATGCTAGGCTCGATGCGGCCATCCTTGTCGGGGCCACGGCTGCTAAAGGCGGCCATGCCGTTGACATTGTTGCTGGTGGTATCGGTCTTGATCGGCGCGGCACCGAAGTCGCTCGGCCAGCCGCTGCCCCATTGCAGGGTGATGTAGCCGCCGCTGCCGGTGCGCGGGTTCTCGCTTGCGCCCACCGTGATGTCGTTCTTGGCGGTGGCGGGGCTGCCCACGCTGCCAGTGTCGATCACCCCGTTACGGTTAGCGTCCTTGCCAGCGTTGCCAGCGGCAAAGACGATGGTCAAGTCCTTATGGTTCCAGGTGAACTGGTCAACCTGCTGCGCGTCCACGTCGTAGGTGCCAGCGGTGTTCGATCCCCAACTGTCGCTGTGAACCCGTGCGCCGTCGTTATAGGCCTGCTGGAACAGGGTATTGAGGTCGGCAGGGAGACCACCGAGGCCGCCACTGCTGTCGAGCAGCGATTGCATGACCAGCTTGGCTTCTGGGGCCATACCCGCGAAGCTGCTGGTGTAGCTGTGGCTGGCGGGATTGCTGCCGCTGCGGTTGCCGCTGCCCAGCACGGTGCCAGCGACGTGGGTGCCGTGGCCGTCAGTGTCCGACCAGTTGCCGCTGCGCCCCAGACCGTAGGTGGAGATGATCCGCCCGGCGAAGTCGGGGCTGAGGGTGCTGGTGCTACCAGTGTCCAGGCCGGTATCAGCAACGGCAACGATCTGGCCCTGACCGTAAAGGCCGAGGTCGCTCCAAACACTGTTCACGCCGTTGACGGTGCGGGCCACATCATTGTAGAGTTGGGGGGCATGGTGGATTTCGATCCAGCTAACGTCCTCACGCTGGGCGAGACCGGTCACCTGGCTGCTGTCGGCGGTGGCGCGTACTACAGAGCCGTATACACCCTCGCTCACTGCCGTCACCCCGTTGCCGAGGGCCGCCGTGAGGGCAGCACCGTTGGCCTGGCCGAAGGTTAGCACGTTGAGGCTGAGGCCGCCCTTTGCGCCCTTGCTACCCAGCTCTGCCAGTTCGGGCGAGAGCTTGTAGGCGGGCTGGTAGTCGCCGATCCAGCGCACGAAGGGCATGGCAGCTACTTGCTTCTTGGCTGCTCCGTCCAGGCGCATGACGAAGGCGAAGTCGGGGATGTAGTCGTAGATGCTGCCGCCTGCCTTGACTACCGCTTCCTTCCAGCCGTCGTAGACCGGGCCAGAGAACTGGACGATGTAGTAATGAGCCGCGTCGCTATCCTTCACGTTGAGCTTGAGGTTGTCAGCGATGACCGGCTCGCCTTTGAGCGGGTCGAAGGTGGCGTATTGCAGACGAATGAGGGGGGCGGACTCCAGCATGGTGCCATCCGGGGCTACCTGTTGGGCGGGATGAGAGGCGTATGAACTAATGCTGAGGCTGATGAAGGTCGCTACCAGAACCAGGATGGCAATGTACCTTGCACGACGCTGTAGCAAAGTACGAGAGTTGGAGAAGTGCATCTGCTCGCAGATCCTTTCTTGGGACACCGGGCAAGCCTTGCCGCCCGGTCGTACAAACCGCGCTTGCTGGCACGGTTCTCACGCTGGAGGATGACACACGCTTTCTCATGGTCGGGGGATGCCGCCGGGGTACAGCAGGGAAGCTGCACAAGCAAGCTGCGTTGCCCGTACAACGCTAGCCGACTGGTTGACCAGCGGACACGCCGCCACCACGCGACTGTGTCACCTCCGCCCGCCCCCTAGTGACGTTACCGCCTCTCTGAAACGAACGTGTGCAATATAGCACACGTTACACATGGAAGGGAAGCGTGAGCGACTAGCCCATTGGTACTATTTTTCACCAGAAGATGAACCTTTTGTGGAGAGGCTACGAGGGGCGCGATCAAGTTTTCAGCGTGCGATGTAAGCATAGCATAGCCCAAAAGTACCATGCCCACCTTTGCCGAGCAACCTTACCAGCAACCTTACCGCTGACCCTGGTACTATTGGCTGCTGCCAGCAATTGCCCGATCTGCCTATTGACAAGGTGATGTACCATATGGTAGCATGAGAGAGCTATTTTTCATCTTTCTTTAATCTTCCGAAGTCGGCAGGTGCCTTTGTTGGGATCGATGGGGCTGTGAGATTCGTTGTATTCTGCGCCCCGCACCCGCGCCGATCATCCTGCCCGCAGCGCACGTGCTGGGGTAGATGCGACCGCAAGGTTGGTAGTGGAGGTTGGAACCCGTAGTGTCAGAAGGTAGTAACCCCGGCCCCGTAGCCCGGCCCGCAGTCGTCCTTGCGACACTCGGCCTGCTCGCTATCCTGATCGTCCCGCTTGGCCCGGCGCAAGCTGCGCCCAACAGTCTCTTTTTCAAAGAGACCGGTCACACTGTGGCTGGCCCCCTATTGGATTACTGGCGTGGCAACGGCCAGGTCAACTTGCTCGGCTACCCAATAGCCCCGCCCATGCCGCAGGCGGACGGCAGCACGCTGCAATACTTTGAGCGCGCCCGCCTGGAACAGCAGGCGAATGGCGCAGTCAAGCCTGGTCTGCTGGGCAGCGAACTAACTAGCGGCCACAGCTTCGCCAAAGTAGCCGCCTTTAAGAGTCGCAGCGACAGCATCTACTTCGTGCAGAGTGGGCATTCGCTCAGTCGCCGCTTCCTTGCCTACTGGCAGGCAAATGGTGGACTCGCCCGCTTCGGCTATCCCCTCTCCGAACCAGACGATGCGACCGGCAAGGTGGTGCAGTGGTTCGAGCGCGCCCGCTTCGAGTGGGATGCAAAGCAGGAGAAGGTTAACCTCGGCCTGCTCGGTCTGGAGCGACTTTACCCCGAACAGCACCCTGTCCTGTTCAGCCGCGCCGTGGCAGCCGCAGCCCCCGCCCAGAAGGTAGCCCAACCAGCCCGCCCGACCCCGACCTCGCGGGGAGGAGAGCGACCTACCGCTAAGTGGGAGGCCGACCCCGCTGCCATTGGCATGAGTTGGAGTGGCTGGTGTACCTACTTTGATACCGATTGGAGTACGCTGATCCGCCTGAACAAAGGCTGGGGCAACCTGCCCGCCGACTATCGGGGCAGTGGGCTGTACGCCGCTCTGCCAGAGGACATCACCGAAAAGTATCGACTCTACGGCCACACCGTGCGGATCAGCTATGGCGGCAAGCACGTTGACGCGCAACTGGTAGATGTGATCGCCTACCGCGACATTGCCTCGGTGCGCCGCAAGGGGATCGTGGTTGACCTCAGCCGTCAGGTGTTCGCCCAACTCGCCCCCCTCAGCAAGGGGATGCTGCAACTGACCGTCGAGGTGCTACCCTAACTAGCAGCCTCTCTGCGGTATCACAACCCTCCTCGGCAATGTGGAGGGTTTTTTGCTTGCCTGCTCTGGCTAGGGGCCAGCCAGTGGGTTAGTAGCGCGGATAAGCGGCCAGGTAGCCCCTGCCCACCTTCGCCCCTTATTGCCAACAGCCGCAGCTTTCTGGTACAATAGAGGCGTAGTTACCCCTCTAGTCAGGAGCAAACCGCATTGAGTAGCAACCGCAACCCCAATGGTAGTCGCACACCGCGCAGCAACCGAACCAGCAACAGCGGTAGCAGCAACCGCCCAGCCACGCCAGCGACGGCAACGCGTCCGCAGCAGCCGCCGACCACCCCAGTTAGCCGCCCAGCAGTCACCCCCAGCCGCCTGCAGCAGCCACGCCGCACCCCCGCCCCGCAGGCTGGCGGCAACGTGGCTCTGATCGCGGTGATCGCCACCCTGGTCATCTTTGGCGGGCTGGCGGCCTTCATCTTCCTGCCCGGCCTGTTCAAGGGCGACCAGAATGCGCCGCTGGCCTTCGACTCCAACCTGCCGCAGCTTGCTACCCTCACCCCAACCACAACTGAGGGCAGCGAGGTGATCTTCCCTTCGCAGGGGGGTCAGCACGTCAGCGATAGCGAGATCGCCGCCTTCAAGTATAACAGTTCCCCGCCCACCTCTGGCGTACACAATGAGGTGTTCCTCCCCTCATTCGTCAGCAGCAGCCCGATGGGGCCGAAGTACGGGGTGCATATGCTTGAGCATGGTAACATCCTCGTCTTCTACAACTGCAACTGCCCCGACCTGGTGGACAAGCTGAAGAAGTTTGCTGCTAAGTACGACAACGCCAGCCAGTACCAGGGGCAGAGTGGGCTGACTGCCGAGCAGGTTGCTATCGAGAGTGGCGACACGGTGCTGGTCGCCCCCTACCCGAACATGAAGCAGCGCATTGCAGTGATGGCCTGGCGCAGGATGCTGAACATGGATGTCTTTGATGAAGCTCGCGCTGACGCTTTCGTGCAGAAGTACAGGAAGCTGGGGGCTAGCATAGACAATTCCAGCCCGCCGCCGACCGCACCACAACCCTGATGCGGCCACCACCCAGTTTCGCAGATGCAAGGGGCGGCCTTAAGCCGCCCCGCTTTGCTGCCTGGCCCTGACCTGGCGGTAAGCGGTTTTGGCCCAAAAGGACGGAAATCCTTGACAGCTCAAGCAAGTTATTGTATAATCTGACCGAACGGTAAGTAGGATGTGGTGAGTTGTTTAGCGGGCTAGGGAGCAGGGAAAGATTGGCAGAGCAAAGCTACATCAATGGTGATGATACCCTGGAGCGGATTATGGAGCAGGCCGCGCACCTGTTTAGTGAGCAGGGCTACCGCGGGATGTCGATGAGCCAGCTAGCCGAGGCTTGCAGTGTGAGCAAGCCCGCAATCTACTACTACTTCCGCGACAAGCAAGAGTTGTACACCCAGATGTTGATCCGTCAGACTGCCCGCCACCACCGCGATCTTGACCGCCTGACCGCAGGCAAGGGCATCCGTGAGGGGCTAAAGGCGATGGTCAACTATATGTATTCTAGCGCGACCTATGATATGGATGGCATGATGGCGAACATTACGCTCAACCTCGACGACGAGCGGCGGCAGATGGTAGCCCACGCCTTTGAGCGCGACATTTTTGGCCCCACCCACGCCCTATTTGTGCAGGGGGTAGCAAACGGCGAGTTGCAGCCGACGATTGACACCCGGATGATCACCTGGCTGTTCATGTCCACCAGCGTGGTGGTTGGCAAGCCGCGTGAGATGATCCCGCGCCACGATTGTCATGGGCAGGGCATCGCCGACGTAATTGTAGATACGTTCCTCGATGGCATCAGCAATAAGGAGAACAAGTAAGTGGAGATGAAGGATCAACATAATGGGGCTAGCGGCTTGGCCGTTACTGAGGCAAGCACCACGGGCGGCCCACCCCAGCAGTGGGGGGCTAATGCCCCCGCCGAAACCGACCCCAGCTACAAGTGGAAGGTACTGGTCGCAGTCCTGGGCGGCCTCTTTATCGTGCTGCTGGATACTACCGTCGTTAACGTCGCTCTGCGCGGCCTGCAAGACCAGTACGGGGTCAAGACCAACGAGGCGCAATGGACGATCAGCCTCTACACCCTTGCACTGGGCATCGCCACCCCGCTCTCGGCCTTCCTCGGCATTCGCTTCGGCACCAAGCGCATCTACGTTGGGGGCATCGCCCTGTTCGTACTCGGTTCGCTACTCTGCGGCCTGGCGATCAGCTTCAGCGGCAATATCTTCTGGCTGATCGCGGCTCGTGCTGTGCAGGGTGTCGGTGGTGGTATCGCCCTACCGCTTGGCACTGGTCTGCTGTTCGCCGCCTTCCCACCAGCGGAGCGCGGCAAGGCACTCGGTATCTTTGGTATCTCGCTGGTGTTCGCCCCGGCCATCGGCCCGCTGCTTGGTGGCGCGTTCGTTGATGCTAAGCTGATCCCCTGGATTTTCTACATCAACGTTCCCCTCGGTATGGTGGCCGTGTTCATCGCCTCCCGCTTCTTGCGCGAGCAGCGTAGGGGTAGCACAGCCCGCACTGACTGGCTGGGCATCTTCTTCTCGACCATCGGTTTCGGCTCCGTCCTCTACGCTGCCTCGATTGCGGGCGAAGAAGGTCGTGGCTGGGGCGACCCACTGGTGCTGACCTTGTTCGCAGTCGGTTTCGTCGGCCTGATCCTCTTTACGATCACCGAGTTGCGGGTCAAAGACCCGGTGCTAGACCTTCGTCTGTTCCAGATCAGGAGCTTTGCCCTCGCCAACATCGTCGGCTACGTCGGCATCATTGCGCTGTTCGGGGCTGAGTTCCTGCTGCCGCTCTACCTGCAAATCCTGCGTGGCAAGTCGGCCTTCGATACTGGCCTCTTTCTGCTGCCGCTGGCGATCACCTCTGGCATCCTGATCCCCATCGCTGGTATCATCGCTGACCGCATCGGGCCGCGCCTGCCGCTGGTGCTGGGCTTCCTCTTGCTGGCGGTCAACACCTGGCAGTTGGCCCAGATCAAGTTGGACACCGACCTCGGCTATATAACCTTGCTGCTGATTGTTCGCGGTGTGGGTTTCGCCCTGGTGATCCAGAACAGCTTCGTTGCTGCCCTGCGTGATGTGCCGGTGCAGGAGACGACCGGGGCTAGCGCGCTGGTCAACTCCACCCGACAGGTAGTGCAGGCTATCGGCGTGGCTGCCCTTGCCACCGTGCTAACCAACGCCCTCACGCCTGGTCAGGCACCCAGCGGCACAGCTAGCGCGGCTCGGCTGGACTTTGCCAACCTCCCAGCCAACCTGCCGCCCCAGGCGAGGGAAGCGATCCTCAAGTTCGGCAACGAGTACATCAACGGCTTCGAAGCCTGCTACTGGATCACCTTCGGCCTGGCAATAGCCTCGGCTGTCCTGGCCCTCACCCTGCCTGGCTGGCCCGGTCACTACGAGCGAATGTCCAGCAGCCAACAGGCCGACCAAAAGAGCAGCGACTCTGCGCCAGTGATGGCCCACTAGCCAACCGCCCTGGTGCAAGGTGCAAGTAGATGGGTGGGGCCGGGAGTCATACCTCCGCCCCGCCCATTGCTTTAGTCGCCCGCTGCCCCGCCGCAAAGCATTAGCCCGTTGTGTGAATCTTTTGCGCCCGCTTGACAATTGGCCGTCAAAGTAGTTATAGTGAAATTACGCCCGCGCAATTGTGGGCGCAAGCTCGATGCTACAAACCCAGGAAGAGATTACCATGCCCACGAAAAAGATTATTGCAGGCGACGCTGAAGCCCCTACAACCTCCCCTACTACCCGCAAGCGTGCTGCCACCCCCGCTGTCGACGCTACTGCGCCTGTCACTACTCCGCGCAAGCGTGCCGCTGCCGTCGTCAGCACTGACGCTGCCACCCCAGTCACTGCCAAGCGCGCCACTCGTGCCAGCAGCACGACGGCTACCGCTGCCCCAACGAAGAAGGCAACGACAAAGAAGGCGACTGGCACCACTACGCGCAGCACGACAAAGAAGGCAACCGGCACCACTACGCGCAGCACGACGAAGAAGGCAACCGGCACCACTACGCGCAGTACCACCAGCCGCAGCACGACGAAGAAGGCAACCGGCGAGGGTAGTAGCAGTGTGCGTGCCTCAGTCAGCAGCATCCCCCAGGGGGTTAATCTGGTGATCGTCGAGTCGCCGACGAAGGCGAAGACAATCAGCAAGTACCTCGGTCGCGGCTATGCCGTGCGTGCCAGCTACGGCCACGTGCGTGACCTGCCCAAGAGCAAGATGGGGGTGGACACCGAACACGACTTTACCCCCCAGTACCTGATCCCCCGCGAAAAGAGCGCGACGGTCAAGGAACTGAAGGCGGATGTGGCGCGCGCGAAGGCGATTTACCTGGCAACCGACCCAGACCGCGAGGGCGAGGCGATTGCCTGGCATCTGTTGGAGGCGACCCAGGCTGCTGGCAAGCCGGTCTACCGGGTGGAGTTTCACGAGGTGACCAAAGAGGCCGTGCAGCACGCCATTGCCCACCCCCGCACGCTGGACATGGACCTGGTCAACGCCCAGCAAGCGCGTCGCATCCTGGATCGGCTGGTCGGCTATAGCATCAGCCCAATCCTCTGGCGCAAGGTCAAGGGTGGTCTCAGTGCAGGCCGGGTGCAGTCGGTGGCGGTGCGCCTGATCGTCGAGCGCGAGCGCGAGATCGAGGCGTTCGTGCCAGTCGAGTATTGGAGCATCGAGGTTGACTTGCAGAAGCAGGTGGCGAAGCCAAAGCGCGGCGATCAGTTCCATGCTGCCCTGGCCCAGGTCAACGGCAAGAAGGCAGAGATCGGCAACGCTGAAGATGCCAACGTCATCATCAAGGGCTTGGACGATGCAGATTACCTGGTTAGCAGCGTCAAGACGCGGGAGGTACGCCGCAGCCCCGTTGCGCCCTTCACCACCAGCACCTTGCAGCAGGAGGCGGGCCGCAAGCTCGGCTATACCGCCCGGCGCACGATGATCATCGCCCAGCAACTCTACGAGGGCATTGACGTGGGCGGCGGCGAGGGCAGCGTGGGCCTGATCACCTATATGCGGACGGACAGCACCAACGTGGCGGCTTCAGCCCAGGCCGAGGCGCGGCAGGTGATCGCCGCTCGCTACGGCGAACCCTACCTGCCCCCCGCCCCACCCACCTACACCAAGAAGTCGAAGAACGCCCAGGAGGCCCATGAGGCGATCCGCCCTACCGTAACAGGCCGCGACCCCGACGCAATCAAGAGCAGCCTGACTGCTGAGCAGTACAAGCTCTACAAGCTGATCTGGCAACGCTTCCTTGCCAGCCAGATGACCCAGGCCGTCTTCGACAGCACCAGCGTAGAGATCGCAGCGGGCAAGGGGACGATCCGGCCCTATCTGTTCCGCACCAGCGGCAGCGTAATCAAGTTCCCTGGCTTCCTGGCCGTCTACCGCGAGGATAACGACGACGAGACCGCCGAGCAAGCGGAGGACAAGCAGCCGCCACTGCCCAGGCTCGAAGTGGGCGAACCGCTTGATCTGCTCAAGCTGCTGCCCTTGCAGCACTTCACCCAGCCGCCTCCGCGCTACACCGAGGCTAGTCTGGTCAAGATGTTGGAGGAGCAGGGCATTGGCCGACCCAGCACCTACGCTCCCACCCTGGCGACGATCCAGGATCGCGGCTACGTGATGCGCGAAGACAAGAAGTTGGTGCCGACCGAACTGGGCATGATCGTCAACGATCTGCTGGTGCAGCACTTCGCCGCCATTGTCAACCCCAGCTTCACTTCGCGGATGGAGCAGGAGCTTGACGACATCTCCAACGGCGAGCGGGCCTGGCAGCCGGTGATCGCCAGCTTCTACAATCCCCTGCACGAAGCAGTGGAGCTAGCCGATAGTGCCATCGGTAAGGTGGTAGTGCGCGACGTGCCAACCGGCGAAGCGTGCGAGAAGTGCGCCAGCCCGCTAGTGATCAAGCTCGGTCGCTACGGCAAGTTCATCGCTTGCTCCGGCTTCCCCAACTGCCGCAATACGCGGCCTTTTGGCGGCGGCACCGGCGTAACCTGCCCCCAGTGCGCGCAGGGCGAGATTATCGAGAAGCGAAGTAAGAAGGGGCGCGTCTTCTTTAGTTGTGGCCGCTACCCCGACTGCGTCTACTCGCTCTGGGATCGGCCCCTCGCCAGCCCGCCCTGCCCTGCCTGTGGCGCATTGCTTACCCTGCGTGGGAAGGATGGGCAGACAGTCAAGTGCAGCGCGTGCAACTTCACCGCCGAGCGCGACAGCCTGCCTGCTGCCCTACCCACCCCACCGCCACCTGCCAGCCCGCGCCTGCTACCGCTGCCAGTGGCCGAGGAGGACGAGCAGTTGTTTGCCGCGTGAGCGTAGCTCTGCGCGCTTGGGCTGCTAAGCTAGAGCTTGTCACTGTGTCCGACAAGCTGTGGCTGCGCTTCCATCATCTGAGTTTTTGCACGTAGTTTGGACTACTACTTCGTGCAGAAACATGGCGACCTGCGCTCGTGTAGCACTCAGATTGGGATAGAACTGCTGATTTCTCCTATTTTGCTAGCGGACAACTGCCAGCCAAGCAATGCCTGCCCCTGGGGGCGCGGTCTGCAAGTTAGTTGCCTGACCAGCGAGGGAAAGCGCAACTAGGCTTGTTCGGCTGCTTTTGCTGCCAGAGGCCATGACCAGGTAGCTGTTGTTGATCCAGGCCAGGCCAGCATTGGCTCGTGGCGGGTTGGTATTCAGTTGTTGTGCTGTACTCAGACCTTCGCCAGTAACAAAGATGTTGGTGTCCGCTGCCGATGGGCGATTAGAACCTGGCTGATCGTTGATCTTTGGCAGTGTACTTGCCTGGAGGTATGCTAGCCGCTTGCCGTCTGGCGACCATGCTGGATTAACACTCCAGGCGTTGCTTTCAGTGATCGGCTGCTGCTTACCGCTCTCCACATCCAGCGTCCATACTTGCTGCTTGCTAGCGTCTGGTCTGAGTTCATGAACGAAACTAACTGTTCTGCCATCTGACGACCAACTATAAATACGTCCTGGGATAAGATGCTCGGAGTCAACCACCTTTTGGAGATTGCTGCAATCTACATTGTATCGCCAGTAGCCGGTGTGTTCTTGATCGGCTATCACCAGAGAAACGATTGATCTACGGTCTGCTGAAAGTACACTCTGTGCCACTCCCCACTGCGTTTTGGGGAATGGACACTGACTTACCTTACGGGTCGCCAGTGACGCAAATCTCACGCTGTTAAAAGATTGGAAGGCGATGGTGGTGTCGTCGATCCAACCAAGTATGGAGTACGCGCCGCTGGTTTCCGGTGCCATGTAGTCAGATGCGCTTTGTACGCTGTTCGTGTCCAGGTCAACGACAGCGATCCAACGGGCCAGACCCTCCTCTGGTCTGTCCTCTGATACCAGGGCGGCAACCGAATGTTTGCTCGGTGAAACCTTCATGTCCAAAACTATGAAGTTGCCTTGCCATTGTACAAGCGGGTGTGCATTCACCAACTGCGCTGCGGGCTGATCATCAAAGTACCCCAACCAGAGCGTGAGGGAGTCCTTAGACTCTACAGCCCAGATAATCGGAGTACCTGCTGAGTTAGGGTTGATACTCTCCTGGCTAAGAACTGTTGCAGGCGGCTGCACCATGCGGATGTCCGCGAACACAGGGCTAAGTTGATACTCTCCTGGCTAAGAACTGTTGCAGGCGGGGAGGTGGGATAAGGATAAGGCGTTGCGGTGTCAGTAGTAGTGTTAGTTGCTGCGGCGACAGTCGGGGTAGCCGCTGCTTGCTGTGAAACCGTTGCAAGCGGGGCGGTGGGATGAGGCGGCGTGGTGTCAGCAGCAGTGGTGTCCGGTGCGGGAATGCTCGTAGCAGCCACTACTTGCTGTGGCGGTGTAGACGTGCCGCTGTCGCAGCCAAACAGCAGCGTCGCAGCTATAACCGCTGCCGCCAGCATTCTAAACTGTGAACTAGTAAACATTTGTCACTACTCTTTCGTTGTCCGCTGCTAAGCTATCAGTTCTTGCCTCTACTGTCGTTAATTGCTATCATCCACCAAACTTATCGAAAAAGCAAGCCTTTCTGGCATATTGATCATAAACGCCCCTCAAGGGAGACGATGGTGGCTATTCAGCCTATGCAATTCCAGAATCCCGATCCGATTCCGCTGAATCCCGATTGACAAATCCAGAACAAGTTGTTAGATTGGGCTAGAATAAAGAATTACAGAGAGGCTTACCACTTATGTCAACAGAGCAGAAGCCCGCCGTGCTGATCTTGAACGACCTGGAGCGGGTGCGCGTGCTAGCCGAGCCGATGCGCCTGCGTATCCTGCGCGTGCTACATCAGCAACCCGCCACCGTCAAGCAGATCGCCGACGCGGTGGGGGCGGTGGCCGGTCGCATCCACTACCACGTCAAGGAGTTGGAACGGCATGGGCTGATCGTCCTCAGCAGTCGGCAGGAGAAGGGTAGCATCATCGAGAAGTATTACACCACCACCGCCGATAGCTACGCCGTTGATCCTCTCCTCTTTGCCCTGACGGACGAGCCGCCACCCACCTACCTGGCTACTGCCGAGCGGGTGCGGGCCGGGTTCGTCGCTGCCCACCGCCAGCCCGCCGAGGCAGAGGAGAGCGTGGTAGAGGCTCACGTCGAGGAGGGTTTCCGCCTGACAGCAGTGCAGGCACGCGAATTGCTCAGTTTCATCACTGCTACGCTAGAAGATCAGCGCAGCAGCGGGCGCAAGAAGCCAACTGCTCCCCGCTACACCGTCGCCTTGTTCGTCTACCCCAGCCCGCCCCCTACTTCGGGCCGGGACAGCTAAACCATTTGGCAGACCGGGCGCAGCGATGCGCCTTTTTCGTGCCAACCACCCCCTCCGCTGGTAGGATGGGGACGTATAGTAGCGGATGCAACCTCTGCGCCGCTTATCCGTTATAATGGTCAGACAGCCGCAACCGGCTGGTTAGCGGGCAGCCTGCCCACCACACACTACCGATTGTACCAAAGGAGTGACTTTATGTACAAGAACAACCGCCGCAAGCTGGCGGCCAGCGCAATCGCCCTGCTGATGATCCTCGGCATCCTCAGCAACATCAGCCCCGCCGCCGCCCAAACCGGCTTCGCCGACCCTGCCTTCTACAATGTGTGGCAGCGCACTGACCTGCCCGTGCAGAACGGCAGTGCCACCCGCAGTTGGTACTGGGGGCCACAGCCCAACACGGCGGGCCTCTACGAGCCATACGCCCAGGGGGTTAACGGCCAGCACCTCGTCCAATACTTCGACAAGAGCCGCATGGAGATCAACAACCCCAACGCAGATCGCAACAGCAAGTTCTACGTTACCAACGGCCTGCTCACAACCGAGCTTGTCAGTGGCAAGCTTCAATTGGGCGATAATACCTTCCAGCAGTACAGCCCGGCGCAGATCCCCGTTTCGGGCGACCCCGACGATGCGAACGCGCCCACCTACGCCACCTTCACCAGCTTCACCGGCCCTGCTGCCGACCGCCGCGGCCAGAACGTGATTGACACGATTGACCGCTTCGGCGGCCTCGGTCTCGATCCGAACAAGGCCAACCTGCCCGGCACCCGCAACGTCTACTTCGACACCACCACCAGGCACAATATCCCCGAAGTGATGTGGAACTTCCTCAATGCCAGCGGCCCGGTTGGTGGCGGCGGCCAGTCGGAGCGGCTGAACGACCCCTGGTTCTACGCCAGTGGCCTGCCGATCAGCGAGCCGTACTGGACGAAGGTCAAGATAGCTGGGGTCAGCGGCCTGGACGTGATGATCCAGCTTTACGAGCGACGCGTCCTCACCTACGTTCCCTCCAACCCGCCCGGCTTCAAGGTGGAGATGGGCAACATCGGCCAACACTACTACAAGTGGCGGTACCAACTGATCGGCGCAAGCACCCCGGTGGTCAACACCCCTGTGCCAGGTACGCCTGCCGCCAGCCCGACCGCGACTGCTGGCGCACAGCCGACGGCTACCCCGCAGCCGGGGCCACTGGCTGGCGTGATCGTCTTCACCTCCAACCAGTACACCGACACCACCAAGTCGCAGATTTACGCGATGAAGCCGACTGGTAGCAGCCGCGTCAACCTGACCAACGATAACAGCGTCAACAAAGACCCGGTTTGGTCGCCTGACGGCAGCAAGATCGCCTTCATCAGCAACCGCAGCGGCGAGTTCAAGCTGTACATCATGAACAAGGACGGCAGCAACCCGATCCTGCTCAACAACAACTACCCTGGTCGCCAGAGCAAGCCATCCTGGTCGCCCGACGGCCAGAAGATCGCCTTCGTCGGCTTCGAGGAGGCTTATGGCGCAGAGGAAATCTTCACTACCGACCTCTTTGTGGGGGCCGACCCTGTGCGGCTGACTGGCAACACCAGCTTCGACGTTGACCCCAGTTGGTCGCCCGACGCGACTCAGATCGCTTTCGTCAGCAACCGCGACGGGGCCAAGAGCATCTACGTGATGAACGCCGACGGCACCAACGTGCGCCGCGTAACCAACCCCGGCATCGGCAACGCTAACATCCTACCGCGCTGGTCGCCACAGGGCAGCCGCATCATCTACGTTGGTGGCCCAGATGGTAGCGCAGCCGCTTTGGAACTCTACCTGGTCAAGGTTGACGGCAGCAACAACCAGCGGTTGACCAACAATAACAGCAATGACTGGGATCCGGCCTTCAGCAGCGACGGTGGGCGCATCGCGTACGCCCGCGAGCAGGGGACGAGTGGCCGCCTGCAACTGTTCCGCGCCCGCGCTGACAACAGCGAACTGGTGCCTATCGTGCAGAACAGCTTCAGCGACAGCCAGCCCGACTGGTTCAGCAAGTAAGCTCCGTTGGGCAAAGGGCAGGGAGGCGATTAGTCGCCTCCCCGCCCCCACCAGCACAAGCAGCAGGCCCGCCGGAGCAATCCAGCGGGCCTCTTGCTATCTGCCAATTTGCGCTGCTCAGTCCAGCACCTCAAGGTCGAAGATGGGGATCAGCAGGTGGTCATTGTCGAGGGCGACCTCGGCGACACGGGCGGTGAGGCCGCTGGGTAGTGGGCGGGCTGCGCCAGGCAAGGCCGTCACCTTTGCAATGCCGCCAATATAAGGGGCAGCGATCAGGCGCACTGTGCTGCCAACGTGGATCGCTGGTGCTGTCTGGCTGTCGCTCAGGTCGCGGCCCTGCACGCTGCTGCGTGGCAAGGGGATGATCACCTCTGGTCGGGCGAGGCCACCACGCAGGCGGGTGGTGCCGCTGATCGTCACCTCCTGACCGTCGGCGGCGGCTAGCAGGTCGAAGGCGCGGTTGGACATCGGCATCTGGCCGAAGCCCTCAGTGACGATCAGGGTGAAGGGGAGAGCTAGCGGTTGCTGGGCCTGCCCCGGCAACTGGCGGGCCGCCGAGCCACGGCGGTCGAGCGGCGCACGCTCTGGAAAGAGCGGCACGGGCGGGAACTGCCAGCCCAGCCTGCCCAGCGGCCAGTCCAGCAGGTCGCTGGCGGCCATGTACGCCTCTGGCGTGTAGTATTCAAGCAGGAAATTGCGGAGTTCGCTCAGGGCCATGCTGCCAACGATCACCCCCCGCACGCGGTTTTCGATGCACCGCTTTAGTGCGTCCGCCGTCACTGCCGCCCCGCCTACGACCACGGCGTAGGTGGCCTTCGCGTCTACCAGGTCAGCGGTCAGCGGCTCATCCGCCCCAGTGACGAGTAGCTTGAGTACGCCATAGCGGTCGCCACCCATGCCCCACAAGCCACGCACGACAGCAGCGGGGGTCTCCACGCTAACCCCTTGCAGGGGGAAGACCTCCATCACGATACCTTTGAGGTGCGCGTCAAGCTCGAACATCTCGCCCATCGGAGTGAGGGTAACGCTGCCCGTGCCGCTGTCCACACTGCTCAGTTCGGCAGAGATAGGCGACTTGATCTGCTTGCCGCCGATGCCGCGCCGCCCGGCGATCACTTCGCCCGGCTCAATCTGCTCGCCCTCCTTGCGCCGCAGCAGCTTCGCCACCTCCTTCGGCTTAACCCCCAGTTCTCTAGCCAGGTCAAGCACCACCTTCTGTCCAGGGATCAGGGTGCGGGCCACGATGTCGCCAGGGTCTACCCGCGTGCCGACGCGCACCGTCACTTCGCCCGCGAGCGGTAGGCGGCGTTCGACGCGCACCAGGGTAGTGAGCGAGATCGGTGGCTGCTTGGTTGGGTAGTAGAAGCTCATCGGCGTTTCTTTCTCCCCTCATCCGGGTTGGCAGGCGGGCGGCTCAGTTGGCTCAAGCGATTGGCGATCACGTCGTCGCCACCATTGCCGCTGCTGCCAATGCCAAAATCGAAGCTGGTTTCCTCGGTGGCCTGCTCATCCTCTGGGTTGAGGTTGAGGCGAGTGGCGAGGGGCGGTAGGGTCTGGTCGGGCGCACCAGGCGGGCGCAGGGTGCCGGTTGGCTGGCGGGTGGTCGCTTCTGGGGCGACAATGCCAAGAGCTTGCTGCCAACGGCGCATGGTCGCCTGCCTACCTTGCACGTCCGCAGGTAGGTGCAGTGGTCGTCCGCGTGCGTCCACGATCAACCCGACATAGCCGCCCTTTACGTCGTCGCCCATGGTTCGTACCAGCTTGCCACGCTCGCCGCTGCCAATGCGGAAGTCCTTACCGGGCTGTACCGCCAGGCTAGCTCGCTGATCGAGGCGCAGTGGGATTAGGCGGATTTCGCCGTAAGCCACCTCTGCCTTGAGCGGTTCGCTGCCGTCGGCGTAGGTAACGGTGACGGTGACGGCGGGCTGACCGGGGCTGGGATGGGCGACGGCTGGCAGCGGCACCACCGCAGTGCCGAGCCAAAGGAGGCTGTCGCGGTCGAAGATGTAGGCAGCGGCAGCGGGACTGACGGCAGCCATCACCCCGATGTGGGGTAGGATCATGGTGCCGTCTACTGCCAACTCTACTGAACCAGCGGGCAGACCCTCCGGCTCCAGGCCGTCCAGCATCAGCAAGGCCGCCGCCGCCAGGCTGGGGGCATGAGCCAGTACGCCGCCAGTGCCAATCAGCAAGTCATAGCTGGGGCGGCCATCCGGTGCCTGTTCGCGTAGGCGGCGGGCAAGGTAGCGCATCCCCTCGCGGGCGAAGGCGTGTTCAAGCTGCAACTCGCGGCGGGTCTGGCTGATGGTGAGCGGGCGCAGCATTCGGTTCAAGGCCCACTCGCTCAACTCCTCCTCGCCGATCTCGAAGGGCAGCCAGCGGTTGATCGCCGCCACCCCCACTTCGCGCAGCAGGTTGGGCAGGCCGTAGCTGAGACCGAAGTCGCCCCGCACCACCCGATAGAAGCTAGACTGGGCCTGGCCCGCTGGCCGATCCTCCACGTCCGAGGTCGCGCTATTGGTCAGGAAGGCACTGACCGACGACGCACCAATGTCCACCGTTAGCACGTCGCGCTTGTACTGCCCAGCCACGTAGCGCGTGACGATCCCCGTCGCCAGTGCCGTTGGCATGATCGTCTCCGTCCAGCTACTCAACCGTTGATAGCCAGCTACGTGGTCAAGCTGGCTCTTGATGTAGAGGCTATCCAGTTGCTCCTGGGCTGGGCCGAGCCGTTCGCGGTCGAGCCGGGGGCGGATATTGTCGATCAGGCGCAGGTCGGTGATCGTCTCCAGCGTCTCCAATATCTTGCCGCGTGCGCTCTGGTTGCCCGCGTAGACGACCGGTAGCTGGGCCTGGCGGGCATTCACCAGTTGGGCGCGGTTGTTGCGATCCTGGGCGGCAGCAGCTACCACGTTCGCCAGCTTGATCAGCGGTGCGACCGGCCCACCATCCACCCCGCCGACGATGATCGCCGCCTCTGGCTGCAAGGCTATCATGCGGCGCACCTGGCGCACGAACCAGTCACCCTCGGCCTCTGGCTGGTCGCCCTTCGCGGTCGTCTCGTCCACCGTGATCAACTCAAGCACGTTGCTGTAGGTACTCTCGGCGGCGTGGATCGCACTGCGGGCTGTGATGTCGCGGGTGATCGCCAGCAAGACGACACGCATACTGGGGGCTGCACTGCTGGCGGCAATGAAGGCATCCACGCCGTTACCGTTGGTGGTCATTGGCAGCAGAATGTGGCCCTCGTCCACTAGTTGCCGTCCTGTCAGCTTCTCCAACTCGCTCATCGCGTTGTAGAGGCCCACTGTGATATCGCCGAAGGGTAGCTCGGCGGTAGACGGCGCACTGGCGCGGGCAAGGAAGCGGTATTCGCCCGCCACCACGTCAAAGAGGGCCACGCGCGTCCACAGGCTACCCACGTCGGCGGTGAGGATCGATTCGATGCGGGGGCTGTTGTGTGCTTCAAAGTTGAGCATTTATATCGCCTCGGTCAGCTTGGGTTGGCAAGGAAGAAGATACGCCCGTAAAGAGCGGCGAAGAAGGAGACGGTGAGCAGGCCGAAGATCGCCCCGAAGGCGATCATGATGAAGTAGCGGCCCAGGGTTGCGCCGTATTGCGCTACTGGCCCACGACTGCCGTCTTTGCGCCCGGTGAAGTAGAAGTAGGAGAGGGTGGTGACCACGCCGACAACTAGTACGACGTTGCCCAGGATTGAGGGGATGGTGCCGTTGCCGTTCAGCGGTACCATCGTCGCCAGAGCTTGTGGGATCAGGGTGCCGATCAGTGCGCCAGCGAGGGCGACCGCCGCCCCGGTGCCGAGGATGATGCCCAGCACCGAGTTAGAGGCAGCATTGCGGGGGAGGGTTAGCTTGAACAGCAACACCACACCGAGGATCAGGCTGAGGAATAGGAACAGCAGGCTGGGGTTGGTGAAGATGGTGAAGGTGTCCTTCTGCTGGTAGAGAAAGAGTAGCTGGGGCCAGACCACGTTGTAGAAGGCCACCAGCACGGCGATCCCCACGCTGACCCCCACAAAGAGGTGCTGGGCGGCGCGGTAGGCCGGGTTGTCGCCCACCAGGTAGCTATAAACTACCAGGGTAAGCAGGGCTGCGACGATGAATGGTACAGACACGGACAGACCCCCTAACGCCGGTTGCTGGCCCAGCGGCTAATCAGCACGATATTGCCGATGATGATCAAGAGGACGATGAGGATCAGGGCGAAGGAGAGGACGTTGGAGCGTTGTTCGCGCCCCAGTTGGCTGTCCAGAGCCTTGCCTGCCTGGTTGAGGGCGAGCGCGTACTGGTCGGTGCCGAGCAGGCCCGCGATATTGCCGCTAAACAGAGGGCGGCTGCCGTTCAAGTAGAGATTGACGGTCGCCTGGGCCGCCTGGCTGTAACCGATCACTACCTGGGTAGCCTGGTTCACGCCGCTGGCGTTGGCTACCTGCTGGGTTTGCAGGCGGGCTGCGTTCAGTTGCTCGGCCCACTGGCGGGCCAGTCCCTCATCACCCTCTAGCAGCACGATCAGGCGGTAGTCGCTCAGGCGGCTGACCCCACGCAGGGCGGCACTGCCAGTCAGGGGGTTGCCCTGGAAGTCGGCCCGCCCGGTCAGAGCGTTGGCAAGGGGGCCAGTCGCCAGCCCGCGCAGGCCGATCTCGTTGCCTGGCAGGTAGCCGAGGTTGAGGTATTCGATCTTCTTACCGGTGTTCTGCTGGCTCGCGTTGTAGTCCTTGCTGGCCCGCTGCAACTCCTGCTGGGCGAAGGCGGCCCCCGCTGGTAGCAGGCTGACGGTTGTCACCCGCCGCTGACGGTCGAACAGGTGGCGCAGCACAGCGTAACTGAGCGGTTGCAACTCCGCCTGGCGGTCGGCATCCCAGTCGAAGGCCACCAGCACCGGCGCATCAGCGGGCAGGTTCTCAATCGTGCTGTAGAAGCTGCTAACCGCAGGCGCAATATTGGGCTTGGCGATATTACCGAGCGGGCCGCCACTCGAACTCTGGCCTAGCACATAAGCCGTGATGATCACGGCCAGGGTGAGCAGGTAGATCAGGCGATCCGCGGTCAGGTAGCGCATCGCCCCGGCTGCCCCGCGTGGTTCGTGGCGCAAAACAGAGGAGGTCAGGGTCGCGCTGCTGGGCGAGGAGACGAGGGCAGCGAAGGCTTCGGCGGCCCCAGTGCGGGGGCTACGGATCGTCATGGTGCGGCTGATCTTGGGGATAGCAGGGGCTAGCGTCGCGGTCAGGTCGCTGGCGGCGGTTGCAGCGTTGGCAGCAGCGGTCGCGTCCTCGTCGCTCGTCCCCAGGTTCCGCAACCAGTTCGGTACGTAGCCGCTGCCCTCACCCTGCTCTGGGCGCGGGGCGGTGGTGTTGGCGCGGCTGGCAGAGCGAGGCAGGCGCACCTGGCCCTGCTCCTGCTCGGCCACCTGCGCCCGCAACCAGGCGGGCAAGTCCTCCTCGTTGATCAGCCCTGTTGCCTTCTTCCGCCCAGCGGTCGGCTCAGCTACAGCTTGCTCCTCCACCTCGTCCGTGTCCCCTTCTGGGTCGGGTTCGGCTTGAACGAAGCTCTGGCTAGTGGCGGTGGCTGCCTCGTCCTGCTCCTCGGCTAGCAACCAGGGCGGCATCTCGTCGTTCTCCTCTGCCATCTCATCCGCTTGGTTGGCTGGGACGCTGGCAGGAAAGAAGTCGGCAGCATTGCGCTGCGGCTGGGTTGCTGCGGGTGGGGTAGGCAGCGGTTGGGCAGCAAGTTGCTGCAACCAGGGTGCGTCCACTTCCCCTAGCAGGCCGGGGTTGCTGTCGTGGGCGGGGGGGGTAGGCGCAGGTGGGGGGCTGCTGGCCCAGGTTGGGCTGCTGCTGGTCGTTGTCTCTGGCGTTGCGCCGCTCAACCAGGCGGGCCGGTTGCTAGTGGGCGCAGGGGCGGTGTCCACCTCCTCCCCGCTCAACCAGGAGGGCAGATTGCTGGCAGCGGCGGGCGGTTGGCTGGTGGCCTCCTCCTGCAACCAGGGTGGCAGGTCGCTGTCCGCTCTGGTCGGTGCAGGGGCCGCGCTTGTGGCTGACTCATCCTCCCCGCTCAACCAGGCCGGGAGGTTGCTGGCGGCGGGTGCAGGCTGCTCTGCCAGCCAGGGCGGGATGCTGTCGGCGGTGGGCGCGGGCGGCTCTGTCTCCTCACCGCGCAGGCTGCGGAACCAATCGGGCAGGGACTGACTGCTGTTGGGCTGCTCTACTACCCCGTGTTGTACTTCGGCTAGCTGATTGGGGGGCGGGTTGAGTGGGGCTGAGGTTGGCCGTGCCACATCGAGTGGCTGACTGAGCGAGCGGCCTGTGGGCGGCGGGTTGTAGCTATCCGCTCCGCGCACCCGATTGAGCCAGCTGTCGCCTGCCTCGCCAGCCTGCTCCGCTTCTTCTGGCAGGCTGGACGATGCACGCAAGCTAGCCAGCCAGTCTACCGCCGACTCGCTATCGCGGTGGCGGGTCTCCTCCTCCTCGCGGCGGAAGGGGCTGGCGACCGGCTGCGGCGGCACCACATAGCCGTTCAGTTCGCCAGTCTGCGGCAAGTCGGCGGCTGAGAACCCAGCGATCCCACTTCGCAGGTTGTCGAGGCCACCAAGCGCGTCGTTAGCTGGGGCTGGTGCTTGACCACCCAGGCGCGAAGCCAGTGCGCCGCCACCCCTGGCGGCTGGGCTGGCAGGCGGGGCCGGTTGAGGCTGGGGGATCGGCTCAACTCGTTGCTGCGGTGGCGGTGGGGCGGCAGCAAAGGGTGAGGCGATTGGGCCAGCCGCTGGCCGTGCATCCGCTGGGCGGCTGAGGAAGTCGGGTGTAGGTGGGGTGGGCGGAGCCGCCGGGCTACGTAGCTCCCCACTGGGCGGCGCGATGGCCGTCGGCTTTGCGCCAACCAACGACTGCCCACAGAACTGGCAACGCTTGCTGTCAGGTGGGTTGAGACCGTCGCAGTTGGGGCAACGGATTGGTACGATGATGTCCATGTCGTCAGCCATTATACTCTCCGCCTAGCCGAGGTACTGCCGATCAATGCCGAGCAGCACGCGCAAACTGGTGGCGATTACCCCCAGCGACGCACCGATTGCGATCCCGCGCACGCCTGCCTGCGCTGGATAGTTGAGAACCCAGTTGCCCAGGTCAGCCACGCTCTTTAGTTCTGGCAACTGGCTAATCGGGGCCAGTCCTGCCACCACGATCAGGGCAACCACTGCCATGATGCCAACCTCTACCGTGTGGGCGCGCAAGGCGCGGAAGGCAGCGGTGGCGATGAAGAAGGCCAGCAGGCTGTAGAAGGTGCTGCCCAACGGTTGGTAGATGTTCTGGAAAATCCAACTGGCCGCGTCACCGCTGAGGCCACTCTTGTTGCTGCTCACGCTGCCCACTACCCCGGCAATGATGGTAGCCAGTGCGCTGCCGAGTAGCACGAGGCTGTAGGGCCAGCCACTCTCTCGCTTGCCGACGCGCCGCAGGTGGACGCGTAGCAGATTGGCGAGGCCGACGAACAGGGCGAAGGCGAGTAGCAGGCTGACCAGCCCGATCAGCAGGTCGCCCAGACCGCCGACGTTGACCGTCACGCTGCCGACGTTGAAGCTGCCGCGCACGAAGTAGCTGACCAGGGCGACTATGCCGCTAATCACCACCACCACGGTAGCAAAGGGGGCTGGCAGGCGCGCTCCGGGCGGGGCCGCTGTTGTCCCAGGGGGGGTCGCCCCTCTGCCGCGCACCCGGGCTACCCGCACTACTTTGGCCGGGCTAGTCTCTGGCCCAGCAACAGGGGGGGTAGCCGCTGGCGTGTCTGGCTTGGGGCTGTCTTTGCGACCGGCATTGCGTCTCAGCATGGCTCTCCCTCACGCTTCACTTCAACAAGTCCTGGAGCAGTTGCGGGCTGACCGTTGCCAACACCGCCCCGCCGATGATCAGCAGGATCAGCAGGATGCGGATCGCGTCCTGCGCGACCAGGCTGGCGCGGTGGCTGCTGCGCCCTTGCAGGTAGGCACCAGCAGCGAAAATCTCCTCGCCAATCAACACCTGGCCGAGCGGGTTCGCCAGCACCATCGTGGTCAGGGCTTGGGGGTTGGTTGCCCCCACCACCTGCTCTACCCCCTGGCGGTGTCCTGCCTCGCCCAGTAGCAGGTAGTCAGGGCCGAACGCGCCGATGGTCACGCTGGCCTCCACTCCCTCATGCTCGATCACGTCTGCCGCCCCGACGGTATAGGGTAGCGTGTTGCTCTGGCTCTGGCTGACGAAGCGGGTAGTAGTCGGCTGGTAATCTGCCGAGCGACCAACCGCCGCGTAGCCGCGTGCCACCACGTTGTCGGCCAGGGCGTAGCTAGCCACTTCGCCAGCAGTGGCGATCAGGTTGGCCCCACTGAGTGCCGTTTGGCGGGCGACGTGTTCCATCGCGGTCAGGCCCGCCAGCGTCTCTGCCGGGTGGCTACCGCTCTCGATGCCACCTGCGCCGGGGCTGATGTGGATGCCCTTGCCCAGTTCTGCTGCCCTTGCCACCGCATTGTCCAACCGGGTATAGGCAGCAATCTCGCGCAGGGGTGGCAGGGCAGAGCGGCGGCGGCTGGCGGCCAGCAGGTAGAGGTAGATAAGCAGGTAGACGACTAGCAGGGCAAGGGCGGCAACTACCATCTTCTCGCTGAAGGCTGGGTTCATCGTGGCTCTCCTTCTGGCTCGCTGAGGCGGTCGCCGAGGTAGGTGGTAGCGGCGGGGTTCTCCAACAGGTGGGCGACCGCCTCCGCTTGCGGCGCAACCTTGCGCCCACTCACCCTGTCGAACAGGTGTAGGAGGGGGCTGGCAATGTAGAGCATTTGTGCGCCGAGGAAGGCCACTGGCTTGCCCACTTCCAGGCTGATCAGGGCAGGGTCGCGCAGACCCCAGCGGCGGATCGTCTCCACCGCCTGGTCAGCAGCCTGAATGTCGTCAATCGGCTTGTTCATTTATAGCCACCATAGCCAGTTTTGGGGCAGCATACCGCCAACCCTTGCTATAGTATATTACCGTTCCCACGTTACGTCAAGTACCCCGCTGCTGCAATTTGCCAAAATGGGCGCAAAGTGGGGCTAAACTGCGTTTTCGCGCTCTGTGGTTGCGCTTTCGAGTGGCAGATGGCAGCTAACTATCGCTTCCAGCTGGGCGGGATCGCTCTCGCCGAAGGGCAGGAAGACGGCGCGGTACTGGTTGAGGCGCGGCGGCGGGGTGCCAGCCGTGCGTGGGAAGGCACTCAGTTCCAGGCCGTCAGCGTAGCGGCGGTAGAGGCGGAAGGCAACCCAGGGGCGGCTGCCCTTCTGCACACCCTTGCGCCAGCCCACGCCCGTGCTGTCTACTGTGAAACTGAGCGCGATGAAGTAGGGGGGTAGTAGGTAGAGGGCGTAGGTGGCTGTCACTACCACAGCCAGGAACAGCTTGAAGGTGAGCAGCAGGATGACGAAGATGAGGCCGCAGCTAGCCAGCAGCAGGGCAGTACGGGCGGCAGTCTTTGGCACGGGGGCGCGCCAGGTGATCTTGGCTGGGGTCTTGTCCATCTATCCCTTACCTGCGAAGTCGGCAGAGTCCAGCACGATTGTCACCGGGCCTTCGTTCCAGATTTCGACCAGCATCTCGGTCTGAAACTGCCCAGTGGCGACCCGTAGGCCACTGGCGGCAACGGCGGCGGCGAACGCCTGGTAGAGTGAGGCGGGAGGGGCTGGCGGGGCAGCATCTACGAAGCTGGGCCGCCGTCCCTTGCGCGCATCGGCGTAGAGCGTGAACTGGGAGATGACCAGCACCTCGGCGGCCACATCGAGGGCAGAGCGGTTCATCTTGCCTGCCGCATCGTTGAAGATACGCAGGTTGACTAGCTTGTTTGCCAGCAGGTCGGCGGTGGCAGGCGTGTCGTCATGGGTTATGCCGATCAGGACGACGAGACCGCCCCCGATCTGGCCGACGACCACGCCCGCCACTGCCACTGAACCGCTGCGTACCCGCTGGATCACCAGGCGCATGGCTGGCTAATCCCGCATCAGTTGGGCAAAGATCATCCGCCCCTGGGCTGTCTGCAACACCCGTGTAACTAGCACGGTGACGGTGTGGTTCATGTGCTGTCTGCCGTTCTCCACCACCACCATCGTGCCGTCGTCAAGGTAAGCCACCCCCTGGTTGATCTCCTTACCATCCTGGATCACGTGGGCCTCCATTGTCTCACCAGGCAGCAGCATCGGCTTGAGCGCGTTCGCCAGCGAGTTGATGTTCAGCACGCGCACGCCTTGCAATTCGGCGACGCGGTTCATGTTGTAATCGTTGGTCAGGATCGCGTAGCGGTGCTGGCGGGCGAGCTTGATCAGCTTGCCATCCACCTCTGGCGTGTTCTCCACATCCAGGTCGGAGATTTGGATCGTCACGCTACTGTCCTTCTGCATCCGATTGAGGATTTCCAGCCCGCGTCTGCCTCTTGCGCGGCGTAGTGCGTCGGCGTTGTCTGCGATGTGCTGTAGTTCGTTCAGCACGAAGCGGGGGACGAGCAGCGTACCCTCGACGAAGCCTGTCTGGGCGATGTCAGCGATACGCCCGTCAATGATCGCGCTGGTATCTACCAGTACGCCGCGTTCGACGGCGATGGAGACGGCTGCTTCAGCCGCGAGGATCGGATTGGCGGCGGTAACGGGGCGGCGGTTGAAGGCACCGAAGTAGTTGGCGATGTCTTTCTTCCGCAGCATCATGATCCACGCCCCAACGTAGGCGAAGAAGAAGCTGGCGAGGGCGGGCGCGAAGTTGCCGACGGCTGGCAACTCGCGCAGTGGGGCGGTGAGCAGAGCCGCTGCCAGTAGGCCAAGCAGCAAGCCAATCGCCCCCGCTACTACGTCGGCGGTAGATAGCTGTTGGAGGCGGTGCAGTACGGCGCGGAAGGGGACGGTGGTAACGAGCGGCGTGCCGAGTAGGAAGGCAACGCCGCTGAGGAGCGCAAGGGCCAGAACGTAGAACTGCTTGAGGTCGGCTGGCGCAGCAAAAAAGAGGTAGAGCGCGCCAATGTAACCCAGTACCAGTCCAACACCGGCCCCCATAATGCGGAGGACAGTCTCGATATTCACAGGGAACCTCCAGGCTAATCAATGCCGGAACAATAATGCACCCGCACCGATTGGGGCTGATAAGGTTTGCGCCCGTTCGCTGCGGCTGGTTGAACGCTCCGCGAGGGGAGCATGGGCGGGGGAAAGGTGGTAGTGCGCGGGGGCGTAGTACAGCACGCTTGCGCTTGGTGGGGATGAGCAGCAGCCGCTGCTACTGGCGTGGGCCAAAGTAGAGCGGCCCAGAGCCGCCCTGCTTGTCGCTATAAGTTGCTGGGGGGTTGCCATTAGCCACCCCGCTGCACTGTGTGGAGGACGCGGTTAGCCAAGCTTGATGTTAAAGCCTTCGCCGCCACTGCCACTGTTGTGCGGCAGGTAGTGGCCGATGCGCGCGGCCAGCACCATCATAGGCATGGTCTGCAACCAGACGCGACCGGGGCCGGTCAGGGTGCTGAGGAAGATACCTTCGCCGCCAAACAGCATATTGGTGATGCCCTTGACCCGCTGAATGTCGAAGCTGACGGTTGGCTCGAACATCCCGACGTGGCCGGGGTGGACGAGCATCCGCGGGCCGGGCTGCAAGGTGTACTCCATGATCTCGCCGTCGAACTGGGCGAAGCAGAGGCCGGGGCCGGTGAACTTCTGCAAGATGAAGCCTTCGCCGCCGAAGAAGCCCGCCCCCAGCTTCTGGTTGAGGAAGATGTCCAGTTCCACGCTCTTTTCGGCGGCAAGGAAAGCATCCTTCTGCATGATGATGTTCTGGCCCTGGGCAAGCAGGATCGGGATGATTTTGCCGGGCGCGTCGGAGGTGAAGCAGATCGTGCCTGGCTCACCGGGCGAGTGGAAGTCTACGACGAAAGCGGTGCTGCCGCTCATCATGCGGCCAAACATCTTGCCGATGCCGCCACCGGTGTTGGTGTTCATCTGCACGCCGCTACTCATCCACGACATTCCGCCGGAGTGCGAGTAGACGATCTGGCTGGGGTGGGTGAACTCCATCGTTACCGCTTGTAGTACGGTGCCGATGATCTGGTACTTGATGCCGCTGAGACCCTGGCCCTGCCACTCAACCGGCGGCTTGGACACGTCGGGTGCGCCGTAACCGTTGGCGGCATAGCTGAACTTCTGGTCGCCGCTGCTGATCGTCTGGCCGCCGCTGGTTGCACCGGGCTGGCCGTCTTGCCTGAAGTTGTCAACTGTCACAGGATGCTCCCTTCTATGATGCGAGGGTAGTACGGTACTTAGCCGCCTGCGCTTGCAGACGAGTGATCGTCTCCAGCGGCACGAACACGCCGCCGATAGGGGTGTCGTTCATCGTTGGTTGGCCGTGGAAGTCGCTGCCGCCAGTGGGGATCAGTCCCTTCTTGAGGGTCAGACGCAAGATGTTATCGTGCGCGTCGCTGGTGTACTTGCCGTAGTAGGCTTCAACCGCATCGAGGCCGACTGCTGCCAATTCGTCGATCATCTGGTCGAAGGCTGGGGTGTAGATGGGGTGGGCGAAGCTAGCGACCCCGCCAGCCTGGTGGATCAGGGCGACCGAGGCTTCGGGGCTGAGTTTGGCTCGCTCCACGTGGGCCGGGCCGTTGTCGCCGAGGAAGCGGTCGAAGGCTTCGTTGTTGCTCTGCACGTAGCCGCGCTCAAGCATGGCGCGAGCAATGTGCGGCCTGCCGACGGAGCCGCTACCTGCGATCTCCAAGACGCGCTCATAGCTAAGAGGCATCCCCAGTTCGCCCAGCTTCTCGACCATGGCTTGCGCCCGCCCATCGCGGCCTCGGCGCAGGCGGGCAAGTTCGCTCTGCAAGGTCTGGTTGGTCACGTCCAGGTAGAGGCCGAGGATGTGAACTTCGCGGCCCCCGCTGCCGTCGGCACTGAGTTCGATACCGGGGATGATCTCGATACCGTACTGAGCCGCCGCTGCCTGCGCCTCGGCTACGCCGTCCAGGTTGTCGTGGTCGGTAAGGGCGAGGTGCAGCACTCCCGCCTGGGCCGCCATTGCCACCACCTGGCTGGGGCTGTAGGCACCGTCGGAGACGACGCTATGACAGTGCAGGTCAACCTGGCTGCGCCCCGCGCTGGGTACGCCGCCCACGTGCCGTTCGTTGCTTGTCAAACTCTGATTATCCATACTTTACTCTACGCACGTTGCCTTCCACTTGTTGCAACCGAATCTGGCCTGTTTGTCCGTTCCTGTTGTGCGCTAATCCTGGGGCTGCTCGGCAGCGGCGGGCTTGCTCTCTAGCAGGGTGCGGGTGACAATGAAGCGGATGGCAGTGCGCTCGTGTTCGCCAATGTTCACATCGGTGAACATCGGCACGCAGGCGATGTCGATCCCCTCTGGCAGCAGGTAGTTGCGGGCGGTAGCGACTGCCTTGATCGCCTGGTAGCAGGCTGCCGCGCCAATGGCCTGCACTTCTGCCTTATCCTGCTGGCGGAGGACGCGGGCGATGGCCCCGGCTACTGCGCTGTGGCGCGACTGAGAGGAGACCTTCAGCACTCCCTCTTCATTGCCTGCGACGCTGGCCCCCGGCTCTGCCGTACTACGCTCTGGGCGAGGGCTATCGCTGCGTTCTGGGCGGGGGGGTGGAGTGTATTTGCTGCGCTCTGCATTGCTGCGCTCTGGGCGGGGGGCATAGCTGCTGGGCTGGCTGCGCTCTGGCTGGGCGGCGTAGCTACCGGGTTGGCTGCGCTCTGGGTGGGGGGCATAGCTGTTGGGCTGGCTGCGCTCTGGCTGCTCGGCGTAGCTGGCTGGCTCGTCGCTATCCTGCTCCTCCCTGCCCGCAATCTCCGTGTCTGGCATGGTGGCCGCTGCGGTGCCTTCGTCAACGTCAGCGGTGGGTTGCTCGGCAGCAGCGGCATTCGCGCCGCCCTCGGCGGGGAAGCGGGAACCGGCCCCCACTTTGATCTGGCTGAGGTCGAGGTCTTGAAACATCTTATCCATGACGTGGCTTCTCCTGTACTGAAAGATGGTTATTCGGTTGAGCGGTCTACGCGCCGGATGGCGGTGGCGCGGTGGCTCTGCGGGTCGGTCTCAATCAGCACTGCGTTAAAGATCGCTGGCCCCTCAATCACTACCCCGCGCCCGCCAGGGGTCTGGAAGCGCATCTGGCGGATGCTGTTTTCGATGTTGGCCCCAATGATCGAGTCTCGCGGGCCGCTCATGCCCAGGTCGCTGATGAAGGCACAACCGGGTGGGAGCAGGCGGGGGTCGGCGGTCGCTACGTGCGTATGGGTGCCGACTACTGCGCTTACTCGTCCAGCCAGGTACCAGGCAAGGGCGGCCTTCTCTGCCGTGGCCTCGGCATGAAAGTCTACAAAGACGGGCATTGTCAGCGGCCCCGCCGCTTCGCGGGGGCCAAGCACCTCGTCAGCGGCCTCGAAGGGACTACGCAGGTTCTGGGGCATGAACACCTGCCCTTGCAGGTTTAGCACCGCCACCGGTTGGCTGCTACCGTCGGCCAATGTGATCGGGTGGACGATATAGCCACGCCCAGGCAGCCCTGCACTGTAGTTGTGGGGGCGCAAGACTGGCACATCCTCGGCCACATAGGTGAAGGCTTCCTTCTGATCCCAGATGTGGTTGCCGCTGGTGATCACATCCACGCCCGCCGCGAACAGGTCTTCTGCGGTCTGGCGGGAGAGGCCGAAGCCCCCAGCGGCATTCTCGCCATTGGCGATCACCATATCCAGGCTCAACTCGGCCCGCAGGCCAGGCAGCAGGTGGTTGACCGTCTGCCGCCCCAACCTACCGACCACGTCACCGATCATCAGTACGCGCACACGCCCCGTTCCCTCAGCTTTTCTACGATTTCTGCCATTATAACACATAACAAAAAGAGGAGTCGTGCGTTATACACGACTCCTCTACTTGTGCCTAGCTTGCTCCCTCACCAGGAGAGAGGTTAGCGGGCGTAGTCGGTGGCGCGAGTTTCGCGGATCACCGTTACTTTGATCTGGCCGGGGTATTCAAGGCTCTCCTCGATCTTCTTCACTACGTCGTGGGCTAGCTTCGCCATGCCGAGGTCGTCCAGTGCCTCAGGCCTGACCAGGATGCGGACTTCGCGGCCCGCCTGGATGGCGAAGCTGCGTTCGACCGCCTCGAACGAGTTAGCGACTTCCTCCAGCCGCTCTAGCCGCTTGATGTAGTTCTCGACACTCTCGCGGCGTGCGCCAGGGCGTGCGCCAGAGATCGCGTCGGCGGCCATGACGATCCAGGCTTCGACGGTGGTCGGCTCCTCGTCCATATGGTGAGCGGCGATGGCGTGGACGATTTTGGGCGAGCGACCGAGCCGTTTGGCGATGTCTGCCCCGATCAGGGCGTGTGGGCCTTCCACTTCGTGGTCAACCGCCTTGCCGATGTCGTGCAAGAGGCCAGCAGTCTTGGAGATGTTAACGTCGGCACCGAGTTCGGCGGCGACTGCGCCCGCGACGATGGACGTTTCTATCGCGTGTTGTAGTTGGTTCTGGCCGTAGCTGTAGCGGTAGCGCAGGCGACCGAGCAGCTTGATCAGGTCGGGATGCAGACCTTGCACGCCGACTTCGAGGGCGGCCCGTTCGCCTTCCTCGCGCAGGTTGGCTTCCACTTCCGTCCACGATTTAGCAACGAGGTCTTCGATGCGGGCGGGGTGGATGCGACCATCCTGGATCAGCTTGGTCAGGGCGCGGCGGGCCACTTCGCGGCGCACTGGATCGAAGCAGGAGAGGGTGACAGCCTCCGGGGTGTCGTCAATGATCAGGTCAACGCCGGTGGCTTGTTCGAGCGAGCGGATGTTGCGGCCCTCGCGCCCGATGATGCGGCCCTTCATCTCGTCGTTGGGGAGGGGAACGGTAGTGACGGTGATCTCTGGTACGTACTCGCTAGCGACGCGGGCGGCGGCGATAGCCAGGATACCACGCACGCGGGTATCAGCGTCCTCGCGGGTATCGGCCTCGATCTCGCGGATTTTGCGGGCAGCGTCGGCGCGGTAGTCTTGCTCGATCTGCCCGATCAACTCGGCCTTCGCCTGGTCTGCGCTCAGGCCCGCCACCCGTTCAAGCTCGTGCAGCTTGATCGTGTAGGCCTGGTCGATCTCCGCACGGATACGCTCGGCCTCGCGCTCCTTGCCCTGCAACGAACGGTCGCGGCGTTCTAGCGTCTCGACCTTGGCATCAAACTGCTCCTCTTTCTGCTGCATACGCCGTTCGATGCGCTGCGCTTCGTTGCGCCGCTCGCGCGCTTCCTGCTCGACCTGCTCGCGCATCTTCAGCACCTCATCTTTGGCATCAAGGATGATTTGCTTCTGTTGGGTGCGCGCATTGTCCAGGATGCGGGCGGCTTCCTCCTCAGCCTGCTTGTGAGCGACTACCTGACTCTCCTTCAGGCGGCGCATCTCCTCCTCCACACGGCGCACATCTTCGCCATGTCGCTGTTGCTGGGCGGCGGCTGCCGTCTTCGCGTTGTTGCTAGCGACGTAGTAGAGCGCACCACCGATCACCAGACCGACGACCAGGCCCACCACACCGAGCAAAAGGCTGCTCAGGTCGAAGCCAGTATCAGCGAGGAGGATGGAGGGCAGACTGCTCCCCTGGCCGCCAGCAAGGGCCGACAGCCATGTTAGCATAAACATAGGGAACCTCCTATTGGGTTGTTAAGGTTCACGCCGACACAGGCGGTGGCAGCGCAGTTCACCCTAGAGGGTGAATTATGAAAGTTGGGTTGATAGGATCGCGTTCAAAGAGCTAGCGACCCTTCGATTCGATAGGTAAAGCTGGCCTGCCGGGTTGCTGCATTGCAGCGATCCCGCGCAAGCGATCCCGCTCCGCTGGCTAGAACTAAAGCAGGGGGGAGCGGCGGGTCTGTGGCTCTGCTGTGCCTGCCACAAGTAGCGGCTAGTAAAGCAGAACAGAGGACAGCGATTCTGTCCCTTGTTTAAGGATACGACTTTTGGCTGATTCTGTCAAGCAACAAGCTACAAACCCAGCCTGCAAATCTGCCACTCGCCGAAGGGGGCGAAGCCGAGTCTGCGGTAGAGGGCGGCGGCTGGTTCGTTGCTGCTGAGGTAGAACAGGCAGACGCGCTCTGTCCCCTTGCTGAGCAGATGGGCGCAAAGCGCGGCTACACAGGCAGCAGCATAGCCCCGCCCGCGCTGCTGATTGAGGGTCGCTACCCCACCGATCATCGCATGGTCTTCTGTCTCTGCGCTGCACTGAGCCGCAGCCACTACCTGCCCTTTGACCACGATGATCATTGTGTCACGCTTGAGCAGTTGGTTGAGCAGCCGTTGCCGCCAGAGCAGGCGGTTGGGTAGCTGGGTCAGCGTGTAGAAGTTGTGCTGATAGAAGTCTACCAGCATCTCGATGTCAGAGAGGACAGCAAGGCGTGGGGTAGGTAGGTTAGGATTGGGCAGGCTGAAGCGCAGTTCGCTGTCTGGCCCAACCGCGCAGAAGGTACAGCGGTCGCGGCTCAGCACTGCTGTGGGGCCGAGGGCTGTGACTAGCGGCTCCACCTGCTCACGGATGCCGCTCCCTACGCTGGGGCGTAGGGAGAGTATCTGCTCGACGAGGGCTGGCAGGTCGGCGGGGTCGGGGCAGTAGAGGGCCAGGCTGTTGTTGTAGGTGGTCACTTCGGCGACCAGCCCCCGGCTGCGATATGCTCCCCAAGAGCGCAGTGCGTTGGGAGCATCGGTGTTACTAAGGCCATACTCGCGCAGGCGGGCTAGCTGAAAGAGGTTGGCAGCGGGCGCAGGGGCAAGCAGGCGGCGGAGGTCAGCTTCGTCGGCGGGGGCGAGAGGGCGGAGGGTGGTAGCCGTTGGCTGCATCGTGTTTGCCTAATGAGGAGGTTGGTCGCCGTTGACCGCCGCACGTAGCTGGCTGATCGCCTCGGCCACGCTCTGCTGCTGGTTGTAGACCGCAGAGCCAGCTACCAGCACGTTCGCCCCCGCCTCGGCGCAGGCAAGGATGTTGCCCAGCTTGACCCCACCATCCACCTCCAGGTCGGCACGCTGGCCGCTGGGGGTGTGCGGTTCGCAACTGTCGATCATCTGGCGCAGGCGGGCGATCTTCCGCAGGCTGGTGGGGATGAAGCTCTGGCCGCCAAAGCCAGGGTTGACGCTCATCACCAGCACCAGTTCAACGTAGGGGATGATCTCCTCTAGGGCAGCAACGGGGGTAGCCGGGTTGATCGTTACGCCCGCTCGCTTGCCGAGGTCGTGGATTTGTTGCACAGCGCGGTGCAGGTGGTTAGTAGCCTCAGCGTGGATGTTGAGGATGTCGCCACCAGCCTCAGCGAAGTCGCGCAGGTAGCGTTCGGGGCGGACGATCATCAGGTGGATGTCGAGCGGCAGGTGGGTATGGGCGCGGATGGCGGCTACCATCTGTGGGCCGAAGGTGATGTTTGGCACAAACTCGCCGTCCATAATGTCTAGGTGCAGATAGTCTGCGCCACCAGCCTCGGCCCGCGCCACTTCAGCCCCGATCTGGGCGAAGTCAGCAGCGAGGATCGAGGGGGCGATCTTTATCTGGTAGCCGTTGCTCATGCGGCTATTATAGGATGCTGGCAGCGGCCTTGTCAACAAAACAAATGTTCTGTAATCTGGCAAAGGGGAAGGGCTGGCTTTATAGGCCAGCCCTCAATCCCGAATGTGATTTGTAGCCTAGAGGCGGGCATTACCCCCGCTGCTGCCAGCGTTGCCGCCACTGCCACGCAAGAAGAAGGCGACCCCGCCAACCAGAGCAACTGCCGCCACCACCACGAGGATGATCAGCACAAGGCCGTTGTTGCCGCTGTCGGTGCTACCGCTAGCTGGGGTTGCTGTGCTGGCGACGGTGGCCTGCGCCACCATACGGGGCGTGGCAACGGCTGGGCTGGTTGGCGAAGCAGCAGCAGGCGGTGCGTTCGTCACCGTCGGTTCGAGGATGCCGCCACCGCTACCAGAGGTGCTGGTTGGTGGTGGCACGCCGGTAGGGGTAGGGGCGAAGGTGGCTGGCACTGGTGTAGGTGGCGCGGCTGCGTTGGCCTTGAACTGCTCTGCCGCCCGCTTCACTGCGCCGTAGACCGGGTTGATGCTGAAGTCGGGGTTGACGAGAGCGAAGTAGAACTGCGCGTCGTTGTCCGCGATGCGCTGTCCATCCTGCCGCAGATACCAGATGAAGAACACGCCTGCCCAGGGCCAGTTCTGGCGGGCGTAGTTGATGCCGTCCACTGTGTATTGAGCCTGCTGCTCTGGCGTGACCTGGCGGTAGTAGTCGGTCTGCTCCTGGCTCAACTTTGGCGGGCCGGGGTTGGCATTCCAGCCGTACTCGTTGAACCAGATTTGCTTGTTGCCATCGCCGTTGTTCTCCATCACCTGATGTAGCAACTCTACGCGGCGGAAGTTGAGCTTGCCTGCGTCGGGGGCAACATCGGGCGCGTCAGCGAGGCCGTAGGCGTTGGCCGAGGCCACGTCGAACGCATCCTTCGCGCCCGCCTTGTACATCCCCTGCCAGTAGGTAAGCTCGTTCATCCCCCGCACGCTACCCTCTGGCTCGGTGGTGGCGGCCATTGGCGCAGAGAGGACGATAATGCTAGGGTCTAGCTGCTTGATGCGTTGGTAGGCCCCCCGCAGGTAGGTGGTGTAGGCGACGGGGTCTGGCACCTGCCCATCCAGCCACTCGGCACTGAGGTTCGGCTCGTTCCAGACCTGGATGTACTTGATCCGCCCCTTGTAGTGGTTGATGAAAGCCTCGATGAAGTCATAGTAAGCAGCAGCATTGCCTGGTACCCCACCCGCCCACTGCGGAGCCTTGTCCAGTCGGGCGACGATGTTCAGTTTGTACTGCTCGGCGTAGCCCACGATGCGGTCGTACTTGTCCCACGCACTTTTGCTGCCGCCACCGCGAGTGTCGTTGAAGTCACCCTTCGCGTTGATCTCAATATCCTGCCAGGGGAACTCCTGCTTGATCCAGCCCATGTTCGCGTCTGCGGCCAGGAAGATGGTTCGCTCCACCTTGACCGCCTCCACCTCGGTGTCAAGCAGCAGGTTGACCCCGAAAGGGTTGAGCGTGTTGGCAGGCGGCACTCCGCCACCGTCGCTGGTCTGGGCGAAGCTGCGGCCCGCCAGCGGCCCACTGAGCAGCAGTAGCAGCAGGGCGAACAGTAGCCCCCGTGCCTTGATCGTTGTTCGCAAGATAGCACTTCCTCCTTCTTGGTTTCTGTAAGTAATAGGTAGCCAGGGCGCAAACCCTTCAGCCAACCACTAGGATACCCCTTCTAGCCGAAATGTGCAAGGCCAGAACTGGCCCAAATCTTGCATAACAGCGTGTAACAGGCAAGTAGGGGCAAGAGCTTGGTGTTCCACGTGGAACATAACCTTCCTTTTGTTCTCCGCACCACGTTCCACGTGAAACAAAACAGGGGGTAGCAGCAGATGGAGAGCGACGCAGCGGTAATGTATAGCGACACTTGGCTCTACGAGTTGGAGAACAAGGAGTCGCGGGACGATCTTGGCTTCTGGCAGCGGGTTGTTGAGCAGTACCAGGCAAAGCGAGTGCTAGAACTGGCGGTTGGCACTGGGCGGATCCTCCTACATCTTGCTCGCCACTTCAGCGGCAACGAGTATCAGTTCACTGGTCTAGACGCTTCAGCCCCCATGATCGCTAAGGCGCAGGGGAAGCTAGCGGGCGAGCGGGTGGAGGTGCAGCAGCGTGTGCGCCTGCTAGTTGGCGACATGACCAGCTTCTGCACTGACGATGCGGGCGGCTCATACGACCTGATCTACGTTCCCTACAACTCGATGGCCCATATCCACGACAGCAGAGACCAAATCTCCACCTTTCGCAACGCCGCAGCCTGCCTCGCGCCGGGCGGTCACTTCGTGGTGGATGTGTTTCATCCCAACCTCGCGCAGTTGGCCGAGAGCAAGCCGCCCACCATCATGCGGCTCGACCTCGACCTGAGCAACCCTGCGGTGGGGGTTAGCCGCCTGCTGCGCTATATTACCCACCAGTACACGCCCGATAGCCAGCGCGAACGCATCACCTTCGTCTACGAGCAATACCTAGAGAACGGTCACACCCACAAGTCAGTTGCCACCTTCGACAGCCACACCTACTTCCCCCGCGAACTAGAACTGCTGATCACTGCCGCTGGCCTGACGATCAGCGAACGTTGGGGCAGCTACGACGGCGATCCCTTCACCGGTAGTAGCCCGCTGATGATCTTTGGCACTACGGTAGGCTGAGGGGAGCTAGCACAAGGGCAGTGTTCCACGTGGAACGCTCCCCTCTTGCCGTCAAGCAATGTTGCACGTGGAACATAGGGCCGCTAGTTCGTCAAGCAATGTTGCACGTGGAACACAGGTACTGTTGGTTCGCCAAACATTGTTCCACGTGCAACATCTGCTTGACCCTTCAACCCTCCATGATCGTTTTGAGGGTGTGCAGACCGCGTTCGAGCGTGCCGCCGAACATCATGTTCAGCAGGAAGCTAGCGACTGGCGCACTAAGGGCCACCTGCACTGTGCTTTGCTCCTCACCGCCTGGGTCAACCCGCAGTTCGATGTAGATACCCTCGCCCTCATTGCTGAGGCGGATATAGGTCGGCGCGCCTGCCTCATAGCGGTCGATAATCAGCGGCAACGACTGCTCCATACCAGCGATGCTCATGCGGAAGGTGGCACTGCTACCGAGCAACGTCTCGCTGCTGGCGTGCTGGATGTTGCTAACCTCATGCACGTCGGGGATGTAGGTGGTGATGTGGTTCAGGTCGCTGATGTAGGCTGCCACTGCGCCCAATGGGGCGGTGACTTCGATGCTCTTGCTTACTGTACTCAAGTTCGTCTCCTCTCAAGTGTTTGGCTATTATACCACGCGCCACCAACTGCGCTTGTGTGCTGCCAGCAGGCGTGCTATAATGGGCTGCGCAACGAGACTGCACGTAAGGAGTGACCAAATGAAGATAATCGCCCGTTTCTTGATCGGGGCTGCTGTTGGCCTGCTGGTGGGTTGGCTTTGGGGCCGCCTGAACGAGGAGGAGTTTTACGACGATGAGTTTGATGACGAGGTAGTGGAGATTGAGTTGGACAAGCCAGAGCAGGCCGCTGCTGCCTGAGCAGCACGTCGCAGCAATGGGTAGATTAACGATGCCAATCATCCCCAACTTCTTTGGCAGGCGGCAGGCAGGTGATGACCTCACCCTCACCCTCGATCAGGAGCTAGCCAGCCTGCCAACCACCGTTGACCTGGCAGGCGACGATGTTGCACGTGGAACATTGCTGGCCGCCTTGCATAGCCCCCGCTGGCAGGTGCGCGCCAGTGCGGTGGCAATGCTGGCAGTGATCATGACGGATGCCGCAGTAGCCGCTGCCCTTGTTGAACTGAAGGATGACCCTAGCCTGGCTGTGCGCTGGCAGGTCGCCAGCCTGCTCCAGGCCGGGGAGTGGCAGGAGAGGCTGCTGACCGAACTGCTAGCCGCCCTGCAAGCAGGTGACGCAGAACGTTGGCAAGCGACAGAGTTGGTCGCCAGCCTCTCCCCTGCCACCCTAGCCAATAGCCACGCCAATAGCCTTCGCTCCGCACTCCTCGCCCTGATCGGCGATCCCTACGCGGCAGTACGCTATGCCGCCAGCGTCGCCCTCGTTGCCCTGGCCGACCAAACCACTGCCGCCAGCCTGCGCCCGCTCTTGCGCGCCAGCAACCCACTTGCGCGGCGCACTGCCGCTGCCACCCTCGCTGGGCTGCATGATGCTACTGCTGCCAGCGACCTCCGCCCCCTGCTGCGCGACCCTGATAGCGGCGTGCGCCAGAGTGCCGCTGAAGCCCTCGGCCAGATCGCCGACCCTCAGGCGGGTTTGCCGCTCCTGGTTGCTCTGGCCGACGACCACGCCTGGGTGCGGGCTGCGGCTGCTAGCAGCCTCGGCCAGATCGCCGACCCCGCTACCCTCTCTGCTCTGCTCAAGGTAGCCACTCACGACGAGAGCCTGACCGTGCGCCGTGCCAGCCTTGTGGCCCTCACGCACTTCCCTGGCAGCCCCACAATAGTAGCTGTGATGGTTAGTGCGTTGCAAGTAGACGACCCAGCCAGCCGTGTTCATGCCACGCAGTACCTCGCGGCCAGCGGTAGCACAGAGGCGACCAATCCCCTACGCGCCCTGCTGCACGACTGGCGCACCGTCTTTGGCCGCAGCGTTGCCAGCGTTGCCGCCAGCGCGTTGGAGCGGCTCGGCAAGCGGTTGTGATAAACATCACAAGCGAGGTCGTAACTTAGCAGCACCCAACAACAGCAAAGCGCACCAACTTCTCATCAAAACCAACCCCTTTGCTCGCTTGACTCTGCTGCGAGCGGGGTTTATAATGGTTCAATCAGCGAGAGAAACCAGCCAGAGTTTTACGTTGGAGCGGAGGGGCCATGCTATGGTCAGCAAGCGTCCACCCACAATCGCATACCTGTCAGCCCGACCGACCACCAAGCAGCCGCCTGCTGGTCGGTCGCTTTGTTTCTGCTGAGGAGGAGGATTGTTCTTCGAGCATACTCTGACCGCCACCGCTGGGCAGTGGTAGGCGGCCCTCACCCCAGGCGGGCAGCCTGGCACACCATGAGGAGGTACCGACCCTATGTATTCCAGCTTGATTAGCAAGATCGAGAAGGCCAAGCTCTATGCGGAAGAACCCGCCCGCGCCCGCATGACCGACATTAGCGTAGACTTTCGCGGCGAAAATGACAGCCACAAGGTGACACTCACCGCTGGCACCTGGCACTGCACCTGCTCCTTCTTTGAGCGGGAGGGCTACAACACCTGCTGTCACGTGATGGCGATGCAACGCCTGCTCGAACCAATGCTCTCCGAGGAGGTACGCTCACACGGCCTGCCCAGCGGCGTGTGGGAACATGGCCTGGCCGCCGCTCGTTGACAAGCTGCCAACTTCAGTTATAATGGGCTGTCGGAGCGATCCGGCGGCCCATTCTCTTGCCCATCCCCTTCAGGAGCAACCTATGATCCTCGGCGGCACCCTGCTCAACGCACTCACCGTCCTCCTCGGCGGCATCTTCGGCACCTTGCTAGGCAACAGGCTGCCAGAACGCTACCAGCGCATCATATTGCAGAGCCTCAGCTTGACCACCATCCTGTTCAGCATCCAAATGATGAGCAGCACCAAAAACGCCCTGATCCCCCTCGGTGCGTTGATGCTCGGCGCACTAACCGGCGAGTGGTTGCGCCTTGAACAGCGGCTTGAGCAACTGGGCAACTGGCTACAGGCTACCACCGCCCGCAGGCTGGGCCAACAGGTTGAGGCTGACCCCGATGCACCGCCCAGGCGCGGTCTGGCTACCATATCGCAAGCCTTTATTACCACCAGTCTCGTCTTCTGCGTCGGCCCGCTAACCATCCTCGGCTCGATCCAGAACGGCATCAACCCCAACGACATCCAGTTGCTTGCCCTCAAGTCTACCCTCGACGGCTTCGCGGCCATCGCCTTCGCCGCCAGCCTCGGCTTCGGGGTGCTGTTCACCGTCGTCACCATCCTCATCGTGCAAGGCGGCATCAGCCTGCTAGCAGGGGTAGTTGGCAGTGGCTTGCTCACCACCTTGCAGGTCAACGAGATGACGGCGGTTGGTGGCCTGACCGTGCTGGCGGTTGCCCTCAAGTTGTTGGAGATCAAGCAGCTACCAGTCGCCAACTTCTTGCCCGCCCTGCTCTACGCCCCGCTCCTAGTCGCCATCCTACAGGCGGTGGGGGTGAAGATAGGCTAGCAAGCCGCCCTAAGCCCGCGCCACAGCCCCCGCTGCATCCATCTGCGGCATGACGAAGGCAAGGTCGTCCTCACAGATCAGCAGCAGTTCGCCCGCTTGTAGAGCAGCCAGCGTCTCCTTATATGCCTGGTCAAGGTCGGTGTACATCAGCACCTCGCGCTCCGGGTGGATGCGTAGTGCGCCCTCGCGGATCAGCCCCGACACCTCAGCCCGCCTGCGCCCGCGTCGGTTGTTCACATCTTTGGCGATCACCTTGTCGAACCAGCGCGCCGCTTCTTCGCCCAGCAGCCGAATGTCCTCGTCGCGGCGGTCGCCTGCGGTTGCCACCATCACGATGCGCCGTGTGGCAGGCAGGTTGGCCGCCGCCTGACCGAGGGCGCGCACTGCCGCTGCGTTGTGGCCGTAGTCGAGGATCACAGTTGCGCCGCGCAGGTCGAAGAAGTTGAAGCGGCCATGACTCATCGCCATGTCGCCCTTGAAGGTAGCCAGCCCGCTAACGATCTTGTCCAGCGGTAGATCGCCCGCCCAGGCCGCTGCTACCGCTGCCAGTGCGTTCTGCACCTGGAAGCCGAGTGCGCCGCCGAGGGTCACTGGCACTGCGCTCAGACTGGTCAGCCGCTCCTCGTGCCGCCCCCAGCCGAGCATGATCGCCTCGTCAGCACGGTAGACCGCGCGCCCACCCCGCTTCAGGTGGTCAGCCACCGCCGCCCGATCAAGCGCGAAGTAGATCGTCTCCGCCTTCGTGCGTTGGGCCATAGCCGCCACCAGTACGTCCTCCGCATTCAGTACCGCCGCGCCGTCAGGGGCCAGCGCATCAACCAGCACCCCCTTGACCTCGGCCAACTCCTCCACCGTGTTAATCCCCCGCAGGCCCAGGTGGTCAGCAGCGACGTTGGTCACGACCGCCACATCCGCCTGGTCGAAGGCCAGACCCTCGCGTAGGATACCGCCCCGCGCCGTCTCCAACACGGCAATCTCCACTTCCGGGTTGAGCAACACATCCCGCGCACTCTTTGGCCCAGCGTTGTCGCCGTCCTCAAACAGCTTGCCGTTGATGTAAGTACCCTCGGTGCTGGTGAAGCCAACCACCTCGCCCCCCGTTGCGTAGAGGTGGGCGATCAGGCGGGAGGTAGTGGTCTTGCCGTTCGTGCCAGTGACCGCAACGATGAACTTGCCACTCTGCCGCGCCCGCACCTCATCGGGCGGCTCGGTCGGTTGGGGGATCGCCTTCAGTTCGGCGATCTCGTTTGCGCCCAGGGACTCACCGTTCGCCTCCCGCGTCGCCAACTCCACCGCTGCCCGCGCCCGCGCCTCGTTGTCGTAGGCGACTGCCAGGCGGTAGGTGCCAGCCAACGGGCGGCTCATTACCTTGCTGCTAGCTGGCAGCGGGCCAGCTTCGCGCTGCAAGGCCATAATGCGCTCGGCGAACGCCTGCACCGCCCGGTAGCTATCATCGCCCGCCGCCTCTGCGTCCACTACCAACTCGATCATCGGACACGTAGCGTAACGGTTGGGGCCACGCAACACCTGCACCTGAGTAACGATCATCGCGCTCTCCCTGTTTGTAGTCTTCGGCTTTTCTTCGTATCCGGGTTGGGTCTCCCGACTTAGCTTGCTCCACTCTCCTGCTCGTCGTCGGCCAGTTTCCGCACGTCCTCCAGGGTGTTGATCTCGCTCACTGGCTTGTCCTCGCGTAGGCGGATGATGCGGGGGAAGCGCAGCGCAAAGCCGCTCTTGTGCCGGGGGCTGCGCTGCACCCGGTCGAAGGCAATCTCGATCACGATCTTCGGCTCTACCAGCCGCACCTTGCCATGCGCGAACTCTTGCAAGGTGTGGGCCTTGAACCACTCGGTTAGCTCGGCTATCTCTGCATCGGTCAGGCCAGAGTAGGCTTTGCCCACGTTCAGCAACGCGCCATCTGCACCCTGCACGGCGAAGGTGTAGTCGCTGAGGACGGTGTGCCGCCGCCCATAACCCCACTCCACCGCCGTGACCACCACATCCAGGGTCGCCAACGCCTTCTTTACCTTCAGCCAGGTCTTGCCGCGCTTGCCAGGGGCGTAGAGGGAGGAAGGTAGCTTGATCATCAGCCCCTCATTGCCCCGCGCCCGTGCCGCCAAGAAGTAGCGGTCAAGCTCCTCGGCTTGCGGGCCAAGCTGCTCCCGCGTCGGCTCGTCGTGTTCGGCCAGGCGCAGACCCGCCGCCGCTCCGCTGAGCAGGCGCACCAGCCCCGCCCAGCGTTCGCGCAACGGCTGATCGAGCAGCACTGCGCCATCATTGTACAACAGATCGAAGGCGACGAAGATCACCGGGATGTTAGCCAACATCTCGTCTGTCACCTGCTTGCGGCCTAGCCTCTGCTGCAAGAGGCTGAAGGGCAAGAACACGCCGCCCGCGTAGGCGACCACCTCACCGTCCAGGATGAAGTCGCCAGGGAGGGCAGCCAGCGCGGTGACTACTTCGGGGAAGCGGTGCGTAACCAGGTCCAGGGTGCGCGAGTAGAGTTCGACCCGCTCGCCCACCTTGTGTGCCTGCACCCGCACGCCGTCGTACTTGTCCTCGACGATCACTGTCGGCTCCGCTTCCTTCAGCACATCACCCGGCTTCTCCACCGGGCTGGCTAGCATGGACTTGAGGGGCTGGAAAAGCACCATTTGGGCCTCCCCCAGCGTGCCATGCCGCGCCCGCAGAGCAACTGCGCCAATGTCGCCCAGCAGCATATTGACGCGCTGCAACTCGGCCACCTTCAGCCCGCTCAGCCGCGCCAGTGCGTCTTCTACCATGCTCTCGCGCAAGCCAGTGCGTAGCTCATTGGTCACGATCTTGAGCAGATACTTTGCCACCAGCGGGTCGGCCCGACGCAGCAACCCCTCCAGGATCGCCGCTTTGCGCCCCGGCCCACCCTTGCCGCTGGTTGCTGCGATCTCGGCATAGGCAGCCATCGTCTCGGTCAGGCTGAGGGGCGCACCCTCTGGCTGGTGGCTGGCGGCAGTGAAGGCTTGCTCTGCCACTTCGCCGTAGTCGCCCAGCCGCACCAGCGTGTTGTTCACCGCGTCGAGTGAGAGGCCGCTGACGGTAGCGATCAGCCCGCTGATCGCGCTGCCGCCCACCTGCAAGACGCGCTGATCGGCGGTGGGGAAGGGATTGCCGCTGAGGAAGCGGCAGGCGATGGGCAGGCTTTCGTCGTCCAGGGCCGCCAGGTAGTCCGCCAGGATCGCCCCCTTCGCCAGCCGCTTGCTGGTCGCCCCCGCCCGTTCGCTGACGCTGGCGAAGGCGGCCATGCTATTTGCTGCGCTCACGTTGTTCCTCCTCGGCCAGGGCGATCACCCGTTCGTAGTCGGCGGAGCTGTTGATCGCCATGAAGGTACGCAGGTCAGGGTCATTCGCCAACAACTCCTCGCGGCTGACGTACAGTATCTTCAGTCGGTCGCGCAGGTCGGCCAGCCGCTTGCTACCCTTCGCCAACACCGCCTCGGCCACCGCTGCCACCCGCTGGTGGTAGACAGCGCAGAGCGGCTGCGCGTAGCCCGGCTGCGGCACCGGAACGACCGCATCGTAGTCGCGGTAGGCAAGATTACGCAGGTGGATGAGGACGGCAGCCCGCACCAGGGGGAACTCGCAGCCGATCACCAGGTTCCACTCCTGCTCGCTCTGGCGCAAGCCGCTGTAGAGACCGACTAGCGGCCCCTGCCCCGGCAGGATGTCTGGCACCACAGCCAGCCCCAGCCCCTCGTACAGGCCCGGTTTGCCGACCACCACCACATCGAGCGGATCGGCAACGCGGCAGGCTGCCAGTACGATCCGCTGGATTGCCGGTCGCCCACCGATTGGGATCGGCAGCAACGCCTTGTCCAGTCCCATCCGACGGCTCACCCCGCCTGCCAGGATCAACGCCCCACAGTTTGTCGCCATGCGGTTCCTTGCTCTGTCCAAAGCTAGAGGTAGTGCGCTAAATGCGCTTTAGCTATCAACATCCTATCATGCGCCGCTCAATCCCGGTGCCTCGGTACTGGCTGCTTGCGGGCAAGATAGCGGTAGATTTGCTCGCCGTTCATCTCACTGGCCCGCCCCCGGATGCGGCGCAACTCGGCCAGGAAGTTCTCCTGCAAGTCCACCCCAGTTGCCGTCTTGTGGTAGTCCAGAGCGCGGGCAGCACAAGCGATAGCGTTGCTTGGCTCGATGCGGGCGAACTCCTCGAAGAAGAAGGCGCAACTGGTGTACATGAGCAGGCGGTAGTATTGCGCTTCCAGGAAGGCCGCCGCCCGTGCCTGCTCCGCGTCGTCCAGTTGGTGCGAGGCGTGGCGGTCTAGCAACTGGGCGATTGGCTCGTAGCCCTGCCGCACGTGGATGTAGTCGTTGCGCGCCGCCCAGGGGTCGCGCAGTAGTTCGCCAGCTGCTACCTCGAAGTAGTCGTCGATGGCCGCCGCCAGGTTGTCCAGGGCGCGGCGGAACGGTGCCTTCCACTCGCCCAGGCCAGGGTAGCAGCCACACTCCTTCTGCCAGCGGTCGATGCCGTGGTAGCAACTCCAGGCCGTGCGCTCGGCCAGCCGCACGGTATTGACCGCTGGGTGATCACGCAGGTAGCTGCTCAGGCTAGTCACCTGCCAGCCGTTGGCCGGGGCAACCGTGTGTAGGAGGTCGCTCATGAACAGGTCGCGCCCCTTGTAGTGGTGGCCGAAGTATTCGCCGTCGGTGGCGACCAGCACTAGTTGATCCTCGTCGCGCTTGAGCTTGTCCCACTTGGTCGAAATCTGCATTGCAACCTCGGCGTACTCCTGCACGTCCTCGCTGATGCGCGGCACATGGTTGGTGTTGCGCGATAGCCCCTCGTCAAAGAAGAAGACCGTCATCTGCTTGCCGTTGGGCAGGGCGATCAGTTGCGGCTCGCTGCTGTCCACCGCGCTATGCTCGGCCTGCCAGGGCGCAAGGATGGTGAAGCGCACCCCCTGCTCCTGCATTACGGTCAGGGTCTCCAAATCTACCGCGCACTCGGCCAGCCACATCCCCTCGGCCACCCGCCCATAGCGGTGGCGGAAGTCGGCTAGCCCCCAGGCCACCTGCGTCTCCTTGTCGCGCCGGGTCGCCAGCGGCATCAACATATGATTGTAGACCTGGGCGATGGCGTTGCCCACCCCCTGCCGCTGGGCATGGTTGCGGTCAGCCTGCAAGATGCGCTGGTACACATCGGGCGCGTTGACCTCCATCCAAGCTGCCAGGGTGGGGCCAAGATTGAAGCTGATCAGGTCGAACACGCCAAGCTCGGCCAGTGGGCGGTAGCACTCGGCGGTGATGCGCTCGTTCCAGTCGTGGTAGGGGTCGGCTCCAAACTCCTTTGGCAGTACTCCCGTGAAGGGGTCTTCACGTGGAGGCTGGTAGAAGTGGCCGTGATAGCAGAAGTAGCGCATCAGTCTGTTCTCCACAGTAGTCCCTGGT
>JBBROH010000003.1:0-63845 GCA_038229595.1 Chloroflexia bacterium | reverse complement strand
GGGAAAGGTTTTTGCGCCGCTCGTTCTCGTCGATCTGGGTAAGCCATATGTGCGCTGGGCTGAACTTGCCAGCGGGGTAAACCTGTGCCGGTATCTCGGTGAGGCCCACCTGCCGCGCTGCCTGCAAGCGACGTGCGCCATGTATCAGCCGGTAGCTGCCATCTGGCTGCTGCTCAAGCAGCACGCTGCTGAAGAAGCCATGCTGCTCAATGCTGGCTTGCAGGTCGCCTAGGTCGTCCACCAGCAGGCGCGGTTGCTCGGCAGGCGCGTGGATCGCGTCAAGGGCGACCACTGCCGAGGTATAGCGTGGTGCTTTGGTCACAATCAACCTCATGTTCAAGTTGGGCGAGGTCGTGACTTGTCAGGGGAGAGAACAGGCCCGTTAGATGCGGCCCGACCGCCCCGGACAAGCAGAGGCCGTAGCCCTTCCGCTTGTTCGGTCGGTTGCCGACTGTTGGTAGCAGGTCGGCGGTGGGTTGGTGCGTCACCGTCCACCGATAGGTCGAGGGTTGGCACCGGCTGGCTGTGGGTGATGTTTGCCCCGTGTATACACACAGGCCGCAGCCAGTATAGGGTTGGTGCGGCCAAGGAGATAGGCAGCGGAGGTGTGTCACCAACGCTAGAGTACCTGCTATGCCAACTTAGTTGTAGCTGAACAATGCCATGCACCATGCAGCGGGTACAACCAAGCCTCAACCTGTCACCGGGATTGAGTGATCAGCGTCAGTGCCATGCACCGGCTGACGTGGAAATATTTTAGCACAGGTTGGTAGCTCAGGTCAATGTTGTGGAGGATGAGAATGGGATTAGAGTTGATGGTTGTGGAAGGTGATAAAGCTAAGAGCCATTATCGCTACCGCGCTGTCAACATAGCAGCACTGGGTGTGGCTGTGCTGGTGTCGGTGACAATAGGGGTTGGCGTGCTAGATGGCTGCATCGCTAACGATAAGAACATCACCGTTGGGGTAGAACTGCTCACAGCCACCCTGCTCACCGACGGTGCCACCAATGTAGGTGGAGAAGATGATAGATTGACCGTCAGGGGCAAGTTTGGTCACGAAGAGGTCAGGGTAGCCGACTGTGCCAGTGAAAACGGAGCGATAGATGCCAGTGGTTGTAGGAAAGTCAGTTGAGTAGGCAGTACCACAGACATAGAGCGAACCATCGGGCGCAGCCAGCTATATACCACATTCCACTCCACTACCGCCGAGGTAGGTGGCCCACTCCACAGCTTGTTACTACCTGTCTCCGCGTATGGTAGAGTTAACACCTACAGAGCATGAAGAAGATTTGAGCAGGGCAGTCAAGCCGTAGGAGATGTGACTTTCAGCATCGTAGCTGCGCCCAACAGCCCACACATCCTTATTCTTATCTACTACTATCTCATAGAAGGCTTGCTCACCTTCCTGCTGAAGACTAAACACTTGTGTCCATTGGTTCCCATCCCAATGCAGGATTTTAGGATGTATGTTATTGTTCGAGTCTAGTTCTGGTCCTACAGCCCAAGCATCCTTCTCGGATGTTACCTCTATCCCATATATTACGTTATTACTAGTTCCAGCAGGCTGCGCTGGTACATTCCAACTTACGCCATTCCAGTGCATTAGGGCCTCACCCTTCCCGCGATAACCAGCTATCCACAAGTCTTGGGCAGAAGAACCAGCTAGAACCTGTAGACCAATGCCATCGCCCTCGCCTGGTATAGCTACCTCACTCCACTGACTGCCATCCCAATGTATTACCAAAGAGTAAGCCTTGCCGTTGTGGAAGTAGCCACCAACAGCCCATACGTCGTTCGAGGCGAACGCCAGTACGTCACGAATATCCCCACTGCTGCCTCTAAGTTTGAAGCTCGTGTCGCTACGCCAGCCATGACCATCCCAGTGCAGCAGCAGCGGCTGTGGGTTGGAGATTTTATCTTCATAGTCACCAACTACCCATACATCATCAGCAGCAATAGCAGCTACACTACTGATACCGTTACTATATTGTCCAGGGTTGGGGCTATCAACTACATTCCACTTGTTACCATTCCACCGTGTGACAAAGGTACGGTGTGCTCTGCCATCATCGTTCGAGGCACCAACAGCCCACACATCGTTGGTAGATCGAGCTACAACTTTGGTTAGGTAAGTATTTCTTCCACCGCCCGCACCTGGAATAGCAAACTCTTGCCATTTTGCCCCATCCCAGTGACGAGATAGTGGCTCATTTTTAGTCCATCCAAAAAGCCCTAGCTTAGATCCAACCACCCAAACATCATCTCCTGTGACAGCAGCCACACCGCTAAATGTATGAAGCGGATTATACCCTAGCTTAGGCCCAGTGGTAACTTTCCAGGTACCGCAAACTGACTGCTGAACTATCTGCCGCTGCACATCAGGGTTAGAGTTAGCTACAGCTGCGCTCCCAACCGCACCTGATATAAATACTACAAGAATAGAAAGCCAAACATACTTTTTAACGTTGTGAGGTGCAGACAGACGAGTCTTGCTCTTCGACCCACGTTGTCTTAGCGTAGAAGGCATTGGTTGTTGATTAGAGTTCATAGCTGTCTCCTCTTTTAACTGACCTACAACACTGTTCTAGCTGGGCTGTCACCCTATAGCCTACGCACTTGGTTCCTGCTGTATCTCAGGCCATGCGTCTTCGTTCAACCTTCGCAACTACTTGCGTACGCACTAGCTGAGTGTCACTCGACACTCTCCAGACCTCGTTGGCTGTGCTGACGCTTTTGCACCTCCAACAAGTGGTTCCTACCGCACAGTTCCGTACTCGCAGGTAGGATGACTCGGGTCGTCTCCATTGTACTTACAATGATGCCAACCGTTGGAGGTCCCGAAGGGATTGATATGGAAATAGAATCCGCTCACCGACAAGTTCAAGTATCCTAGATCGTCAGTAATGACTACTTCTTGGCTGTCTGCCAACTTATAGAGTTCTGATGTAGCATGGCCTGACCCTTGTGAACTGCTACATATAACCCAAACAACACAGGCTTGTGAGTACTCGTATATAGTATCGTGATCAGCTGCTCGGACAAAATCAGCATCGGGCATATGGAGCCAGGTATCAGAGTCCTTACCCGCCCCCAGAACAAACCAGCCTTGTAGGTCGTAACCATTGGCTATTGCCAGATTCTTCTGATCCTCTGGGGACAGCGAGTTTAGTTTAGCTTGATCTTCTGCTGAAAGACCACCACCTGCTTTGTGTCCACTGCCATCGCTTCCGTACACCCAGTGCTGACTCATGCTAGGGTCTAGCTGGCACGAATAAGGATGATCAGGTCCGTTACCACAGTTGGCATAAAAGTCCTTTGCCGTTATGTTACCATAGACCAACACTGTTCTATGGCTGCGATTGTGAACCTTCCCACCTGGGTTTGTGAGGTTGTGACCACTTGGATCCAAGTGAGAGGCTGGATTGTTGTTGACGTAGCTATAACGGTTGAGGTTCTGCGGGTTGGAAGGTGCGTTAGTGTTCTCGCCTCTCTGGGATTGGAAGCGGAAACCTTCGTCTGTCACAACAACGTTCTGACTGTTTACAGCTAGAACAATCCCTTTCTCGTGTGCATCCACTGCTAGACTGGACGGTGCCTGTGGCACGATGCTGTCGCCACTGACAAACCGTGCCAATCCTGGATCGTACATCCGGGCGTGGTAGTACAGTAGCCCCGTGCTGTCTAGCTGCTGCCCCGTGTAGTTGCGCGTCGTCGTCTGGCTAATGCTCCCGCTGCCTCGTGCGCCGCCCCAGGGGTCGAAGTCCTGCTCGCTTGCCTTGTTGCCCACGCCGTCCGTCGCCAGGCTGACGCTACCCAGATGGTCGCCATGCAAGTATAGCACACTCTGGCTCCCGCCGCTAGTCGTTCGCAGAGCCGTAGCTCCCCCTGCGCCGAAGTAGCTACGCGTGGTGCCATCGCTGTCCACTTCGTACACGCCGCCGATGTAGTAGGTGGTCTTGCTCACCCGCTTGATTATAGACGAGCCACCATCGAGCCGGGGGCCATTGCCCGTGTAGCGCAGCCAGAAGATCGCCCCATCTACCGAACTCAGCTTAGGCCCAGTCTCCGTCATCTCGAAGTGGAACGCAGCGTTGAGCGGTAGCGCGGGCTGACTACCAGCGGGAATACTAACGTTGTAGTTGTAGTAGTTGGCGGGGGTCGGCTCCTGCACTATGTCGTAGCCACTGAAGTTAGACCCCCGTGCTGAAACAGGAGCCTGCAGTACCCAGCTACCATTGCTGGCAACAACTGCCGTTGCTACGGCTGTGCCACCACGTACATGATTGACATCTTCCTTGTACAGCTTAACTATGCTGCCGGGGATAGCATTGCCGCTGTCCCAGTCCCCCAGCCGCCCGCTTACGTAGTCGTACTGGATCGGGGTTGGGCTGCTTGTCGGCGTGCTGCTGCGCGTCGGCGTGCTGGTGAGCGTAGCCGTGTTCGTCGCTGTGTTGGTCGGCGCGCTGCGAAGTAGTGGAGAGTCGGGAGCAAGCGACGATGCAGTTATTAGCCGACAGCTTGCCAGCAGCCGAGGTGTACTACAGTGACGGGCTGGCGGTTCATCAGCACTTGGCGTGGCCGGGCGGTGGGCGGCACGAGGTGAGTGCTGGTAAGCGTAACACGTACCCGCTAGAAGGGATGAACGCGCAGTTGCGGCAGTAAGATAGCGGCTAGCTACATACTGCGCTACATCAGCTATGCTGTAGTCACACACTGGGCAGCAGTATTCGGTGATCAACTGGCTGCCAACCACAGTGGTGGCATCGGGTATAATCAGCACAAGGCTTAACATTGGAGCGCGTACCGATGCTGCACATCCACCTCTTGGGTCAGCTTGAGCTAACCTGGCAAGGGCAATCGTTGTTGCTGCCTGCTCCGAGCAAAACTACCCCCTTGCTTGTCTACCTGCTGCTCAACCGTCATACCCCGCTGCGCCGTGATACACTTGCCTACACCCTTTGGCCCGACAGCCCCGAAGCAGCCGCCCGCAACCACCTGCGCCGCACCTTGCACCAGTTGCGCCATGCCCTGCCCCCGGCTGAAAGCTGGCTGCTGACCACCGCCGATACCGTGCAGTGGAATACTGCCAGCGACTACTGGCTGGATGTCGCCGACTTCGAGCGGCTGGCCGCTGCCCCTGAGCATCTGGCTGAGGCCGTTGCCCTCTACCGTGCTGACCTGCTGCCCGACCTCTACGCCGACTGGCTGTTCTACGCCCGCGAGTGGCTGCGCTACAGCTACCAATCCTGCCTGGAACGTCTGGTTGAGGAGTGTCACCGCCAGCGCGACTACCCCGCTGCCAGCCACTTCGCCGCGCAACTGCTCGCCCGCGACCCCCTCCATGAGCAGATGACGCGCCAGTTGATGGCCGTGCGCTACGCGATGGGGGATCGTGCCTCTGCATTGGCAACTTACAGCCAGTTCGCCGCCCGCCTTGCAGCCGAACTAGCCGCTGTGCCGATGGTCGAGACCACCGCTCTCTACGATGCAATCCGCAGCGACCAACCCTTGCCCACCTTCGCTGCGCCCCTGCCACCAGCCACCGCTGGGCCGCTGCCACTGGGCCTGCCCTTTGTTGGCCGCCAGCCGGAGCTTGGTTTGCTGATTGCCGCCTGGCAGCAAGCGGCCAATGGGCGCGGTCTACTCTACTTCCTCGCGGGCGAGGCCGGGGTCGGCAAGTCTCGTTTGAGTGCAGAGTTGGCCTCGGTCGTGCTGGAGCAGGGTGGCTGGGTACTGCGTGGCGGCACGACGGAAGGTGAAGGTCATGCCTATCAGGCGTTGGCCGCTGTGCTGCGGGCGGCTATGCCGCTGCTTAAGTCGAGCAGAGTCGCGCTCGCCACTCTGCGGGCGATCCTGCCACTGCTCCCTGAACTGGCGAACCAGCAGATCACTCCGCTGCCCCCGCTTGAACCTGAGCGCGAACGTGACCGTCTCTACCTGGCGGTCAGCGAATGCCTCACCAGCCTGGCGGCCAGCCGCCCGCTGCTGCTCATCCTCGAAGACCTGCACTGGGCGGGGCAGGCAAGCATCAACCTGCTGCAATTTCTGGTTGGTCGCACAGCGGGTAACCCGATCCTGATCGTCGCTACCTACCGCGAGGAGGAAGCTGGGCGTGACCATCCCCTGCGTGATTTGCGCCGCCGGAACGCGGCAGCTAGTCAGCACATCGCGCTTGACCGCTTGCCCGCAGCGGCGGTCGCTGAGTTGGTAGCCCAGTTGCCGGGGCAGGAGTTGGGTGAGGAGTTGGCGGCGGCCTGGTATCGGGTCAGCGAAGGCAACCCCTTCTTCCTTGGCGAACTGGTCTACAACTGGCTGGCTGGTGGGCAGGCGTTGAACATGGCGGAGGCGGAGCCGTTGCCACTCAAGGTGCAGGAGCTACTCGCCCGCCGGATCGCGCCCCTGCCCAGTAATACCCGGCTGGTGGCCGAAGTCGCCAGTGTGATCGGCAGCAGCTTCAGCCTGGAACTGGTTGGCGAGGCGGTGGGGTTGAGCGCGGGTCGGGTACTCAGTGCGCTCGACGAGTTGATTGACCAACGGCTGGTGCGCGAAGGTGAGGCCGGTCAGTACAGCTTCAACCACCATCTGATCCAGGGGGCAATCTACAGCGGGATCGAGCCAGTCAGTCGGCAGCGGCGACATCGGCGCATCGGCTTGTTGCTGGCCGAGGCGACGCAGCAACCAGTGGCGGAGATCGCGGCGCACTTTGCGGCGGGTGGCGAGGATGAGCAGGCGCAAGGTTGGTACTTGCAGGCGGCGCAACAGGCGTTGAGCCTCTATGCCGACAGCGAGGCATTGACCTTCAGCGAACGCGCCCTGCTGCTCGGTGACGATCCACATCGCTGCTTTGCACTATTGGCTCTGCAAGAAGGTATTTACCAGCGGCTGGGGCGGCGTGAAGCCCAGCAAGCCCTTTTGGAGCAGATGACTGCTGTCGCCGAGGAGCTTGGCGAGGCCGAGTTGCAGGCTGAAGTGCTGCACCGTAAGCTGAAGCTGGCAACCATCATGGACAAGCATAGCGAACGCGATGCGCTGACGGCGGCTCTGCTCTCGCTGGCGACCACCAACGGCAACCCCCACTGGCAGGCGGTCGCCCTTCTCCAGCAAGGTAGCAGCGGAGTGGTCAGGGGAGAGGCGACGGCTAGCCAGCATCTTGAAGCGGCCCTCGCCATCTTTGGTACGCTTGGTGAGATGGGCAATCAGGTGGCCTGCTACTGCTGGCTCAGTCAAGCCGCCAGCGGGGAGCTTCAGTATGACAGGGCGGCTGCACTGCTTGAGGCTGCGCGCGCCTGCATCACCGCTGCCGACTGGCCCGCATTGCGGCGCATAGTGCAGGCCAGCATCGTCGCGGCTCAGGCTCACGCTGATTATGCCGCCGTCCACACCTTCGCTGACGAACTGTTGACCCTCTGCCAGGCGATCCATGATGTCAGTGGGGAAGCGGATGCCCACGCCATGCTAGCAACCGCCGCCGAAGATCAGCAGCAGGTACAGGCCGCCCTCGATCATTGCCAGCAAGCAAGAAGCATTTATGTCGCAATTGGCAAACCGCTGGGCGAGGCGGCGGTACTAGCTCGTTTGGGTATCGTCCACTACATCATCGGGCAGAGCGAGTGGGGTCGGGCCTTGCTGCAAGAGAGTGCAACCCTCTATGCAAGCTGCGGCAACCAGCGTGGTCAGGCGGCGGCGTTGCTGCAACTGGCCGTCCACAGCCTGTGGGCCGGGGACTTCGCCGGGGCTGAACGGGCTGCCAGCGAGGGGTTGCGCCTCGCGCAAGCTATCTCCAGCAGTTGGTATCAAGAGTTTCTGTACTCGCATCTGGGCGCGGCGCAGGTGATGCTGGGCAATTTGGCCGCCGCCCGCCGTAATCTGCAAGCCAGCCTGCGGCTCAAGCACGCTGGCAGCCAGAGCGAATTGGAGGAGACCAACTCCTATCTGCTGCTGACTGCGCTGCAAATGGCTGACTTGCCTGCTGCCCGTACTATCGCCGAGCAAATCGAACAGGCAGCGTTGTGGGCCGAGCAGGGTAGCAACAGCTACCCCCAACGCCTCTGCTGGCAACTGGCCTGCTACCACAGGGCAGCCGGGGAGCAGCAGTTGAGCCGCCACTATCTGGCGGAAGCGCACCGCTACTTCAGCACGGCTCTGGCTGAGAGCGCGCTCAAGCTGACAACCTATGCCGACGCAGCGTGGCGCAGCTACTACCTAAACATCCACTTCCACCGCGAGATGCTGGCCGCTTACGAGCGCGACGAGTGGCCCGCCTACGCCGCTCCCGGCTACCAGCCTCCCGCCCCCACTACCGCTTGCACATACTGCCAGCACACGAACACGGTCAAGGCAGGCCTCAACCCCAGCGGCAGCCAACGCTATCAATGCCGCGCCTGCCAACGTTACTTCACACCCAGCCGCAAGCCTATGGGTCATCAGCCCGACTTGCGGGCCGAGGCTAGCCGTCTGCACCGCGAGGGTCGCAGCCTCAGTGCCATTGCCCGCTCTCTCGGTGTCAACCGCCAGAGCGTCGCCAACTGGTTGCAGGCCGAAGTAGAAGACTGATTCGTCTCTACCCTTTTAGCACCCCCACCCTGACAAGGATGCCATCTGCCCTCTGAAGCTCCAAATCTCTACCCTTTTAGCGGGTAGGGATTTGTTTTGTCATGCCGCCGCTGCTGCTCACGCCCTAAACTGCTCGCGCCATAGCCCGTCACCGCCTGAACGCCGGCCGAACGCCCATGCGCTATGCTAGAACCAGCCGCTCCGACATCGGTCGGGGTCAGGGCATTCGGATCAACCACAACCACATCACGGAACGCGGCGGACGCTCGAAGGTTGTGCGCCGCCCCACCCAGACCACTAATACGAGGTAATGCAGCAACTCATCCAAGAAGGAGACACATCATGCGTTCTTTCCCCCGGTTTAGTAGTAGCCGCCTGCTGGCGGTGTTCGCCCTCACCCTCACCCTACTCCTCAGCGGTAGTGCGTGGCAGGCCCAGGCTCAAGGCGGCACCCCTGGCAGCCCCCTCGTGCAACGCTTCCAAGACGTGCCGGACACCTACCTGTTCGCCCCCTTTATCAACAGCCTGTATGACAACGGCATCGTCGGCGGCTATCCTTGTGGTGGTAACAACCCCTGTGTGCCACCGGCCAACCTGCCCTACTTCCTGCCCAGCGACAATGTGACTCGCGGCCAGCTTGCCAAGTTCCTCGACAACGGTCGCCAGAAGATAGGTAACGCTATCGGCAACTCGCTGGTGATCACTACCAGCAACTTTGTTGCCCTCAGCGTGTCGAACAGTAGTGGCGGCTATGCTGTTCGCGGTTCGTGCATCACCGCTGGCACCGGCTGCTATGCGGTTAGTAGTAGTGCCGCTACTGGCAGCTTTGCTGGGGTCTTCGAGGGCGGCAAGGGCGTTTTCGCATCGGCTGCCGACACTGATCGCCCGGCGGTGTATGCCTCCTCCACTGGTGGTGGCGGTTGGGGCGTATACGGTTTGAGTACCAGCAGTCGTGGTGTGCAAGCCAAAACCGGTGCCTCTGCCTCCTACTCGCTGTGGGTTGAGCCAGCGGGCGGTGTAGCCAGCACAGCTGCGGCTTACATCGGCGGCGGTCTGTTTGTGAGTGGCGACCTCAACGTCAGCGGCTCCAAGACCGGCTACGTGGTTGACATCATGCAGAACGTCGGCAGCGAACCGCTGTCGCAGGGCGATATCGTCGTAATCGTCGGCAGCAGCGCACCGGCGCAGGGCAGCGTGCCAGTCATCACCGTCAGGAAGGCGACGAGGGCGTATGACATCGGCGTGGTCGGGGTGGTGGATGCGGCAGTCAACGTCCCCAGCAGCGAACTGAAGGCCCACTATGCTGCCGAGCAGGCCGCGATCAAGGCGGCCCTCGCCCGCCGCGATGCCACCGAACTTGCGGCGAAGCAGAGCGGTCAGATGGCGGCGGCTGTCACCATCCCGCAGCAGACAATCAGCGACAAGGCAGTAGCAGTCGAGGCGCAAGCTGATGCGGCTGGGGTGGCGACCGGCGGCTACATCAACGCTGTCACCCTCGGCAGCTACAAGTCGGTCAAGGTGGATGCCAGCTTCGGCCCGATCAAGGCAGGCGACCTGCTCGTTGCCAGCACCAATCCCGGCTATGCGATGAAGGCTGACCCTGACGGCAAGACCAGTGGGGCGGTAATCGGCAAGGCTCTGGGCGACCTCAACAGCGGCACTGGCGCGATCCCGGTCATCGTCACCCTCAAGTAAGCAGCGACGGAACAGGCGTAGCCAACCGCTACGCCTGTGATGTGGCTGGTCAGAACCAGCGGTGAGCAACAGGAGGGTTGGCTGTGGCAGGCAAACGGGGTCAGCGTGACCGCTACGTTTTTATTGTGCGGCTCTGGCGCGAACCGGAGGCAGCGGCGGTGTGGCGCGGCTCGGTCGAGACGATCCCCGGCGGTAGCCTGCGCTACTTCGCCGACCTGTCACAGCTAACCGCCGCTCTGCTTAACCCCGCAACTCTAGTTGGGAGCGTCCCGACCTTGAGCGAACCGATCACTGAACCCGCCCCCGGCAAACAATAGGCAAGAAAGGACACGACGATGCAGACGAACAAGCGAACGTGGCTTTGGCTGCAGGTTGGATTGGCGATGATGCTAGTCATCAGCCTGGTGGGGCTATACCTCAGCCAGACGATCAGCCAGCCAGCCAACCAGCCCCGCGCCACCACGAGCAAGGCACAACCGGGCATCAAGGCTTTGCTTGACAGTCAAGCACTGCGCTTCGAGCCGAATCTCGGCCAGTTCGACCCCAGCGTGCGCTATCTGGCACGTGGAGCCGGTTACAACCTGTTCCTCACCGACGTTGAGGCAGTGATGGTGCTGCACAATAGTCAGCCCGACGCGACCACGACTGACAAGACTGCTACCCTACGCTTCCAGTGGCAAGGCGGCAAGATGGGTGCCCAACTGGCCGCCAGCCACAAACTGGCCGGGGTCAGCAACTACCTGCTCGGCAACGACCCCAGCCGCTGGCGTGAGAATGTACCCGCCTACGCCCGCGTTAGCTACCAGGGTGTGTACGACGGGATCGATCTGGCCTGGTACACCGACGCAGGGGGTCAGCTTGAATACGACTTGATCGTGAATCCCGGTGCCGACCCAGCCCAGATCAGGCTGGCGGTGGTCGGAGCCGAGCGGATCGAGACCAGTGGCAGCGACCTGGTACTACACACTGCGGTGGGGGACGTGCGTCAGGCAGCAGCCCGCATCTACCAGCGGCAGGCTGATGGCTCGCTTACGGCAGTGGCAGGCAGCTACCACTTGCAGGCCGATGGCAGCGTGAGCTTCCTGGTGCCAAACTATGACCGCGCCCTGGCGTTGGTGATTGACCCCACCCTCGGCTACTCTACCTATCTTGGTAGCACCCTCGGCGATACTGGTCGCGCCATCGCGGTAGACGACGCAGGCAACGCCTATGTTGTTGGCACTACCAATAGCACCGACTTTCCTACCCTCGGTAGCGTCAGCCAAACCACCTTCGGCGGGGGTAGTAATGATGCGTTTGTGACCAAGATCGACGGCAACGGCGCACGGGTTTACTCTACGTACCTCGGCGGCAGCAGCAGCGATGTTGGTAGCGGCATTGCGGTAGACGGCGCAGGCGGTGCCTATGTCACCGGCTACACCAGCAGCACCGACTTCCCCATCCTCGGTAGTGTCAGCCAGACCACCCTCGGCGGCGGCGGTGATGCGTTTGTAACCAGGATCAACGCGGCTGGGGGGCGGGTCTACTCCACCTTCCTGGGCGGCAACAACACCGATATTGGTAACGGCATCGGCGTGGATGGCGCGGGCAAAGCCTATGTCACCGGCCACACTGCCAGCCTCAACTTTCCAATCCTGGGTAGTGTCAGCCAAACTACCTACGGTGGTAGTGGCGATGCGTTTGTCACGTCCATTAGTCCTACGGGCGCACGGATTTACTCTACCTACCTCGGCGGCAACGGTCCCGATTATGGTCAAGGCATCGCCGTAGACAGCAGCGACAATGCCTACGTCACTGGCTATACCGGGGGCGGCTTCCCGACCCTGGGTAGTGGTCAGAACACCTATGGTGGTGGTGGCTATGATGCATTTGTGACTGAGATGAACAGCGTAGGAGTGCGGGTCTACTCTACCTACCTGGGTGGTAGTGCTCAGGATCAGGGCATGGGCATCGCCATCGGTGCTGGTTACGCCTACATTACTGGCCTCACCGAAGGCGGCAGTTTCCCGCTCCTCAATGCTGAGCAGACCAGCTACGGTGGCGGTCTTGATGATGCGTTCGTGACTGCCCTGGGCAACACCGGCGCACGGGTTTACTCCACCTACCTCGGTGGTAGTGCCTTCGATGGCGGTAGGGGCATTGCGGTAGATGGTGCAGGCAACGTCTCCGTCGTTGGCAGCACCGAGAGCAACAACTTCCCGATCCGGGGAGATGTGCCTCAGCCTACCTTCGGCGGTGGTAGCAGCGATGCGTTCGTGGCCCGGATCGACAACCGAGGGGTACGGCTCTACTCCACTTACCTCGGCGGCAACACCCTGGATCAGGGTGCTGGCAGCGCAGTAGATAGCGCAGGTAACACCTACGCCATTGGCCTCACTGGCGGCGGCTTCCCGATCCTCGGTAGTGGCAGTCAGACTACCTACGGCGGCGGTGGTAGCGATGCCTTCGTCACTCGCTTCGACCTGGTTACGCCGGTGCCGACCAACACCCCTGTCGGCGTGACCAATACCCCCCTGCCGACTGACACGCTGCAACCGACCGACACCACTGCGCCTACCCAGACCCCGGCTGGCTCAACTGCTACCTTGCAGGCGACCCAAACCCCCGGCGGCGCGACTGCTACCCCCCAGCCGAGTGCAACCGCCTGCACCGTCAACTTCAGCGATGTACCCAGCACTTACATCTTCTACGCCGACATCCAGTTCCTCGCCTGTCGCGGCGCAATCAGCGGCTTCCCCGACGGCAGCTTCCAGCCCAACGCTAACACCACTCGCGGCCAGTTCGCCAAGATCGCCGCCCTGGGCTTCGGCATCCCTGCTTACAACCCCATCGCTCCTGACTTCAGCGATGTGAGTAGCGGCAACGTCTTCTACCCCTACGTCGAAGCCGCCTACCACGCTGGGGTCGTCAACGGCTTGACCGCCGCGCAGTGTACTGCCATCGGTGCAGCCAGCTCTTGCTACGGCCCAAACGTCAACATCAGCCGGGCGCAGGTGGCGGTGATCGTGCTGCGGGCGCGAGCCTACCGCGTAACTACCCCGCCGACCCCGACCTTCGCCGACGTGCCGAGCAACAACTTCGCCTACAACGCAATTGAGACGCTGGCTGGACGCAGCATCATTAATGGTGCAGCTTGCCCCGGCGGGGTTGGCACCTGCTTCCGGCCCAACGACAACATCCGGCGCGGCGAACTGAGCAAGGTCGTGCGCCGGGCGGTTGAGAGCCAACCCTAAGTCGCAAGGCAACAGGCAAGCATTTGAGCAAGTGGAGCCGCTCCGACGGCTCCGCTTCCTTATGCATTCGTGAATGACCACCCCTTCGCTTTGATGTGCTGCCTTTGCGCCGATGGTGCTGGTGACAGTTGGGCTGATAGTGACAAAAGGAGTCAAGCACAGCCTTCTGCAGGATGATCACGGTAGTCAGCCTTAGCGCGGTCAGCTTTATAGCTTTGGAACGAGGAGTGGACAACCAGGCTGCTTCGCAACTTGGCAGGCGCAAAGCAGCCAGTACAGGATCGTAGACAAGGGTAGTCAACTGCGCCGCACTGTCGCTCACAGCCTGCTGCGAACTGGCTAGCTCATCGAGTGCCTGCTGCGCCTCCTTGCCTACCAGGTTGGCCGTCTCATCTATCGAGTAGGCAGTCTGGGCCAACTCCTCAATAGCCATCGTCACCTGACTGAGAGCAGCCGCCTGCTCGTTTGCGCTACGTAGTTGTTGACTAGAGACCGCACTGAGGCTGGTAATTGCGCCCGCCACCGAAGCACTCACCTCTTGCTCCTGCTCGTGCCTCAGCAAGAGGTCAGCATTGATGAGCTTGAGGTCGTCACGCTGGCGGCTCACCTGAGCGAGAGCCTGGCGCACAAAGTAGGCAAAGAAGTCGAAGATAGCGAAATGCGGCACGGGCGCAAAAGCCGCAGCCTGCGCTTCGACGGCTACAAACGTCATGTGGTGTATGAGCTTGACCTGGAGCTGATACGAGCGGTGGGGCTGACGGCAGCCAATCAGCCGGAAGCAAGTGTGAGCGACGAGATCAGGGCCGACCTGCTAGGGCAAGCGGTGCAGTTGACTGAGTTGCACATCGACTGGGGCTACCTGAGCAGTAAGCTGGTACGCAGCCGCCCGCCAGAGTTGACGGTGTACTGCGAAGTGTGTTGCCCCACAATCAGGTGCAAACGCCATTCGCGGAGGGGGCGGGTGCAGTTCTCCGCCGAGGTATGTGGAGCTTGTCCGTTGCGGGCGCAGTGTACGAGCAGTGAACGGGGACGCAGCGTGAGCATCCACCCGGACGAACGGCTGCTGGTGGAACTACGTGAGCGGCAGTTGCGTAGTAGGGGACGGGCGGAGCTAAGGCAGCGGGTGGCGGTGGAACACAGGCTGGCTCATGTCGGCCAGTGGCAAGGCTTGCCGCGCCTGGTACATCGGCAAGCGAAAGAACCCGGCGGACTTGCGGCGGGTAGTAGTGGTCACAACCTGCACGTGCTAATGCGGCAGGCTGGCAGCGGGCCAGCCGCTTGAAGTTACTTTACCGATGCTCTAGCCTCGTTCCCTTGATGCGTATGGGGCGTAATTTATCACCTCCTATGGTTCGCACAGCTAAAACCCACCGTAGTTATATGTCGCGCAACACCTCCGCCACCTGCTGACGGGCCAGCGAGCGCATGAGGACAACAACCCCAATGGTCGCCGCAGCAATAGCCATAACCAGCACCAGCAGGTAGCCGAGCGGCAGGCTCAACCCTTCCGGAGCCGGGTCGAACACGCCGGTCAGCACCTTGACCAACATCTGGGCCAAGCCGAGGCCCAGCAGCACCCCAGTCATTCCACCGCCAATATTGAGTAGCAGCCCCTCACTCCAGAAGAAGGCAGCGATCTGCCCCTGCTTTGCCCCCAACGCCGAGAGGATGGCGAAGCTGCGCCGCCGCTCGGCCAGACTTAGAGCCAGCACCAGCCCGCTTGCCCCCACCAGGAGCAGCACCGCGAAGCTCAGTTCCAACAAGGTCAGCCCCTTCAGGTCAACCGCCGTCAGGCTTGAACTGATCGTCTGTGCTGCTGCTTCCAAGTCGGTGACGCGTACCCCTGGCAAGTCAGCGACCAGCGGACGCACGGCAGCCGCCAACGTCGGTGCATCGCCCTTTGCCCGCAGCAGCACCACCTCGGCGGCAGGGTTGCTGGTCTGCGCGGCAAGATAGCTGGCGTTAGCGACCAGGAACGAGTCCTTCGGTGCGGTTGGGAACTCACGCACCACGCCGAGGAAGTGGAAGGGGACGATGTGGTACTGCTGATCCTTCGCACTTTGCAGCCGCAGGTTGATTTGATCGCCTACCTGCAACTGGAAGTCCTTGACCGTCTCCGCCGCAACCAGCACACCGTCAGGCTGCGCCGCCAGTGCAGCCAAGGTTGCTGCTGCGTTGCCACTGCCGAAGTAGGCGTTGGCAATGGTCGTTGACTGCTGAATGTGGCTCGCATCAACGCCAAACATATCTTGCAGGTCAGTGCCGACGTAGGCAAAGCGGTGCATTAGCGGCTGGGCAGCAGCCACTCCCTGTGTGGCGGCCAGCTTTGCCAGCAGCCTACCCGCCGGGGCAGCAGCCGTGCCAGTAACAGCTACGTCCGCGCCGTTGGTCAACTCTGCATCTACCTGTGCTTGCACGTTGTAGGTCGTGTTGAACACGGCGGTCGAGACCGCGAACGAGGTTGCCAGCGCAACCAGCACCAGCCCACGCACGAGCAGCCCTCGCTGCCGACTACTTGCCGCTGCTACTACCCCGCTCAGGTTGTGGGCGACTGGCCGTAGCAGGCGGGTCAGCAACTTGCTGCGGAGCAGCAGCAGGCGGGCGAACCGCATCGTCAGCAGCCCACCGCCCAGCCAGAGGCAAAAGGGGGCAAGGAAGGCGGTGTAGTCTACGGCAGTCTGCGCCACGCCTTCGGTAGCGAGTACCAGATGGTAGCCGCTGCTGGCCGCCTGCCAATATATCAGCCCGGCCACCCCCAACAGCACGAAGTCGAGGCCAAGTCGCTGGTAGAGCGGTGGACGCTCCGAGCCGACAGCTTGCCTCGCTTGCACAACCGTCGCTTGCCGGGCGGTGCGCCAGGCTGGAAGCAGGATCGCTGCGCCCGCCAACAGCAGGCCGATAAACGCAGCCAGCAGCGTCCAGAGCCAGGTTGTGGCTTCGAATAGCCCTGCGTTAGTTCCGACCAGCAAGCCCGCCAGCCACGCCAGTGCGAGGCCGAGAGCCAGGCCGAGGCTTGCCAGCAGCACTGCCTCAATGCTTGCCAGCCCCAGGATGCGACTGGTTGACGCGCCCCGCAGGCGGAGGAGTGCCTGCTCCCGCCGCCGCCGCGCGGCCCCAGTCGCGGCCACTGCCAGGGTCAGCACTGCGGCCAACACCGCCCCCGGCAAACCAAGAAAGAGGAACAGCACGCGGGCGTAGAGGCTGTCCTGCCGCACGCCGCCCAGCCGTGCCGCCAAGTTGTCGCCGACGATGCCAACCCCCACTAGCCTTGCTTCGAGGTTGTTGGCTAGCTGCTGCACGTAAGTGTAGGCGGCGGTTGGGTCGGACGGCAGATCGTGGCTGATCCGCACGTGTAGCTGCGTTCGCACACTATCGGGGCGGGCCGCCTGCTGCGCGGCAAAAAGCGGCTGCCATTCGGACATGGGTAGGAGCAGCACGTTGTCGGGCGGAGCCTGCGGCGCGGTCTTTGCGGGCTGGCCCACGATCTGGAACAGCGAGTCGGCATTCGGCAATTCAACGATCCCGGCTACCTTCACCTGCACATCAGGCTGGCCCACCCTTTGGATCGCTACCGTATCACCAACTGCGACGTGCAGGTTGGCGGCGGTCTGTTGCATAACCAGCACACCTTGGTCGGAACCTAGTAGCGGACGCAGTTGTTGTGGAAACTGTCGGCGGTATGTGTCTGGCAGGCCCAGCACCTTGCCTGCGCCGGTCTGCTGAGTCGTGCCGCCAGTGGTGGCAACAAACCCGGCTACATCCGCATAACCGACTGGCAAGGCCGCCTCGTACTTCGTGGTCTGCGCGAGGGCAGCAGCGGCAGCGGCGGGGTCAGTACCAGGGGCAAGCTGTACCTGCCAATCGGTGGCAACCTGCTGGATCGCCCGCCCGGTCATCGTTGCCGACGCGCCTGCAATGAAACTGCCGAGCGCAGTCAGGAGCGCAACAGTCAGGGCCACGCCCAACGCTGCCGCTGCCAGCCGCCCGCTGCGACGACGCGTTATCCCCTTGAGCCACAATGTAGTCAACATCAGCTTACCTCCAAAATGCCATGCTGCATTTGCCAGCTTCGCTCCATCCGCCCGGCCACTGCCCGGTCATGGGTGGCAATTAGCAAGGCGGTGTCGGTACCTACTAGAGCCGCCAACAAGCTGTCAAGTAGCTGTGCAGCGGTGGCGTGATCGAGTTGGCCGGTCGGTTCGTCGGCCAGGATCAAGCGCGGCTTGGCGACCAACGCGCGAGCGACCGCTACTCTCTGGGCCTGCCCACCAGATAGCTCCTCCGGCAGACGCTCGGCCAGGTGCGTCAGCCCTAGCTGGTCAAGGGACGCGCAGGCGGCACGGCGGGCCAGGGCCGGGGCGCGGTTGCCGAGCAGCAGCGGCAGTTCGACGTTCTCCACCACGCTGAGGGCGGGGAGCAGGCTGGGGGTCTGGAAGACATAGGCGACTTTGCCGGGCCGCAATTCGTCGCGGCTGCCCAGTGCGGGCCAGGCGATTTGTCCACCGTCCGGCACATCCAGCCCACCGAGTAGTTGCAGCAAGGTGGATTTGCCGCTGCCGCTCGGCCCGACCAGCGCAATCCGCGCTCCCGGCTCGACTTCGCAGGTGGCTGTGCTTACCGCGACGACCGCGCTCAACCCCTGCCCGTACTGGCGGCTTACCGCGTCGGCTGCGACCAGCAGGTGTGTGCTATTCATTGGCAACCATCCCATCCTGCAAGCGCACGATGCGGTCGGCCTGCACCGCCAAAGCCTCACTGTGGGTGACGAGCAGAATCGCGCTACCCTCGCGGCGGCGGTCGAACAATAGGCGGACGATCAACGCCTCGGTTGCCGCATCCACTTCGCCAGTCGGCTCGTCGGCCAGCAGTACCGACGGCTGGGCGGCTAGCGCAACCGCCAGCCCCGCCCGCTGCGCCTCGCCGCCGGATAGCTGGCGCGGCAGCGCGTGCGCGCGTTCGGTCAGCCCGACGGCGGCCAGCAATTCAGCCAGCCAGCGTTCATTGCGTCGCCCTGCGAGGAGCATCGGCAGCCGCAGGTTAGCGGCCACGCTCAGGTGGTCGAGCAGGTTGCTGCTTTGCATCAGCACCCCTATGCCCCGCGCCCGCATTGCCGCCCGCACCGCCTCCGGGCGGCGGCTCAGGCGTTCGCCTGCCAGTTCGACGTAGCCGCCGTCTGGCTCGTCCAGCCCGGCCAGGCAGTTGAGCAGGGTGGATTTGCCGCTGCCACTCGGCCCCATCACCGCCACGATCTCGCCCGCCGCCACACCGATGCTTACGCCGCGCAGGGCCAGCGTCTCATCCTCGCCCGCATGGTAGAAGCGGTAGAGGTTGTGTGCCTGTAGTGCAATCATGGTTGCTGTCCTTACTGCCAGCCGAAGCTCTGGCTGATCCGCTGCCACTGATCCACGTTGTCAGCACCGAGCGGTGCGGAAAGAGTCAGGGTTGCCAGCTTGCCGTTCTTGAAGAAGTAGTAGTTGTTGGCTTCCAGCCGCACCTGCTTGCCAGTGACGGCGTTCGGCTCCGAGTTGACCGTGTAAGCGACCAGCAGGGCAGGGCCAGCCGAAGTTTGCACGGCCTTGACCGACCCGACCTGCACAGCACGGCCCGCCTTCGTCAGCGCATCCGTAATCGTCGCTGCGTTGGTGGCAGTCGGGGCGGTTGCCGCCGCTGCTACCTGCACCCGCACGCTGTTGAGCTTGTCGTTGAAGTCCACAGCCGTGCCATTCTCGGTGCGCGCCCAGCCTTCCGGCACTTCGAGGTGGTAGCCACCACTGCTTGCGGTGTAGGTGATGAAGGCCTGGTTGTCGGGGATGTCGCCCGCTGGGTTCTGCTCTGGGGTGAGCGGCTGTTCACTGCTACCAATCGCGGTTTCGCGGGCTGTGCTGGTAGCAGGCACGCTGATGGTGGGGCTGGTTGCGCCATCAGCGTGCCTGCTGGCAGTAACGAGCGCAAGTGGTACGCTAGGGGCAATGCGGGTGGGGCTGGGGCGGCCTGGCGTGTTGGTGGCAGCCGGGCTTTCGCCGCAGCCTACGAGGATGAGGGTGGCTAGCAGGGCAAGACCGAGGTTCAGGCTGCTGCGTCTAAGGTTCATGTTCGCTCCTTTGCTAGGGTTTGTCGCCCTCGCTAGGCAGCAGAGGGTGGGTCTGCTACCATCATAACCGACAAAGGTTGAATGAACATTAAACTGGGCTGCAGGGAAGATGAAATGAGAAAAAGCAAAACCGCCGCCGGGGATTGAACCGGCAGCGGTGTGATAAAGATGGTTAAGCAGCGGTCAATGGCTTAGCGGCTAGCACGCACCTTACGACGCACGCTGAGACCCAGGCTGCTGAACACCAGGGCGAGCAGGGCTAGCCAGAGCAGGCTGCTGTCAGCGTTGCCAGTACGAGGCAGGCCAGGATTGCTGCCACCCATGACGGCGGTGGGGCTGCTCATCATCATACCAGTGGTCGGGCTGGCTGCTGCCTGTGCGTTGCCACTCAAGGCTGCGCTGAGTGGCTTGAACGAGGCGGTCGGCAAGCTGAGGCCGAGCATCTGCGCCAGGGTGGGGGCGATCTGCTGCACCTTCACCGGCTCGCTGACCACAGCACCTTGCTTGATACCGGGGCCGCTGATGATCATCTGTACGTTCAGGTCGGCCAGGCTGATACCACCATGCTCGGCGGCTTTCGCCTTGTTGGAGTAGACGATACCCTCGGTCGGGATCACCACGAAGTCGGGAGTGCGATTGGTGGGGGCAGCCCCCAGCGTCTTCATGTCGGCCTCGGTCAGGATGCGATCAACCCCGAACTTCTCCTTGTTCTCAGCCTTGCTCAACAAGTTAACCGCCGCCTGGGTCTGGCTGCTGTCCTTGAGATAGGTCATGTAGAGGTCGTCATGACCGCCTTCGATTACAGCAATATTGTTGCTGGTGAGGAAGTCGGCAATCGAGCCAGCCCCGTCTTCGGGAATGTTGCGTGGGGTGGCAGTGTTGCCGTGGTCGGCGGTGATGATGATCACGGTGTCGTTGTAGAGGCCTGCATCCTGCAGCGCGGTCACGGTCTGGCCGATCTCGTCGTCCTCCAGCTTGATCGCCTGGAGGGTAGCGGTCGAGGTGATACCCTGGCCGATTTTCTTCTGCGCCCCGCTGGGAGCAAGGATGTAGAGGCCCATCAGGTCTGGCGGGGTGCTGCTCTTGATCTGCGCACGCAGTATATCGAAGGTCATCTGGTCGTAGGTGCTTTGCGTTCCCTTCCATTCGGCGATCTCTGGCCCCTGGAAGTCATCAATGCCCTGGCCGCCAGCGGTTGGGCCGTTGAGGATCGAGTAGGCCGGGTGCTTGCTAATAAAGGCCGTCCGTAGCCCCTTTGCCTTAGCCGCCTGGAACAGCGTCGGTACCAACACCATATCAGTCGGCTTCGCACCAGCCGGGAGCGACACCGACTCGTCAAGCTGAATGTGCATCCCCAACTTGCGGTCGTAGTAGCTGTCGTAGAGGATACCCTGTTCGGTGAAGCTCGCTCCGGTGAAGGTACCGAGGATGTTGCTCATCGAGTCGCTGGGGAAGCTGGCCTGCGCTGCTGTAAAGCTGGTGCCAATCTTCGCAAGGGCGTTGATGTTGGGGGCGTTCTCTGGGGTGTATAGTTCTGGGTGGCCGCCGTCGAGGAACAGCACTAGCGCGTGCTTTGCTGTGCCGCTGGCCGCCTGCACCACCAGCGGCGGGGGGATGGGGGTGGGGCTACCAGCAGCAGGGCTAGCTGCCGGGACAGTGGTCTGGGAGTAACCTACGCTACTCACCTGACTGAGCAGCAGGGCGGCAAACAGAGCCGCCACGAGGAACATACGAGTCTTGCTTATCAACTTTCATCCTCCTCTTGTGTTCAAGCGAAACCGGGCAGCAGCATCAGCAAGGCTGCCTCTGCCAGTGTAGCAGTTCCGCAGCGGTGGGGCTTTAACAGATGGTTAAATATTGGTTAACACTATGTTAAGGAGTGACACCTGGTTGCTACTTTTGCTAATAGGTAGCACGCTCTAAGCTGGCCGTGGATAGCATAGTCAACCAGCGGTTGTACTTGGGTATCAACGCAAGCCGAGCAGAGCCAGCAGGATGATGACCAGCCCGGCAACCAGACGGTAGTAGACGAACACCATCGTGTCCTGCTTTTGCAGGTAGCCGAGCAGGAAGCGAATGACTAGGTAGCCGCTGACCGCCGCCGCGATGAAGCCTGCCGCCACCGCGATGGCCGAGATGTGCTGCGGGTTGGCGGCAGCCGGGTCTTGGAGCAGGTCGTAGGCTTTCTTCAGCCCTGCGCCGAAGATGATCGGAGCCGAGAGCAGGAAGCTGAAGCGGGCGGCGGCGGGCCGGGCCAGGTTGCGGAACAGCCCGGCGGTGATCGTCACCCCGCTGCGCGACACGCCTGGGAGCAACGCAAACGCCTGGGCGAGGCCGATTACCACGCCGTCGCGCAAGGTCATCTGCTCCATCTCCTTGCCCCGTCCCCGGTGCAGACGCTCGGCCAGAGCCAGCACCAGGCCCATGCCGATCATCGCTGCGCCAATCGCGTAGATGCCCCATGTCCGCAGGTTGTTGCCCTGGTGGAACGAGTCGTCCACCTTCGACTCTAGCATAGCACCAAAGATCGCGCCGGGGATGGTGGCGAGGAGCAGCAGCCAGGCGATGCGGCGGTCGCTCTCCCTCGTGTCACCAGCACCTTCTATCGTGGGGGCGGGTTTGGTTAGCCCCGCGTTGGTGGCGAAACCGAGCCGCTGGCTGCTGAAGCGCGGCAAGCCGCTGAAGATCGCCCGCACGTAGCGCAGGATGTCGCGCCAGAAGTAGGTCAACACCGCAACCAGCGTCCCCATGTGTAGGGCCACGTCGAAGCCGAGGCCATAGTCCTGCCAGCCGAACAGCCAGGGGACGATCACGAGGTGAGCCGAACTGCTGACCGGGGCGAACTCGGTCAAACCCTGTACCAGCCCCAGAATGATCGCTTGAATAATCTCCATCTTTGCTCCTATTGGTGGTTTAGGTTAACTGCAATTACCTGCTGCAACCGGCAGGTAGAGGGTGAAACGGCTGCCTTGTGGTTGGCTGCTGACCCCAATCCAGCCTCCGTGCGCGTGGGCGATGGCCGCGCAGATCGCCAGCCCCAGCCCACTGCTGCTATTTTCCTCCCGCGTTCTTGCTGCATCAGCCCGGTAGAAGCGGTCGAACAGGTGGGGCAGGTGGTCGGCGGTGATGCCTGCACCCTGATCAAGTACACTGACCGCCAGCAGCGGGCAGTTGCGCTGTACTTCGCCGCTGTTGACTTCAGCAACCGGCGGCGCAGGCGGGGTCGCCAGTTGCACGACGATGCAGCCTCCAGCGGGGCTGTACTTGATCGCATTGTCGAGCAGGTTGAGCAGCACGCGACCGAGCGGGCCGGGGCTGCCACAAACGACCGCCCGCTCCACGCCACCATCGTCCAGCCACAACTCCACCCCAGCCGCTGCCGCCCGCCCCGACAGCCGCCCGATAGCTTCGGTGGCAAGGTCGAGCAGGTCAACTGGCTCTTGAGCGGCAAGCTGCTCGGCATCGCTGCGGGCCAGGTCGAGCAGGTCAGCAATTAGCCGTTGCATCTGCTGCCCTTCACCGAGGATCGTGGTCAGCGTAGCCCGGTAGTCGGCGGCGGTGCGTGGTTCGCTCAAGGCCAGTTCAGCATGGGTAGTGATCGCGGTTAGGGGGGTGCGTAGCTCGTGGCTCGCATCGGCGGTGAAGCGGCGTTGGCGTTCAACCCCGGCTTCGATCCGATCCAGCATCGCGTCGAAGGTGCTGGCAAGCTCGGTCAGTTCGTCCTGCGCCGGGCCGAGGGCGAGGCGGTGGCTGAGGTCGTGCGCCCTCATCTCGCGGGCAGCGTGGGTAATCGCCGCCACCGGGCGCAACACCCGGCCCGTCAGGAAGTAGCCACCAATCGCCGCCAGCAGCAGGGCTAGTGGGGCCGCAACCGCAAAGGCGATCAGAATGTTGTGCAGCGGCTGCTCTACCGGGTCGTCGGGGCGGGCGACGACGACGGTCAGCCCGCCAGCCAGCGGTGCCGACCGCGCCAGCCGCACATCAAAGCTGCCATCCAGCCACAGCATCCGCACTTCACTACCGACTGCTCGCCACAGCGCGGCTTGCTGGGCGGGGGTTAGCGGCTTACCCAACTGATCCAGCACCCGACCTGCGCCGTCGAACAGCAGCACTCGTTCGCCGCTCGCGACGTTGACCATGCTCTCGTCGCGGCTGAGGCGGGTTACAGCCAGATGGTTTTCGCTACTATCATGATCGAGCGCAGCGGAGACCTCCTGCAAGCGCGTCCGCAAGCTCTGGTCGAAGCTGTCGTAAAGCTGCGCCCGCGCCAGCAGGTAGATCGCCAGGGCAAACAGGGTTAGCAGCACTAGCAAGGCCAGGGTGTACCAGGCGGTGAGCCGCACGCGGACGCTGCGTAGCCGCCTCATAGCGTTTCGTCCGGCACTTGCAGGCGGTAGCCGACCCCGCGCACCGTCTCCAACAGCTTGACCGCGTGATCGTCGTCAATGCGACGGCGGATGCGGGCAATGTAGACATCTACGATGTTGGATGAAGGCTGGAAGTCGTAGCTCCACACGTGTTCTTCAAGCAGGCTGCGGCTGACGATCCGCCCTTTGTTGAGGGCCAGATACTCAAGCACTGCGTACTCTTTGCCGTTCAGTTCGATCTTGCGCCCGGCCCGGCGTACCTGGTGGGTGGCGGTGTTGATCAGCAGGTCGGCAACGGTGATCTCCGGCTGGCGGGTGATCTGGCGGCGGATCAGGGCGCGGAGGCGTGCGCTGAGTTCACGCAGGGCGAAGGGCTTGATCAGGTAGTCGTCCGCCCCACTGTCGAGGCCATCCACACGGTCGTCTATGCTGTCGCGGGCGGTTAGCATCAGCACGGGGGTGTTAACCCGCAGGCGGCGCAGTTCACGGCAGACGCTGAAGCCGTCCACCAGCGGCAGCATCAGGTCGAGTACGATCACGTCATAAGGGGTGCAGCGGGCCGTCTCCAACCCCTCCTTGCCGTCGAAGGCGACATCTACGGCGTAGCTCTGCTCGGTCAGGTAGCGGCGCATCGCCTCGTTGATCTTACGGTCATCTTCCACAATCAAAACACGCATGAGAAGCAAACCTCCACACGCGCTATTATACAGCCGAAACATTGAACCAACATTAAACCGTCGCCATAACTCAGGATGATATGTTAATCTAGCTGCCCTGGTTACGCAACGCAACAAGAGGAGGTGCGCCGTTGCCGACGCACCCCCGCTGGTTAGTGAGCAATAGGTTTAGTGTTCACCCTGCTGGTCGCCTGCATTCTGGCTGTCCTGGCCGCTGTCGCCAGCCTGTTCGGTACTAGCCGAGTCGGTAGCGGTGATCGTGCCAGTCTTGGCGTTGACCTTGACATCGTTGCCGTTGGACAGTTCGACGCTGTAGAGAACGGTGCCATTCTCGTCACCAAGCTGGGTCTTGACTACTGTCGTGCCGGGGTTGGCAGCAAGAGCCGTAGCCTCGGCCTGCTGCTGGGTGATGGTCGCCTGACTTTGTAGACTGGCCGCTTCAGCAGCCTCACTCTGTCCGGCAGGTTCGTTCGGCTTGCTGGCCTCGCTCTGACCAGCCGGTTCGTTGGCTTCGGCTGGCTCGTTTGCGCCTACGACCTCAGTCGCTTCCGGGGTACCGGCTACTTCGGTCGGCTCGGCAGCTTGTGGCTGGGCGGGGACGGGCTGGGTCGCGCTGGTCTGCGGCTGGCTCTGGACGATAGGCTTGAGGCCAGTATTGGGCTGGCTCGACTGCACGACGCTAGGGTTGGCGGTGGTCTTCGCGCTGGTGAGGCTCAGGCTGATGCCGCCAGCCAGGAATGCCCCCAGCAGCAGGAAAGCGACCGCAGTGACTGCGATGAACTTCAACTTCATAGTATTTGCTCCTTGCTAATCTGTAAACGCGACTAGTCTGCGTTGGCGATGTCCGCTCGTAGCGAACACCCACATTGTAACCACCCAGGATTGAACCGCCATGAATCAGGCATGAACTTTGACTGTTTACCGTCTGCTTGCTGTACCCACGTGAAGGTGAGGGTAAGGGTTCGGTGCATATACTCCAAAGCTGGCATTTTGTACCTGAAGCGACGCTGACATATTAGCTGGCTGGTCTGTTCCAACAGCGGTTTGCTAAACACCCGCATCCTCAAGCTCGATCCCAGCGGTCAGCGGGTCAGCCAGTACCTCTATTTTGGTGGCAGCGACTTTGACGCGGGCAATGCGATAGTGGCTGGCAACGATGGCAGCATCTACGTGGCGGGCAGCACCACTGCCACTCGTTCATGCCCATAGTCATAGACGCACTGCTGTTCGGCTGCGCTCAAGCGGTGCTGACGGACATAGATGCGGCGACGTTGGCGAACGTGGTGGCGGCGTTGCCGCAGGCTGACAGCTACTACTCGGACGGCTGATTGGCGTACCAGGCGGTGATGTGGCCGGGGCTGCACCACATGGTGATAGAGCTAGATCAACCCACAGGCAGGTGAGGCTGCCTGCTGGTTCACCCTGCTTCGTTAGGTAACGAGCGGTCGCGCCGCTGCCCTACGGCGTAGAGCATAAATTGGCGCACCTGTGCTATAATTTTCCTACGATGTGAGATGAGTAAGGATATTCCTTTCGTAGCTTAACAGGTGGGGCGGCGCAAGATTAGCGAGGAGACAGACCAGGATGTATGACCTTAACACCTTTCGTGAACGGGTACAACACCTCTACCACAGCGTTCGTCCCTTTGCCGATGATCGCCGTCCGACCGTAGATGATTTGGCCCAGGCTGTTGGCCTAAGCCGGGCTGAACTAAGCAGGCGGCTGAACGGTAGCGGTAAGCAGTCGCTAAGTTGCGCTAATGCCCAAGCGGTAGTGCGTACCCTGGCAAAGTGGGGTGCGCTGCAAACGCAAGCCCAGGCCATCGATCTCCTGGTTTTGCTTGGCTGTACACCCCTCACACCGGCGGAGTGGCACGCATCCCCCCTTGACCAGCTTGCCCCCCTCAACCAGGCTAGTCAGGCACAGCTTGAACACAACGGCAACAATCTACCGCTACAAACAACTATCTTCGTTGGGCGCGAACAGGAGATCACCGCACTAGCAGGGTTGCTGACAGGCACGCCGCTTTTGAGTATCATTGGGGCGGGCGGGATGGGCAAGACCCGCCTTGCCATCGAACTGGCCGCCCGGCTGCTGCCCGACTACCCAGACGGTTGCTGGCTGGTTGGTTTTGCACCACTAACCGACGACCAGCAGGTAGTTAGTACGGTTGCCAACGTGCTGGGGGTGCGCGAGGAGCCGGAGCGTAGCATTGGCGAGACGCTGGTTGACTGGCTGCGCCCCCGCAAGCTGTTGCTCGTGCTGGACAACTGCGAACACCTGCTTGCCGCTTGCACCGGGTTGGTCAAGTTGCTACTTACAACCTGTGTCCACGTTCGCATCGTCATCACCAGCCGCGAACCGCTGGGGGTTGCGGGTGAAAACGAGTGGCGGCTGAACCCCCTCTCACTGCCGACCAGCACGCAAATATCCAGTACCGAGGCGCAAGAGTACGCGGCGGTCACTTTGTTCGTCAATCAAGCGCGGGCCGCACTGCCCCGCTTTCGGCTAAACGAGCGCAACACTACCAGTGTGCTGCGGATCTGCCGACAGCTTGAGGGCATCCCCCTTGCCCTCGAATTGGCCGCACCGCTGGTCAAGGTTCTCAGTCCAGAGCAACTGGCCCGCCGTCTGGATGATCGCTTGCGGCTGCTGCACAGCAGTGATCCCACCGCACCCAGCCGTCAGCAAACCCTACGCGCTTCAATCGAATGGAGCTATGACCTGCTGGGTGCAGTTGAGCGCACACTGCTGCGCCGCCTCGCCGTTTTTGCCGGTGGCTGGAGCCTTGAAGCCGCCGAAGTGATCTGTCCCGACCCCGTACCTGACGATCAGCAAGCGCAGGCTGCAACTTACCCGGAAGCAGCCGCTTTTGAGCATAAGCTGCAAGCGGACGATGTGCTGATCGGCCACATTGCGCTGGTGAACAAGTCACTAGTGCAGATGAACGAGCAGGCTGGGGTGGTACGCTACTCCATGCTGGAGATCGTGCGGCAGTTCAGTAGCGAAATGGTGGCGAAAAGTGGTGAGGAGGAGCAAATGCGCCACCGCCACGCTCACCTTTATCTAGCCCTCACCGAGCAAGCTGAACCGGGGTTGCGTGGCCCCCAGCAGAGCGGCTGGCTAGAGCGGCTGGAGCGCGAACATGACAACATTGCGTTGGCTCTGGGTTGGCTGCTGAATCATGAGCCAGCGACAGCCTTGCAGTTGGCAGGCGTACAGTCGCAGTTCTGGGTGATGCGCGGCCACATCAATGAGGGCCACCGCTGGCTGGCGGCTGCTTTGGCCCAGGCTAGTGCTGCTGCTCCCATTGACCGCGCCAAAGCCGTGCATGGCAGTGCTGACTTTCGAGCAGGGCGACATTGCGGCGGCGCGTTCGCTGCACGAAGCAAACCTGACCCTTCGCCGCGAGTTGCAGGACGAGCGCGGGGTTGCTGAAACCCTGTTCAACCTCGGCATCGTGCTGTTCTACCAGGGCGATTACCAGGCTGCTGGTTCGCGCTTTGAGCAGTCCCTTGTGATCGAGCGTAGCTTGGATGACCACTGGGGCATAGCGGTCGGTCTCAGCCGCCTCAGCACGGTTGCCTACGTTCAGGGAGATCATGAGGCCGCCAGTATGTATGTGGCCGAGGGTATCGCCATTGCCCATGCCGTGGGCAACACTTCAATCCTCGCCGAACTGCTGTTCTTCAAGGGGCAACGTGCGCGCTTGAGCGGTGACTATGCGACCGCACAGGAGGCTTTGGCCGAGTGCCTAACCATCAGCCGTGTCCTGGACGACAAGGTGTGGGTAGCCTCTACCCTCGCCGGGCTGGGTCGGGTTGCCAGGGATAGGGGCGACTACCACACTGCCCACGATCTCTTTAGCGAGGCTATTAGAATGCAACAGGGAACGGAAGGCGGGGTTTGGGTCGCTCCTTACCTGGCCGATTTCGCCTCGTTGTGCGTTGCTCATGGTCAGGCTCGGCAGGCGGTACACTTGCTTGGGGCCGCTGCCGCCTTGCGCGAGGCATTGCGTACCCTGGCAAAGCCCTTTGAACGAGATGAGAGTGAACGCATCCTGGTGGTAGCCCGCCCGCAAATGAGCGATGCAGAGTTCGAGGCTGCCTGGGCCGCAGGGCGCAGGATGAGCGTGGCCCAGGCGATTGCTTACGCCCTCAATGTACCCGTCCCTACCGATAGCCCGATCTCACACTAACGCAAACTGCTATCCTCCCCACCCAGCCCTCAGCCAAAGAGGGCTTTTTGTTGCCTGGCACACAATGGCGCACGAAACAGCACACAAAACAGCACACTAAAACCTGTTCCCTTCACCAGTGATTGCGTGGATAATGGACAAGTGGAGCGGAAGTGCTGCTCCCCCTCAACCAGCCTCAACCTGGGGCAGATGGCAACAGTCTTGAAAGGACACCTCAATGAAATCTATAAACCTCAGCTACGTGCTGGCAACCCTGCTGACCCTGATCGTTATCGCAGGCTCGGCCCGCCTTAGCAGTGCGGCCCCGCTCAAGCAGACTACCGACCCCGTTGCCGTGCTGACTGCCTTTGAGCAGATTATCGGCAGCCCCCAGGATGTTGATACCGCTCTGGCTATGTTCGCGGACAACGCCACCCTGAAGATCACCCCTGCCCCGCAAGGCACTTCCGGCCTCTGGACCGGGCGGGACGAAATCCGGCAAGGTCTGGACTACGCCGTAGCGCACAAGGTGCAACACACCCTCAACGGTAGCCCACAAGTGAATGGCAACACGGTTGCGGTCGCAACGTTGACAACCAACGACTTCTTCCAGCGGTTGGGCGTTGCTCCGGTGCAATTTCAGACTGAAGCCGTGATCGAGAACGGCAAGATCACCACCTACAGCACTACCATTGCCCCCGCTGAGGGCCGCCGTGTTGCTGCCGCTGCTGCTGCACAAGGCACCCAGCCAACTGCCACCCAGCCGCAGCAGACCAGCGACCCCGCCTCGGTGGTGACGAACTTCGAGAGGATGATCGGGAACGGGCAGGATACCGATGCTGCGCTTGCTCTCTACGCCGACAATGCGGTGCAGAAGATCATCCCCGCCCCGCAAGGCACGTCTGGCAGTTGGAGCGGGAAGGCTGAACTGCGCCAGGCACTAGACTACGCCGTGGCGCACAAGGTGCAACACACACTCGAAGGCAGCCCCCAGGTGGACGGCAACAACGTAACCGCGTCCGCCCTCGTTACCAACGATGCCTTCCAGCACCTGGGGGTCGCTCCGGTGAAGTTCCAGATCACAGCTGTGGTGGAGGGCGGGAAGATGACTACCTACACCGCCACCATCATGCCCGCTGAGAAAAGCAGGGTCGCCGCTGCCGCTGCTGCCCAGGCTAGTGCTGGCAACCAGCCAATGTTGCCCAAGACTGGCAGCAGCATGGCTAGTGACCTCGACAGTTGGGGGCTACTGCTGGGTACTGTCGCCTTTGTTGGTGGGCTGCTGCTCCTCGCTCTGCACCGACACCAACACAGCCTGCTGACCCGCCGCTAAATCCGGCCCGGAGAACAAGATGGGCGCATCTGCTCACGGCAGTGCGCCTGCTTCATTTTGTAATTAACTTGCTTCTGTATTATAACTAGAACTATGAGCATCGGTGAGTCAGGGTGGTGTTTGCCGTTGCAAGCTTTGATGGTCACAATCTGACCGAGGCGGTTGCAGGGGGATATGATCGCGGTTGAGCGATTGAACCCGCGCTGAGTTTACCAACCTCGACAAGCGTGGTCTGCGTGACTATAATAGAGATTACAGGTATCACGCAGCGATAGAGTAGCGGCAGATGGCGAAACTGCACAAAGGAGCAAAATGGCGAACATCATCAACCCGCAGCAGCGGATTGTGATCTGGTTCGACGGTGGAGCCGAACCCAACCCGGCCACTCTTACGGCAGCTACGCCCTGTTCGTGCCGGGCGCGGACGGCGAATGGCCTACCGCGCCGGTTGAGGTCGTGAGCAGGCTGGACTTTGGCTACGGCACCAACAACGAAGCCGAGTACAGGTCGCTGATTGCTGGGCTGGCAGACATTACCCCCCGCATCGAAGCGGCAGGCCAACAACCGAGCGCGTGGCAGATCGAGGTGCGTGGTGACAGCGACCTGGTGCTGAAGCAGCTTGAGCGGGCGGGGCCTGACTCCTACGATGGCTTCATCCACGCCGACCGCAACGGCAAGAAAAGTCTGGTTTACGACGCGATTGAGGAGTTCAGGCCGCTGATGGTGGATCGGGCAGTGGCGACGATGTTCAAGCTGGGCGAGGAGGTGAAGCGCAGTCATGATGTGCATGAGCTATTATCCAAATCCTTGTAGCGGAGCCGAAGGCATCCACCCACTTGCCACCTGTATAATGGAGAATTACGCCATTTCCAACCGCCCATCCATCATTAACAGAGTTCATGTACACACTTATGAGTATAAAATTAGTAGGATTAGCCACCTCAGTCCAAGTTTCATCTCTGTAATGAACGATAATGCTGTCACTACCACCATAGCGAACATTACCTCCTACTGCCCAACCTTCACGTTGTGAAATAAAGCTAACACTGTTTAGGTGCTTGCTAGTGGGACTAATTACTGGAACCCAGTTGTTGTTCTTGTAATGCAGGATCGTGTTGGCTCCCACAGCCCAACCACCAAGAGGAGAGCGCATCGAGATGCCAAATCCAGTAGTGCCATTGTTTGTCACCGCCCAACGTCCTTCTTTGTAATGAAGTATGTCACTCCCCACAGCCCAGCCTTCGTCCTTCGAAATCATCGCTATGTCTCTGAGATTGTAGTTCTTGAGACTGGCTACTTCTGTCCATGAGTTCCCATCATAATGTGCGCTAACACCATCACCAACAACCCATCCCTCCGTGGCTGAAATCATAACTACGCTATTAAGTGCTAGATACACAGATGGCCCATGTGGAAAATCTCCTAGTCTACCAGCATCAATCTAGCAACCATCCTTGTAATGTACGAACGCTTCGTCACCTACCGCCCATTCCTCAGTAGCAGAAATCATACTAACGCTGTGTAGATTCACATTAGCAGGGATAGGAAGGCTTGCCCAATTGCCCTTATAGTAATGCAGGAAAACATCTACGCCATTCCTACTACCTACTGCCCAGCCTTCACTTGGTGAGAGCATTTGCAACTTCTCCAACCTGTAACCAGCAGCACTTTGAACATGAGTTGCATCGGCGGTTACACACATCTTTTTGGGAGAAGCAGAGATTGAGACTTGGCCCCCTACTCTGACCACGAGTACATAAACAAGCAGCAAAGCAATTACAAGAGCAACAAAGACAATAGGCAAGAGCCAGCCAATTGTGGTACTTCTACAAGCCTTAGCAGCATCGGGATTATGGGTGTGATCATCCACTACTTCAAGCTCCTTTGCTTAGTGTACTGAAGTATTTGTTGGTGTTCTTGTCGAGATGGTTGCCTCGGTTGGAGTAAATACTCTTGTGGCCGTTGTAGTAGGTGTTCTTGTACACGTCGCTGTTGCTGTTCGTGTCGGGGTTTTGGTTCTTCGTGTAGTTCCCAACTACGCTAGTGGAGGGTGTATGCACAGGCTTGCCAGGGTCGTTGTTGCCGACCACAAAGCTGGCAAGCGTGTTGGTCGTGTACGAGGCTGCTAGCAACTGCGCGTTGGTAAGAGTTGCTGCGGGCTGATCTCGTCGCCACGGAGGAATACGATTGTCCTTGTAAGAATAGCCTACTCCCTCTGTGTATTCAGGGGCATAGCCGAACGCACGTGCCTGAACCTAACCTATCTTACTGACAGCAGCATTATAGCACACTTCTGGCGGTTGTCAATACCCTGGCCGCTGCGCTTCGTAGCTAATCTTGCCAGTGGTGTGCTGCGCTAACCTCCCTGCGTGGGGGCTGCAGGCCAGCGGTTAGCGCGAGCCAGCCCGCCCGCAAGAGGTGGCAGCCAGTCAGGTAGTAATCTCAGCCAGGCTATTGACAGGTTGTTACATCTGTGCTATGATTATTGCCGAGGGTTGTGCCTGTGCAGCCCGCCGTGCGGTTAGCCACCGCCCAGTTCGTGTCAAGCGCATGGTTCCGGCTTACAGCAGTAGTTCAGCAGGTGGGTGTGGTCTTTGCGCTCCGTTCCTCGCCGCCGCCGCCAGCCGTGATACCCGGTATTATGGATAGCCGCGCCGTGTGTGCCGTTCGTTAGGTAAGGTTTCGTGCCTGTTCAGAAAGGAAGTTGTAACAAGACCATGACCGTTAAGCTCTATGTTGGTGGCCTCGCCTGGGCGGCGAAGGACGAAGATTTGCAGAGCCTGTTCAGCCAGGTGGGTGAGGTCGTCTCCGCCCGCGTCGTAACCGAGCGCGATGAGTACGGCAATTCGGCTCGTAGCCGGGGCTTCGGCTTCGTCGAGATGGCCGACCGTGAAGGAGCCGAGGCTGCTATCCAGCAGTTCAACGGCTACAATATGTTGGGCCGCAGCATCGTCGTCAACGAAGCCCGCCCCCGTGAAGAAGGCGGCGGCGGCGGTCGGGGCGGCGGTGGCGGCAACCGAGGCGGCGGCGGCGGTTATCGCGGCGGCGGCGGTGGCGGTGGCTACGGCGGCAGCGGCGGTGGCGGCTACGGCGGCGGTGGCGGTGGCTACGGCGGCGGCGGCGGCAATCGCGGTGGCGGTGGCGGCGGCGACGACCGCTACAGCCGCTAACCCAGCCTCAAACCGGGGTCGGTCTCACACAGAGGCCGACCCTTTGCTTTGCCTCACATTGCCACCCGCCCCTACTTGTGCTATAGTCCACCCCTCAACACTGCTAGCTTAGAACAGGGGGCCGATGCTCGACTTCCACACCTTGCTAACCGTTACTACCAGCGACATCAACAAGATGGCCGCCCTGCTAAGCGAAGCCGGGCAGTTGCAGCGCGCCTTCTCGCACATCCTGACCACCCCATCTTCATGCACCCCCGCGCCCTGCTCTGCCTCCAGGCCGTCAGCGAGCAGATAGGGGCGCAGGTCTGCTTCGACAGCGCAGGCTATAAGCCAGGGGACGCGGGCTGGCACCCTCGGTCGCTTCCTGCGCCTGCTCCGCCTGCCACGCCTCACCAATGTGGGGCTACTACTCTAGCCCCCAGCCACCCGCTCAAGCACAATCTGCGCCTCCTGGGGCCGACCCTCGGCAGATAGCTGCTGCGGGCAGAGGCGTTGATAGGGGCAGTAGCGGCAGGCTTGCTCCTGCTCGGCAATCGGCAGCCGGGCCAGCAAGTCAGCTTCGTAGCGGCCCTCGCCCAGCACCGCGCGCAAGGCAGCAATCCCTTCGTCAACAAACCCCTCCGTCTCCGCCAAGCGGTCAGCATCAAAAGGATGTTTGTGGACGAGGTTCTTGAGCAGGTTGACTTCGTAGAGGTTAAGCTGCTCGGCTCGCTCCTGCGGCCAGCCGCCACTGCGAATCAAGGCCCAGGCGTAGACTTGCAGTTGGCGAGCGTAGTCGCTGCTCTCGCTCTCCGACACCTTCCAGTCCACTATGGTCGGCTCCCCCCGTTGGCGCAAGCTAATCAGGTCGAGGTTAGCACTAACCGCCATACCACCCTGCACCAGGCGCAGCGGCCACTCGCTGCGCTGGTTCCAGCCCCCATAGAGTTCGGCCAGCAACTCGCGCTGGCTAACCAGGTTGCGGAAGGCCGTGGCGATGTTCTCCTCCACCCGCCCCAGGTCGCTGACCGCCAGGGTTGAGCCAAACTCATGCTCAAACAGCGCACCATAGTCGTCACCCGCACTCGCCTTGCTAGTCGGCTGGCGATAGCGTTGAGCAGCAGAGAAGGCGAACTGCCGCCGCGCCCGCGCAACCGCAAGCGCAGTCAGCACGGCGGGGTCAGGCTGCTGGCGCACCCGCAGCCAGCCGAGGAATGTGGTCGCCAACACGCCATGCACGAGGCTGCCCTGCCAGGCCCGCACCTGCTGCACCTGCTTGAGGACGTAGACTTCGCGGCGCAAGCTATCGCGAGCGTTGTGCGAAGCCACCACCTGGTTGTAAGCCAGTTGCCGCTGACACCGCCGCCGCGTCCCATCCGCCGAGTACGACCACTTTACGCTCATGCTGCCCCCTGCCCTAAGTATAATGGCTGGCAACTAGCTTGGGAAGGGCCGCCCAGCAAACCGCCCGAACAGCACGGTCTGGGCGCGCGGCTTTGCTGCTGGCGCACCCTACTTGAGGTCTATCTTCTCGTTCTCGCCAGCCTGAATCGGCTGGTGGGTAATCAGAGCTTTGACGAAACCAGCCAACCTCACCACAGTGTTGTTCGGCGCGTCCCAGTACTCGGCCTGGCTCACCTCCACTTTGAGCAGAGCGAGCTTGGGGTCTTCGAGGCCGTCAGGGAACCAGCCCTTGATGAAGGGCGAGTATAGCTCCTTCATCTTCGCCTCATCCTTGACCAGGGTGGCCGTGCCACTGACCGAGACGTAGCGGTTCTTGCCGCCATCGGCGAAGCTGAGGTTGACGTGCCGCTCCTTCTGCACCTCATCCACCTTCGGCGAGTCGTCAGCGGTGAAGAACCAGAGCGTACCATCGAAGTCCGCATCCTGGGTTGCCATTGGGCGGCTACGCAGGCTACCATCTTCATCCGCCGTAGTTAGCATAGCAATGCGGATACCCTTAATCATTTCAGCCAGCTTATTTACATCTTCGCTCTGGCTATGTTCATTCTGGTTGCTGTCAGCCATTGTACTTGCTCCTTAATTAGCTCTGCTGGACGGCTAAGCTGCCGCCCGCCTTGTCGGGCTAGAAGCAAGCGGTGTACCAGCGTCAAGGTGCAACCGGCGTGGCCTGACTACCAGCCCCACCTGCACCGGGGAACAGGCTGGTCAGACTACCGAGGATGATGCGGTTGGCGGTCACGGTATCGCCGCTGGTCTGGCCCTGCACGGTGATGCGGTCGCCCACCTTCAGGTCGCTAGCCTGCTTCTGTTCTACTGCGCTCACCGTAGTGCTGCTGCTCAGCTTGACGGTCAGCGACTTGTCTGCCGTCTCCACCGTCAGGGTATCACCTTTAATTGCCGTCACCTTGCCCTGGGTGCCGCCGCCGAAGCCGCCCCGTGCGCCAGTGCCGCGATTGGCCTGGGTGCCAGTGCCGCCCGCCGCCCCCGTGCTGCCCGTCGCCGCGCCGCCAGCCCCAAAGCCGCCGCCCCCAAATGCGCCACCACCAGGGAAGTTACAACTTTGGCCGCCAGTGCAGGCCGCCTGGATGAAGCCAATCGGGCTGTCGCGGAATAGCTGGTAAGCCTTCGCATCGCCGCCGCTGTTGCCAACGAACCAGCCCGCCCCGCCTGCCAGCCCAGCGACAAGGACGAGCGAGACGATGAAGGTGGGAACATTGATACCCTTAGCCGGTGGGCGGGGTGCCTGGCTCTGCTCGATAGCAGGCAGCAGGCTTCTATCTTCAGTCATCCTCTTTCCTCCTCTAATCAAGGGGCAGCGTGGTTGCGCCGCCCCTGCCAATCAAAGTTAGCTGGCTGGCTCCCGCCAAAGGCGGAGGCGGCTAGCCGTTCTGGGTGCTGCTGTCATCCTGGTCCTGGGTATCCTGGTTCTGCGTCTGGTTGCCCCAGCCACCCATGCCGCCCATGCCACGCTGGTGGTTGCCCATGCCAGGGCCGCCCATACCGCGCAGCCCGAAGCCAAAACCCTTGCTCAGGTCTGCGTCTTGCACCTGCTTGAGGGTCGCATCCTCCTGGGCCTGGGTCAGCTTGCTATCCTTCACTGCCTGGTCAAGGATTGGCTTCAGGGTGGCGACGATGGTGGCCTTCAGGTCGGCCTCGCTAATATTCTTCTCCTTAGCGATAGCCAGCAGGCTCTTGCCGCCCCGCATCTCGCTAAGCAGTTGCTCACTGGTCAGGCCGAGCTTGGCAGCAACCGCCGCCACAACCTTGCTCATCTCGCCCATCATGCCGCCCATCATGCCGCCCCTCCCCATCATGCCAGGGTCGTCCATGCCACGCCCCATGCCGTGGCCGCCGAAGAAGCCCTCGCCCGTGCCAGCGTCAATCCGCAGGTTAAGCGCGTCGGCCTGGGCCTGGCTCAGCTTACCGTCCTTGACCATCTGGGCTACTACGGCCTTGCTCGCGTCCTTCTGGGCGGTGGCGAGCTTGTCCTTGCTCACGCCCACTCCGTCCGCCAGCTTCTGCTGGTAGAGGTCGGCGTACTGCTGGAAGTCGCCCTGTGGCTTAGCCGACGGTGTAGCCGCGCTGCTACCAGTGCTGGCGGTGGGGCTTGCGCCAACCTGGGCTATCGTGCTGGCCTGGCCGACGATGCTGGCGGGCGTGGCTGCTGCCGCTCCCGGCTGGACAATCAGGAAGGCGGCGGTGGCGATGGCGACGAAAGTCACCGCGACGACGCTGCCAACTACCTTGAGGTTAATACTTTTCACTACTATGCTCCTTGTTGTGATTGCGACGAGGGTCGCTAGCTGCTTACATTACACCGCTGCCCCCTGCGATGTTCCGGCTGGGCGGCGGCTCTAACCCTGCTCTAATCTCCCCCTGGCTATTCGTAGCGCAGGGCTTCAATCGGGTTGAGGCGGGCGGCGCGGCGGGCGGGGTAGATGCCAAAGAACAGGCCGATTGCTGCACTGAAGCCAAAGGCGAGCAGGACGGAGCCGAGGTCAATCTGTGAGGCGATGGTGCTGCTGCCAAAGAGGGCGAAGCGCGCCCCCAGCGAACTGACCGCGTAGCTGATGCCCGCCCCCAGGCCGATGCCAATCAAGCCCCCCAGCAAGCTGATTACTACTGCCTCAACCAGGAATTGGGTGAGGATATTGCCCTCGGTTGCCCCTACCGCCTTCCGCACGCCAATCTCCCGCGTCCGCTCGGTAACGCTGACTAGCATGATGTTCATGATGCCGATGCCACCGACCAGCAGAGAGATGAAGGCGATTGCGCCGAGGAAGCCGGTGATTGCTGCCAGCACGCCCGTCAGGGTAGTGAGCAGCGAAGCCTGGTTTAGCATACTGAAGTCATCAGTCCCCTCAGTAGTACGGTGGCGTTCGCGCAGCACGGCGGTCGCTTCAGTCTGCACGCTATCGGTGTGTTTGTCGTCAACCGCCTGGATGGTGATGTTGTTGATCGGGTGGCCGACCACCCCAGTGGCAGCCTTGCGGCCAGATAGCTTAGTGTAGGCGGTAGTAATTGGGATGAACACCTGGTCGTCGCTGCTGCCGAAGGTGTTGCCGCCCTTCTTGGTCAGCACGCCGACCACCCGGAAGCTGAGGCGGTTGATTTGGATGGTCTGGCCGACAGGGTCTTCACCCTGGAACAGGTCGCTAGCAACGTTGGGGCCAATCAGGGCGACGTTCTGGATGCCGCTCAGTTCGCCAGGGCCGAACCAGTCGCCGCTGGCCGCACTGACGCTGTAGGCGGTAGCGTAGTCGCTGGTAGTGCCAATCACGCTGTAGCTATTGTTCGTTCCTTGATAGACAACCTGCCCCTGGCTGGTCACCTGCGGCACAATCGCGGCGGCACTCGGCACCTTGTCGGTGTTCTGCAAGGCGATAGCATCCTCGTAGGTGAGGGTTTGCGCCCCCCCCTGCCCACCACGTGCGCCACCCGGCCCGAAGCCGCCGCTACCGGGCCGCACCGTTATCAGGTTTGTGCCATTTGCGGTAAGCTGGCTGGTGATGCTCTTGGTGGTGCCGTTGCCGAGCGAGAGCAGCGCGATTACCGCTGCTACACCGATGATAATCCCCAGCATGGTCAGCACAGAGCGTAGCTTGTTGGCGGCCAGACTCTTGACCGCAATCCTGGTACTTTGCATCAGGCCCATTGTTGTTACCTCTACTTGCGCTAGCTGGTTAGGCCAGCCACCTTGACCAATTCGCTACTGCCGTTCATGCTGTGCGTGGCAGCCGACCCTTCGGGCTGCACTGGCGGGCTAGCCCCAATCACGATAGGAGCCAATACTGGCTCGTCGGCGGCAAGCAGGCCGTCGCGGATGCGGATAATGCGGCGGGTGTGCTGCGCGATTTCTGGCTCGTGCGTAACAAAGATGACGGTGATACCCTGCGTCTGGTTGAGCCGCTGGAAGATAGCCATAATCTCCGCACTGGCGGTGCTGTCGAGGTTGCCAGTCGGCTCGTCAGCCAGCAGGATGGCGGGGTTGTTGACCAGAGCGCGCGCAATGGCAACGCGCTGCTGCTGGCCGCCAGAGAGTTCGTTGGGCTGGTGAAAGAGGCGGTCGCCGAGGCCGACAGCTTGCAGCACGCTGGTCGCCCGCGCTCGCCTATCCTTCCCGCTGCCAATCCCCGCATACATCATCGGCAACTCTACGTTCTCCAGAGCCGAAGTGCGGCGCAGCAGGTTGAATTGCTGGAAGACGAAGCCAATCTTCTTGCTGCGCGCCTTCGCCAGCACCTTGCCGCTCAACTTGCCCACATCGTCGCCGTCGAGGATATAGCGGCCACTGGTTGGCGCATCGAGGCAACCGAGCAGGTTCATCAGGGTAGACTTGCCAGAGCCAGACGGCCCCATAATTGCCACCAGTTCGCCACTCTGCACCTGGAAGCTGACCCCGCGCAGGGCGTTTACCTTCACGTCGCCCATCTGATACGACTTGACGAGGTTCTCTGCCTGGATTACGGTGTGGTTGTTCATTCTATCTCCTTAACCTGCCCGCTGCCGAGGATGCGGCGGCTGCTCAGCGTAGCCCTCCCAGGCCACCGCCGCCACGGGTAGTCGTCGTAGTGGTGGTAGCAGTGGTGTTCAGCACCACACTGTCACCGTCCGCAAGGTCGCCGCCACTGACGACGCTGGCGATTTCGGTGTTGGTGCCGTCGTTGAGGCCGGTGGTAACCACTAGCTCGTGGTTCTGGCCGCCACTGCGGACGGTGACGATGCGCTGACCGCTCTGGCTGCGAATTGCCTTGTTCGGCACCAGCAGGGCGTTGCTCTTGGCTTCGTAGACCACGGTGGCGTTGGCGGTCATCCCCGCCCGCACTGCCGCCGCCGATGCCTTGTCGAGCGTGACAGTGGTCAGGTAGGTGACGACGTTGGAGCTAACCGTACTCTTGCTGGCGACGAACGTCACCTTGCCTTGCACGGTGGTGCCAGCGATAGCGTCGAAGGTGAGGTTCACCGCATTGTCCAGCTTAACTTTGGCGATGTCCGCTTCACCAATGTAGAGGTCTACGTGGTAGCTACTATCGTCTACCAGTTCAACAGCGGTTTCGTTGCCAGTAAGCGACTGGCCGGGGATGATGTTCACGGCGTTGACTACGCCACTGAAGGGCGCGGTGAGCGTGGCGTTCTTCAGCTTGAGCCGATTCACTTCGAGGCTGGCCTCCGACTGCTTGACGCTAGCCATTGACACCGCGATGTCTTCGCTGCGTGGCCCATTCTGGAGGTCGGTGAGGGTAGCATTGGCCTGGTCTACACTGGCCTGAGCCTGGATGAGGTCGTTGGCAGTGCCACCCTGCGCCGCCTTGTCGTAGCTGGCTTGTGCGCTGGCGATGCTGGCTTCGGCGGCAGCGAGGTCGCTGGCGGTCGGTGGGGCCACCAGTTTGTCGTAGCTGGCCTGCGCCTGCTTGAGCGACTCCTGGGCCGAGGCCACATCGAGGGCAGTACCCCCCTTCGTCATCTTGTCGAAGTTGGCCTGGGCCGAGGTTACGCTGGCCTGGGCTGCGGCCACGTCTGCTTCGGTTGGGGTGGCGAGGGTCTTGTCGAAGTTGGCCTGGGCCGAGGTTACGCTGGCCTGGGCTGCGGCCACGTCTGCTTCGGTCGCGGGGGCTACCGCCTTGTCGAAGCTGGCCTGGGCCGAGGTTACGCTGGCCTGGGCTGCGGCGAGGTCGCTAGCCTTTGGCCCAGCCGTCAGGTCGGCTAGCTGCTTCTTCGCGTCGTCGAGGCTGGCCTGAGCAGCAGCAAGCGTGTTCTTCTGCTGGATTAGCGCGTCGTTGTAGCTGTTGGCCGCCTTCTGCTGGTTGCCGCTCGCGTCCTGCAAGTCGCGGTTAGCCTGGTCGAAGCTGGACTTGATGGTGCCACGCGGGTCGTCTTTGGTCGTGCCGTCGGCGTTGTAGTAGTTGTCGTAAGCGGTGGCATAGCTACCCTGTGCCTTCCGCACCGCGTTGTCAGCCTGGTCGCGGGCAACCTGCGCGCTATCCACGCTGGCCTGCTGCTGCGAGATCGTCTTGTCGAGGCTGGTCTGTGCGCTCGTCACCTTCAACTGGGCGGTGCTGAGGTCTGCGCTAGTGGGGCCAGCCTGCACCGCGGCTAGCTTGGCCTTCGCGCTGTCCAGTTGCGCCTTCGCGTTGGCAATATCGCTAGCCGAATAGCTACCCTTCTGCACCGAGGCTAGCTTAGCCTTCGCGCTGTCCAGTTGCGCCTTCGCGTTGGCGATATCGCTGGCGGTATAGCTGCCCGCCTTGACCGAAGCTAGCTTGGCCTTCGCACTGTCCAGTTGCGCCTTCGCGTTAGCGATGTCGGACGTACTGTAGTTGCCAGTCTTGGTCTGTTCGAGCTTGATTTTGGCAGCGGCTACCTGCGACTTTGCGCTGGCAATTTCGGCGGCGGTGGGGCCAGCCTTCAATTGGGCTAGCTTGGCCTTCGCGCTGTCTAGCTGGGCCTGTGCGCTGGCAAGGTCGACTGCCGTGCTGCTGCCGCTCTTGACCGCGTTGTACTTGGCCTGGGCCGAACGCAGGCTGGCTTCGGCGTTGGCGAGGTCTTTGGCAGTCGCCCCCGCCTTCGTCTTGGCGAGGCTGGCCTGGGCCGAGGCGAGATTGGCCTCCGACTGCTGCACGGCCTGCTGCAACTGGCTATCGTCAATCGTCGCCAGCACCGCAGCAGCCACCACCCGCTGGCCGGTCTTGACCTTGATTGCGGTCACCGCTCCACTTGCGCCAAAGCTGAGATTGAGGTCAGCAGCGGGTTGCACCGAGCCGTTGCTGCTAACTGATGCCTGGATTGTCCCCCGTGTGGCCTGGGCAAGCTGCACGGTAGTGGCGGCGGTGCTGCCCTGCGGCTTGTTGAGGATGAAGGCGGCGGCGACCACCAGCAGAGCAACTGCCAGGATGCCCCCGATCCACTTGACTGCGTTGTTCATTACCTACTCTCCTATAGCTAACGGTGTTGGTGGAAACTCAACTTCTGCTTGCATTACACCAGGCTGGCGGCAATGTTCCCGCCAGCGGCTAGCCTTAATCCTGCTTTAACCTTAGCAGGGGCTGGGGCTAGTAGTCGAGTTCGTCGAGGGCCGTGCGGCGGTCGCCACGTAGGCTAAAGAGCAGGCCACCAAGGCCGCTGAGGAGGGTCAGCAAACCGAGCGGCGGCCCAGCATAGGGGATCAGGTTGATCATAAAGAGGACGAGCAAGCCTGCTAGCAGGTCGGGGAGCGGCTGGGCTAGTGGCGCACCAACGCGGGCTGCCAGGCTGCGCCCGATAGCGAGGGCCACCACGCAGGCACCCACTAGCAAGGCTGGCACCAGCACGATCAGCGCGAGGATGATGACTGCTGGGCCGATAGTGCTGATTGCGCTGAGATAGGAGAGGGCAACGGCGGCGAGCAGGCTGAGGAAGCCAACGAGCAGCGCGCGTAGGCCATAAGCTGGGCCGCCCCGCAAGATCGCTGCGCCTGCGCCAACCCGTCGTGGCACGAAAAAGAAGGTCAGCAGGGCCGCCCCCAGCAGCACCACCAACTGCGCTAGGTAGCGGTAGAAACCGCTCAATTGTTGGATGAAGAAGACCCCCTGCCGATTGCGCGGGAAATCGGGCTGCTCTCCAGAGGGTGGTAGCATCGGGGGCGGGCCACCCGCAAAGGGCGTAGTCACCTCCACCCCGCGCCTGCCAAACTGCACCAGGGCAGCATCGCCCTCCAGCGGGAAGAAGATGCTGACGAGCAAGGCGCACAACAGGGCTAGCCCGGCCAGAGCCGCCACCAGCAGCCAGGTGCGCTGGCTACGCTTTACCTGTTCGCTCATCGCTGAGCCAGCCTTCGCCCTGCCGCCTGCCGGGGGAGGGGGCTGCTCAACGCCTGGTAGAGCAGGCCGAGCAAGCTGACAACCAGCACGCAGAGGCCGAGCAAGACGACTGGGTGTTGGGTGATCAACTCCTGGGTGATGCTGCCAGAGCCGACACTAGGGCTGCCGATCCAATCGCTAATCCCCTGCCCTACGTTGCCGCCGGTGCCAGGCAAGTCGCCGAGGGCGGTGAGCAGCAGGTTGAGCAGGTAGGTATCGGGGGCGAGCGTGAGCAGCAGGCCTAGCGCGCACAATGCCGCGACCAACAGCCGCCAACGACCCGCCAGCGCAGGCGTAGGGGCGACGCTGGCGGGTAGCACTAGCAGGACGCTACTGAGCAGAGCCAGTGGTTCGCGCAGCGGCGGGCGGTAGCTCAACATCTTCTCTACTTGCTCCTCAGAGGGTAGGGTGCGGTTAGCCTTCTCCATAACTTCTCCCCTTTGCCCAGTTCGCGGCGCAGGCTCTCCTTTGCGCGAAAGAGGCGGGTCTTAACCGTGCCAAGCGGCAGGTTCAGCGTTTCGGCGATAGCAGCATAATCGAGGTCAGCCCCATAGCGTAGGGCAATCACCGCCTGATAGTCGGCTGGCAGCTTGCTGATCGCGGCGTTGACCACGGCCTGCTGCTCGGCCCGTTCACTCAACTCCGCTGGCCCCGCCGCCAGGTCGGGTAGGTCAAACATCACATCTTCATCTTCGCCAGACTGCGACCGCCCCAGCCTGCTGAGGGTGATGGTTGGCTGGCGACGCTGCTGCCGCTGCTGGTTGAGGCAGTAGTTGACCCCCAGCCGGTAGAGCCAGGGGAAGAAGCGGCGGGTTGGGTCGTAGCTGCTGAGGCGCAAGTAGGCACGCACGAAGATTTCCTGGGTCAGGTCGCGGGCCTCCTCCGCGTCACCCGACAGACGGTAGGCCAGATGGTAGATCGGTAGCTCGTAGCTGTGCAGCAGGCGGGTGAAGGCCTCCTGGTCGCCAGACTGGGCTAGCTTTGCCAGTTGTTCGTCGCTATTCCCCTCCGCATCTGCCAACGGGCGGCCCCCTTGCCTCCTGGGTGTATTGCCCAGCCATATTACACCAGGGCGCAAGCGAAAGTTTCAGCTAGCAGGCAGGCCCAGCCACCGTCCACCATGCCACTGGCGGAGTCGTTAGCTGATTAGCAGAGCCAGCAGGCTGTGGGGGTTGCGGATCAGCAAGCAGATCGTAGCACAAACCCTGTATCTTTGTTGTAATAGCAGGGTAGAGAGGAACAACAAGGCAATGACGATGCTCACACCTGATCAATGCGACTATAATAACTCTCCTACATACCTTAGCTGCTACCGCTGCAAGGCCACGCCTTGAATATGCTAGGCAACATCGTTTTCCTGGGTGGCAAGATAGAGGAGGGTGAACACTACTATCGGCACAGTGTCGAACTAGCAGAGCAGGCTGACCTCAGCGCAGATGCCGTTGTGCCATTGGGCAATCTAGCGATGCGCAACTTGGCGGCAACCTCGGCTGGCTGCCAAAATTGCTTGACATAGAGCCGCCTGCTTTGCTATAATTGCCGAACGTAAGGGCTGGCAAGCCCGCGATTTGCCACGTATTGAGCTGCCCTGCCACCAGGCGGGGCAACAGTTTGGCTCAAGGGCGACAGCGCAGCAGCGCACCAGGAGGAAAACCGTGTTCGCAGTAGTAGAAACTGGCGGCAAACAGTACAAGGTTGCCCCCGGCGACCGACTTGATATTGAGCGATTGCCGATTGAGGCAGGTCAGCAGTTTGACCTGGGCCGTGTGCTGATGGTCAGCAATGAGGGCGGCGAGGTGATGTTCGGCAGCCCCGTCGTCACCGGCGCACGGGTGTTGGCAACCGTGCTTGAGGAGCATCGTGGCGATAAACTGATCGTCTTCAAGTTCAAGCCCAAGAAGCGGTATCGCCGCAAGAACGGTCATCGCCAAACCCTTACCCGCATCAGTATTGACAACATCGTGATCGCCTGAGCGGGCGCGGATTAGAAGGAGAGCAGGACAATGGCACACAAAAAAGGTGTAGGTAGCTCGCGTAATGGGCGCGACAGCAGGCCGAAGATGCTGGGAGTCAAGCGGTATGGTGGCGAACTCGTTACCTGCGGCACGATCATCGTGCGCCAGCGCGGTACGAAGATTGCCCCCGGCCAGAATATCGGGGTTGGCCGCGACCACACCCTCTACGCTCTGGTGGATGGCACCGTGTTCTTCCAGCCCGCCACCCGCGATAAGAAGAAGGTTTCGATCCTCCCTCTCAGCATCCCCGCTGGGGTTGAGCTAGCAACCGAGAGCCTGGCCCTGGCCGAAGCTGCCTAGTTCTCCGCCCTGGTAGAGAACAAACCAGTCTGTTAGCGGCAAGTTAGACTTGCGGCAAACAGGCGGCTAATGGGCGGCGGATGTGGTATAATCAGATCAGCCGCAAGGATAGCGGCGGTACGTAGCAGGGCAGTTGCGCCCGGCTGCAACAGTGCCAACCCCCAGTGAGATGATCGACGCTCCAGCAACGAAAAGGCGATCAAGAAAGGTATTACCAGTGAAGCCAAACATCCACCCGAAGTACGAGGCGACCACGGTGACTTGCTCCTGTGGCAACGTCTTTGAGACGCGCAGCACGAAGAAGAATCTGCGTGTTGACCTCTGCTCCAACTGCCACCCATTCTACACCGGCGAACAGCGCATCGTAGACACGGCTGGTCAGGTTGAGCGGTTTATGAGGCGGCTTGGTGCTGCGGACCAAATCCGCAACCGCAACGAGCAGCAGGCCGAGCAACGCCGCACCGCCGAGGACAATGCCCGCCAGCAAGCTGCCCAGCGGCCTGCTCCGCGCCCACAGCGGCCCGCCCGCCCAGTTACTACCCCAGAGCAGAGCTAATCCCTATCGCTTGAAACCCAGCAGGGCCGAAGACCTCACCGTTTTCGGCCCTTTCCATTCCCCTACCGCTCTGCCAAAGAGGCTGGCTGGGGGTAACGAGGAGCGCAATGTCAGCACGCGAGAGCCGCCGAGACGGCTGGATCGAGGTCGTCTGTGGCAGTATGTTCAGCGGCAAGACAGAGGAGTTGATCCGCAGGGTTAAGCGGGCAGAACTGGCCCGCCAGAAGGTGCAGGTCTTCAAGCCCGCAATGGACAACCGCTACGCCGTAGAGAAAGTCTACTCGCACAGCGGCCTCAACCGTCTGGCCCAGCCAGTCAACAGCAGCCACGAAATTGCAGGCTGCGTTGAGGGTGACACCCAGGTAGTCGCGGTGGACGAGGCGCAGTTCTTTGACAGCGGGGTAGTAGAGGTCTGCCGCCGCCTGGCCGAGGATGGCAGGCGGGTGATTGTCGCTGGTCTCGACCTTGACTTTCGCTGCGAACCATTCGGCCCAATGCCAATGCTGATGGCCGAGGCGGAGAGCGTGGACAAGTTGCAGGCGATCTGCATGGTCTGTGGGGCAGCCGCCAGCCGCTCCCAACGGCTGGTCAACGGTGAACCAGCCAACTACCACGACCCGATCATCCTGGTTGGCGCAACCGAGAGCTACGAAGCCCGCTGCCGCCACTGCCACCAGGTGCCGGGCCGCTAAGCAAGTGGGGCTGCCGAAGCCCAGCATCCTTGCCAACAAGCCAGTTCTTCTAAGTGAAATGTGGTTTGACAAAGCGATAGCTGGGTGGTATAGTAAACCCAACTGCTACAATCAAATATGAGACAAAAGATGAGGAGCCTAAGTTTAATGGCCGACAATATCAGCCGGGCTGCTAGCCCGAAGGGTGACGATGCGCTACGCAAGATCGAGACACAGATCGAGAGCGGCGTACGCCAGTTGGTCGCCAGCATCCCCCCGGAGCGGCTGGGAGATATGATTAGCGAGTTGCCGGTGCTAGTCTCGCAGATGCCCCAATTGCGCTATCCCAACCTGCCAGAGGCGGGTGTGCTACTGGAACGCCTTAGCTACGAGCTTGCCGAGTTTGGCCGGGTGCAGGACGACCCCAATGCTGCTGAAACTGTCGGCAATCGGCTGGACAAGACCCTCGGCGAGGTAGTGACCAAACTGACCCGCCCAGAGGTCAAGCAGTACATCCGCGCCGTCCTCTACGGCACGCTGGTGCAGATCGACCCCAACAGCGTAGAGGCTCTGATCATGGCTGTCGGGGTAATGACCCTGGATACCATGCAAGATGTTGATAGCCCACTGCTCAAGCAAATGGTGCTGCAAACCTTGCAGGAGGCCAGCCAGCAGATGGCCGAGATGGAGGAGGCGATGGCGAACCTGCCTAACCTCACCGAAGTCAAGCCTAGCACCCGGCTGATCATCCGCATTGGCGAACCACAGGCCCGCCAGTTGTCGCGCACCGCGGCCCTGGTGCCGTTCCTCAACATTGACCGCCTGGCATTGCCGCCAGAGGAGTTGACCAACGACGCGGCGCGCATCCTAGCTATGGAGCAGAAGATTCAGGCAGACAAGCGCACCGACTTGAACGATGAGGAGCGCAGCGAGCAGCAGAAGATGATGGAGACCACCGTCAATCTGCGCTACTCGCCACAGCGGATCGCGGCAGTGCAGAGCGAGTTGCAGCGGCTAGCCCAGTGGGGAGCGCAGACCGACCCGCAACGCTTCCGCGACCTTGCCGAACTCGCCAGTTTCGCCGCAGGCAGCTTCAACCTCGTTCCCCCCGGCGACCACCCGCTGCTGCAAGGGCTGTGGGCAATGAGCATCAACGCAGCGGCTAATCAGTTGTTGCAGCAACGCGAGTTGGAGCAGGTCGAGGCGCAGGCAGCGGCAGTAGGTGCGGCGGAGGGTAGCGGTGATGAGCAGTCCGCAAGCTGAAGTACAGGCCATGCTTGAGCGCATGACCCGCATCCGCGACGAGGCCGCGATCTGCACCGCCTGCGACTTGAAGAACACCCGCACCCACGTCGTCTTTGGCGAGGGCAACATCCTCTCCCCGCTGGTGATCGTCGGTGAGGGGCCAGGCGAAGACGAGGACTCACGGGCGCGCCCTTTCGTCGGGCGCAGCGGCCAACTGCTGAACAAGATACTGGCCGAGGCGGGCATCAAGCGCGAAGACGTGTGGATGACCAACATCGTCAAGTGCCGCCCCACTGGGCTGAACCAGAACAATCGGGTGACCAATCGCCCACCCCGTGCTAGCGAGGTGAAAGCCTGCCAGCGGTGGCTGGGAACGGAGCTTGACATCATCCGTCCGCGCATCATCATTGCTCTCGGCAACAGCGCGGCCAGCCAGATCATCGTCAAGGACTTCAAGATGACTACTGGGCGTGGAGTGATTGCGCCCGCCACTGGCCCCGCTATCCCCCCTTCGCTGCTGCCGGTTGAGACTGGCGTGGCGGGCGTGGCGGTGGCAGAGAACCAGCTTAGTATGTTTGGTACGGTAGAGGCCGCCCCCCAGCCCGCTGTCCTGACCGCCAGCACCTGGGCGATGGCGACCTACCACCCGGCTTTCATCATTCGGCAGGAGGAGCCAATGCTGGGTCAACTGGTGCAAATGACGGTCAATGACCTCAAGACTGCACTGATCAAGCTGGACGAAATCTGGAAGCCGTGATCACCCCCACCCTGGCCCCACGATGAAGCTAACGCCGCCCAAGTTGAAGACGGGGATGCTGATCGTGGCAGCGGTGATCGCCCTCACCCTCACCCTCAGCAGCATGGTGGTGCGTACCTGGCAGTGCAAGGTCTACTTCACCCAGACGAAGGCTGCTGGTAGCGATCTGGATGCGTCTGTCTGCAACGACGAGCAGTTCGACCAGATACAGGCGCAAGCGAGCCTTAACGCGCTGGAGGGCAGCAAGATGAAGCCGAACGTCAACCGCGGCTTCCCCTTCGTCATGACCAACAGCGACGAACTGCAACTGACCACCCTACCTGCCACCTTTGGCAACTTTATCTTCTACTTGCTCTGCGTCGTCCTCCTCTGGTACATCCTGACCCTGACTGGCATCCTCGACCCCAAAACCTTCGCCAGCTTAACCCCGCTTGCACCCATGTGGTATGATGATAGCATCCTAACGCCGTGTGGTGGAGTAGCCCACTTATGATGATCCGTAAATCTTTCCTAATCACTGTCCTGTTGCTAGCAGTGGGGCTGACGGCAGCGAGCCTGTTGCTTGGCCGCTGGGAATGTACCAGCTACTTTGCTCAGGCCGGGCTGAACAGGCAGGTCTGCGACGATGCGGGGCTGGCCCAGTTGCAGGCAGCAGCAACAACAGCGGGCGTGAAGGCCAGCCTGAGCGCAAACATCGTGCGCGGCCTCCCCTTTGCCTACCTCACCCAGGGGGGGTTGCAGATCGTGCCACTGCTGACCGACTTCCTCTCCTGGTTTGCTGCCCTGGTGGTCGGCTGGCTACTCTGGCAGATCGTCCGTGCGCTGGTGGGCAACGCGTTGGACTACAACTTCGAGCGGTGACGCTTGCAACCGGATCGCCAGATTTGGTATATTGCGCGCAGGCGGCTGGCAGGCTGGCACCGTGCTGGCTGCTGCCCCATCGAAGATCGCCAGCCCCACCCCTCCCCGCGAGGGAGTAGTTGCAGAAGGAAATATTGTGCAGAACACGCAAGCGCAGCACCCCACGATCCTGGTTAGCGGCTCGGTCGCTTTTGATAACATCATGGTCTTCCCCGGTTACTTCAAGGATCACATCCTACCCGATAAGATTCATATGCTCTCGGTCAGCTTCCTGGTAGAAAGTATGAAGCGGCAGTATGGCGGCGTTGCCAGCAATATTGCCTACAGCCTCGGCCTGCTTGGCGAGCGGCCTGAACTCTATGCCACCGTTGGGCAGGACTTTGACAGCTACCGCCAGTGGTTGGAAGCAGTGGGGGTCAAGACCAGCCTCGTGCGCGAGTACAAGGACGACTTCACGGCCACCTGCTATATCACTACTGACATGAGCGACAACCAGATCGTGGGCTTCTACCCTGGCGCAATGGGCCGCTCGGTTGACTTGAGCCTGGCCGACGCGGGCGCGGCTGACTTCGTGATCGTCGGGCCAAGCACGCCAGAGGCTATCGTCAAGCTGACCCACGAGTGCAAAGCGCAGGGGATCAAATATATTTACGCCCCCACCCAGCAGATCGTGCGCCTCAGCGGCGCGGAGATGCAGGAGGGCATCGCTGGTGCCTACGCGGTGGTCGGCAACGACTACGAGTTTGAGATGATCCGCAACAAAACCGGCCTCGACCCCCAGGCCATCGCCGAGCAAGGGCAGCACGCCTTCGTCACGCGCGGGGCCGAGGGCAGCATCATCTACGTCAAGGGCGAGCAGCCACTCAACATCCCGCCTGCCAAGCCGACAGAAGCGGTTGATCCCACTGGTGGTGGCGATGCTTACCTGGCCGGGATCACCAAAGGGCTGGTCAGCAACTACCCATTGGCGGTGATCGGGCGGCTGGGTAGCCTCAGCGCAGTCTATGCCATCGAACACCACGGCACCCAGGCTCACCACTACACCCAGGCCGAGTTCCGCGCCCGCTATGCCGAGAACTTCGGCGAACTGGCAGTGCAGTTGTAGGCCAGCAGCCAACCGACGAAACGCGGCTTGCGCGATATGTGCATCGGCTAACTTGCTGCCAGCCGCAGCCGCTATTGACAAGCCGCCACTGGAGTTGGTACAATTAAGGTACAGGGTGTTTCGCACCCTCATCTTGCCCAGGCACTAGCCCTTACGCCTTCCTCTGCGTTGGGGTAGCAGTAAACAGCCCCTTACGCCGTGACTTCGCCCCCAGCGAACACCCGGTCAGCCCAGGATACCGTGACTTCGCCAGCAGCGAACAGCCGGTCTAGCGGTAAAACCCATCTTGCTAAGGAGCTAAAGAATGACCTCAGTAGTAGAGCGTCCGGCGAACACCCTCGCCCCCGCGCAGTCGCACGATATGAAGGATGCTAGCTTGGCCGCGAAGGGCAAGCAGCGCATCGAGTGGGCTGATGCCCAAATGCCCGTCCTCCAACAAATCCGCACCCGCTTCGAGCAGGAGCAGCCGCTCAAGGGCTTGCGCGTCTCTGCCTGCTTGCACGTCACCTGCGAGACCGCTAATCTGATGCGCACGCTGAAGGCGGGCGGGGCCGAGATCGTCCTCTGCGCCTCCAACCCCCTCAGCACCCAGGATGATGTGGTCGCCAGCCTCGTGTTGGACTACGGCATTGCCACCTACGCGATCAAGGGAGAGGACGGCGATAGCTACTATCGCCATATTCTGGCCGCCATCCAGCACGAGCCAAACATCACCATGGACGACGGGGCCGACCTCGTTTCCTCGCTGCTGTTTATCCGCCTCAACCGTCTGGGCGATGTTCACCCCATCGTCGGTGATTGGGCCAAGACGCTAACCGCTGAGGAGCGCGAGCAACTGACCACCAACATCATCGGTGGCACCGAGGAGACGACTACTGGCGTAATCCGCCTGCGCGCTATGGAGAAGGACGGCGTGCTGAGCTTCCCAGTCGTCGGCGTAAACGAGTCGGACACCAAGCATATGTTCGACAACCAGTACGGCACCGGCCAAAGCACCCTGGACGGCCTGATTCGGGCCACCAACGTGCTGCTCGCGGGCAAGAAGATCGTGGTTGCTGGCTACGGCTGGTGTGGCCGGGGCGTGGCTGACCGCGCCCGTGGCCTCGGCGCACACGTGACCGTCACCGAAATCAACCCCCTGCGCGCCCTTGAAGCAGTGATGGACGGCTTCCCAGTCAAGCCGATGGCCGAGGCTCTCAAGGAAGGCGAAATCTTCCTCACCCTCACCGGCGACCTGAATGTGATCGACAGCCAGCACTTCGCGGCGATGAAGGATGGGGCAATCATCGCCAACAGCGGCCACTTCAACGACGAAATCAACATCAAGGCTCTGGAAGCAATGTCCACGGGCAAGCGCAGGGTGCGCGAGTTCGTCGAGGAGTACACGATGCAGGATGGCCGCCGCCTCTACCTGCTGGGCGAAGGCCGCCTGCTCAACCTGGCCGCCGCCGAAGGCCACCCGGCTGCCGTGATGGACATGAGCTTCGCCAACCAGTCGCTCGCCGCCGAGTACATGGCGAAGAACCACGAGCAGCTTGGCAACCAACTCTACGTCCTGCCGCAGGAACTCGACCATGAGATTGCCCGCCTCAAGTTGATCACCATGGGCGTGGGCCTCGATGTGCTAACCGAGGAGCAGCAGAAGTACCTCAACTCCTGGGAGAGTGGTACCTAGTAGACAGCAGTAGGCTGTTGTAGTACAAGGGGGCGTGCCGCGAGGCGCGCCCCTTGTGCTACAACGCGATCCCCTTGCCTTTGAGTCCACCGCTTTACCTGCCCGGCTACAAACCATCTCCAACAAGCGCAGGCTGGCAGCGCAACGCACACAGCCACCAGCCTACAGCCCTGACCTGACCGAAATGGGCTATTGCGCTCAAGCCGATTGTACTGTATCATACAGCCGGGGCAAGCAGGTGACATAAGAAGGAGACGCGCCTATGTATGGGGCTAGCACTACGCAAGCGGCAGGTAAGGTGAAGCGGATGATCTACCGCTACCCCCTTTGGCTACGGCTACCACTCGAACTGTTCGGCTACGGCATCAGCCTGGTGGCAGCTTACAACTTCCTGCGCCACATCATGTTCTACCTGGTGGTTACGCGGCCACTGGGCATCGACCCACGCCGTATCTCGACCATCAGTTGGCTGCCAAAGCCAGTCGCCGACTTCTTCGCCAGCGTCACCAACTACTTCTTTGTGGAGAGTGGCACCGAGGGTTTGCTTTGGCCGCTGATCCAGAGTATCTTCGCCCTGCTGCTGGCCCTGCTGCTACTACGCTTCGTGCGTGGCCTGCTGCCCAACCTGCACGTCAGCAGCGAAGGGCTGGTGCTGATCAACTGGCGCAGCGAACGGCTACTACCCTGGGGCGAACTGATGCGCCTGCACTCCACCGAACTGAGCGGCGGCAAGTATTTTATCATCGTGGTCGAGGGTTCGGACGATAGCCTGGGGCTGGTGCATCGCCTCTACTCCTACCTGTTTGGCCCGTTTGAGGGGCCGTCCTTCCTGATCACCTCAAACATCAAGAACTTCGACGACCTGATCCAACAAATCGTCAGCTACAGGATGAGTAGCAACAGCCCCGCCCGAACGAGTCGGGGGCGGGCAGCTACGCCGATGTCGGCGGGCCTGTTGATCGAGGAGGACTATCTGTTGCCTGCGATCAGCGTCCCCGCCAACCCACAACGCGCCCTTGCCCGCCTGACTGGCCTCAACCCCGGTGGCAAGACTGGGGCGGTTGAAGACCCGGAGAGCGGCAAGGCATTGGAGGAGAGCGCGATCAGCGACGCGCTGCCACCACCGCCGCCACGCTACCACTACAGTCGGGGCCAGGTCGTGCAGCAGGCGGCAGTGCTGGCTGCCATGCCCGCCCTGATCTACCTGGTAGACACGCTACTCTGGGGCTTCAGCCAGAATCGCGGCTTCGAGTTGAACAACATTGGCGTGCTGCTCAACCTGTTCGTGGTGCGCCCACTGATCCTGCTCATCCTCGGCTTGCTAGAGGTGCCGATTGCCGCTGGAGTGATCTACGCCCTGGGCGAAATCCTCACCGGCGAGAGCAGCGCACGCTACTTCACCATCTCGGCTAGCGTCTATCCCTTCACCCAGGCCCTGCGAGTGCTATTGCTGACCCTGGGGCTGATCCTGCTAGTCGCCAACCTGGGCTTCTTCCTGGTGCTGCTCTGGCTCGGCGGGGTAGTGGCGGGTGCCTACTTCGCGGGGCTGCTCACCGCCCGCCTCTACCCGATTGACCGCCAGCTAGCTCTGCTCGGTGGGGCAGCCACTATCGTCTATCAACTGATCCTCCTCAGCGTCTTTGGTAGCTTCCACAACTAAGCCCTCCTTGCCTCCCCAACCAGGAGGAGGATAACAATGTACGTCGTCGGCACTGCTGGTCATGTGGATCACGGCAAGTCTACCCTCGTGCTGGCCCTGACCGGCATCAACCCCGACCGCCTGCGCGAGGAGCAGGAGCGGGAGATGACGATTGACCTCGGCTATGCCTGGTTGCGCCTGGCCGACGGCAACGAGATCAGCATTATTGATGTACCAGGCCACGAACGCTTCATCAAGAATATGCTGGCTGGGGTGGGCGGTATCGACGCGGCGATCCTGGTGGTGGCCGCCGACGAAGGGCCAATGCCCCAAACCCGCGAACACCTGGCGATCCTCAACCTGCTGCAAATCGAACGTGGCGTTGTCGCCTTGACCAAGTGCGATCTGGTGGACGAGGATTGGCTGGCCCTGGTCAGTGCGGACGTGCGTAGCCTACTAGCCGGGACGCGGCTGGCCGCTGCCCCCATCGTGCCAGTTAGCGCACGCACGGGGGCCGGGTTGGGCGCATTGCAAATCGCATTGGCAGCAGTGCTGGCGGGCGCGCCCCGTGTGAGCGATCAGGGCCGCGCTCGCCTGCCCATTGACCGCGCCTTCAGCATCGCTGGCTTTGGCACTGTGGTAACTGGCACCCTGCTGGATGGCGTACTGGCGGTCGGGCAAGAGGTGGAGGTGGGGCCGGGGCCACATGGCGCACCACTGCGGAGCCGTATCCGCGGCCTCCAGATGCACAAGCAGAAGGTGGAGGTGGCCCCGCCCGGCAATCGCGTGGCGGTCAACCTGATCGGGCTAGAGGTAGGCGAGTTGCGCCGGGGGCAGGTGCTGACCCTCCCTGGTCGCCTGGAGACTAGTGACCGCCTGGATGTCTTCATCAGCACGCTGGCAGACGCGCCGTTGATCGCCCAGAATAACGAATTGGATTTGTTCGTCGGCACCAGCGAGACTGCTGTGCGCCTGACTATCCTCGATCAGGAGAGCTTGGCAGCGGGGGCGCAGGGTTGGGCGCAATTGCGGCTGGCTAATCCCGTCGTTGTCGCAAGGGGCGACCGCTTTATCCTGCGGCAGCCCTCGCCCAGCCGCACTGTGGCGGGGGGGGTAATCGTTGATCCGCAGCCCCGCCGCCACAAACGCTTCCAGCCCCGCGTGCTGACCAGCCTCAGCACGTTGGCGAAGGGCGACCCCGCCGACCTCCTGCTGACCGTCCTCAGCCAACCGCTCGAACTGAAGCGGGCGGGTGGCCTGGTGCAACTGGGCGCAGCGGCAGCAGAGCAGGCGGCGGCCCAACTGCTAGCCGAGGGCCGCGCCCGCAGACTGGCTGGCTACCTGATCAGCAGCGGCGCGTGGGCTGACCTCAGCCACCGCCTGCGCGAAGTGGTCGCCCTGTTCCACCAGCGACAACCGTTGCGGGCTGGCATCGGCAAGGAGGAGTTGCGCGGCAAGCTGGGGCTGGACAGCAAGCCGTTTGCTGCGGTACTGGCTGCTGCCGCCGAAGCCAAGATCATTGTCCCCTCCGCCCTTGAGCAGGCAGGGCGAGTCGGTGGCAGCTACCACCTGCCCGACTTTGCGATCACCCTCAGCCATGCCCAGCAGCAGCAGGCTGATCGCTACCTGACCGCCCTGCGGGCCAGTCCCTATGCCCCACCTGCCCCCGCCGAACTGGGCCTTGAGGGGGAGGGTGATGTGTTGACCGCCCTGCTGGAGCGCGGCGAAGTGGTGAAGGCAGGGGGGGTGTTCTTCGAGCGGGCGGCGTATGAGGCCGCTAGCAGCCGCGTGCTAGCCCTGATCGACGCAGGCGAAAAGGTCAGCATCGCCAGCCTGCGTGACCTCTACGGAGCCAGCCGCAAGTACGCCCTGGCAATCCTGGAGTCTCTGGACGAGGCGCACCTCACCCGCCGCGAAGGGGACTGGCGGGTGCGCTACTGAGCCAAAGGCAAAGCACAATCCGCAGTTTGTGCTATACTAGAACAGAGATTTGGCAGGGGGTTGCTACGGTGGCAGAACTACCAGGTGGAGTCGTAACCTTCCTCTTTACCGACATCGAGGGTAGCACCCGCCTGTGGGAGCGGCACCCGCTGGCGATGCGCGCTGCCCTTGCCCGCCACGACGCGATCATCCGACAGGCGGTTGAGCCACTGGGCGCGGTCTTCAAGACGATTGGCGATGCTTTCTGCGCGGCCTTCAGCGACCCGAACGCCGCCCTTGCTTCGGCCCTGGCGATCCAGTGGGGCCTGCACACTGAGGAGTGGGGCGAAACCGGCCCGCTGCGGGTGCGGCTAGCCCTCTACACCGCCACTGCCTTCCCGACCAGCGGCGACTACCCGGCCCCGATCCTCAACCGGGTCGAACGCTTCCTCTACGCCGGGCATGGCGGCCAGATACTGCTTTCGGCTACTGCCGCCGACCTGGTGCGGGGGAGGCTGCCAGATAGCGGTCAACTCTACGACATGGGCGAACGGCGGCTGCTGGATGTGAGCCAGCCGGAGCAAATCTTCCAGCTACTTGTCCCTAACCTACCGGGCGAGTTTCCGCCGCTGCGGACGCTAGACGCGCACCCCACCAACCTGCCCGCCCACTCCACCTCGCTGGTAGGCCGCAAGCGTGAAGTAACAGCGGTCTGTGACCGCCTGCGCCAGCCTGGGGTGCGGCTGCTTACCCTTACCGGGCCGGGCGGTAGCGGCAAGACGCGCCTCAGCACCCAGGTGGCCGCCGAGATGCTGACCGAGTTTAACGGCGGGGTGTTCTTCGTCCCGCTCGACTGCCTCACCGAACCGGGGTTGATCGCGGCGGAGATCGCAGCAACGTTGGAGATAGTGGAAGCAGGCGAGAGCCTGGCCGCCAGCCTCAAGACGCGCCTGCGCGACAAGCAGATGCTGTTGGTGCTGGACAACTTCGAGCAGGTAGTAGAGGGCGCGGCACTGCTCACCGATCTGCTTAGTGCTGTCCCCCAACTCAAGATACTGGTCAGCAGCCGTACTTCCTTGCACCTCTACGCCGAACACGAATTCGCGGTGCTGCCCCTGGGCCTACCCCCCGGCCCACAACTGCCGCCGCCAGACGAGTTGCTCTACTACCCCGCTGTCGCCCTGTTTGTAGAGCGGGCGCAGGCGGTCAAGGCTGGCGTCCAGTGGACGACGCAGAATGCGGAGGCGGTGGTGGCGATCTGCCGCAAGCTGGACGGCCTACCGCTGGCTATCGAACTGGCTGCTGCGCGTAGCAAGATGTACCCGCCGCAGATGATGCTGATCCGCCTCAGCAGCCTGTCCTTCACCGCGCAAGGGATGCACGACCGGCCCGAACGCCAACGCAGCTTGCGCGGGGCGATTGAGTGGAGCTACGACCTGCTGGCCGAGAGCGAACGGCTGCTCTTTGCCCGCTTCAGCGTCTTCGCGGACGGCTGCATGGTCGAGGCTGCCGAGCAGGTTTGCCAGTCAGTGGCCGCTGGCGGCGAGGGATTGGAAGCCCTGGCTGACCAGAGTATGTTGCAGCGGGGCGAGACGGCAGAGGGCGAGGTGCGCTTTGCCATGTTGCAGACGATCCGCGAGTATGCAGCAGAAAAGCTGGCCGAGGCGGGTGAGCAGGCGGCGACTGCCAACCGCCATGCTGAATATTACCTGCGCCTGGCCGAGACCGCTGAACTGGGACTGCTTGGTGCGGAGCAGCGTGCCTGGCTGACTCGGCTGGAGGAGGAGCATGACAACATGAGGGCCGCCCTCACCTACACCCTGCAACCAGGGACAGACACGACCCTGGCCCTGCGGCTGGCGGTCGCTCTCTGGCGGTTCTGGTTTACGCGCGGTCACTTCAGCGAAGGGCGTGCCTGGCTGGAAGCAGCCCTGGCCCAGAAGACGACCGCTGACCCCTCTCTGCGGGCCAAAGCCTTGAACGGGTCGGGTGGACTTGCCTTCGCCCAGAGCAACTACGAGTGGGCGCGAGTATACTACCAGTTGGCCCTCAGCCTGCAACGCGAGCAGGGCGACCAGGTGGGCATCTCTGCCACGCTCAACAATCTAGCCAGCATCGCCCTTGACGAGGGGGACGCGGCCACCGCCCAGAGCCTGTTCAGCGAGAGCCTGACAATCGAGCGGCAGGTGGGCAACAAGGCAGGTACGGCCATCGCCCTCGGCAATCTTGGTATCGTCGCCTACCAGTTGGCCGACTACGCCACCGCCAGCCCCCTGTTGCAGGAGAGCCTGACCCTGGAGCGCGAGTTGGGCAACGAGGGCGGGATCGCGACGGTGTCGGGCTATATTGGGCTGATCGCCCTACGACAGGGGAACGTGCTTACCGCCCGCCGCCTGATCCGCGAGAGCCTGGCTCTGCAACGTAGCCTCGGCGACACACTCGGCATCCTCACCGGGCTGGACGATTATGCTGACCTCTTTCTTCATCTTGGGCAGGCACGCTTGGCCCTGTCTCTGTTGGCCGCGATCAGTGCGCTGCACGATAACCTCGGCACCCCCTTTTCGCCAGCAGAGCGCGAGAGCCACTCCCGCCAACTGGCAGCAGCCCTGGCTAGCCTGAGCAGCGATGAGGCGGCAGCAGCCCTGGCGGAGGGTGCCGCCTGGACGCTAGAGCAGGCGGTGGCCCACGCTTTGGCGGAGCAGTAGGGAGAAGAAGTTCCTGCTCAAGCCCACGACGTTGCAACAAAATGGCCTATGCCGACGTATTGTATGGCGAACAAGCAAAACTACACACGCTGGGAGATCGCCATGCTCAAGAGCAGTAGTCGCAGCAGCCGTCGTCCTCTCTTGCTCATTGTTGGGCTGCTGGCAGGCGGCTGCCTGCTGGTGCTGGGGCTGATGACCTGGCTGGGCTTCAACCTGCTGGCTGGCACCAGCCTCGATGAGGGGCAGCTAACTCCGGCTCAGCAACTCAAGTGGTTGAACGACTACTCGCCGCAGCCAGTACCAGCCAGTGCGGGGGCAATCAAACTTAGCTATCAGCAATTCACCGACTGGTACTTTGAGGCAGACTTTGCCCTGCCTGCCTCTGACTTTCAGCGGTATGTAGAGCAGTTGCGCCCCGCTGATGGTAGCGAGGGAACCTTCATCGGTGCCTGCCAGCCCTATGCCAGTATGCCAGCCGTTGCCATATCAGTGCTTAACCACTACAAGGGGACGTGTGTGGGCGGCTATGAGGGGCTGATCGTGGCTGACCCGGCTACCTTGCACATCCATATCATCCACCACAGCACTTGAGTGGCTACTGGGCGAGGGTGGGGGGGAGATCGCTGAGGCTGATCACTTGTGGCTCCTTGAGGCCGCTAGACGGGTTGACCAGGACGACGCTGGCTTCACCGTCGATCAGCCCGTCGCTGACCAGCCGCTTCAATCCGGCTATAGCCATTGCCCCCTTTGGCGAAGCGAAAATCCCTTCGCAGCGGGCGAGATCGAGTTGGGCGGTGGCAATTGCCTCGTCACCAACAGTGATGATCTGGCCGCCACTCTCGCGTACCAGGCGCAGGGCAAGATAGCTACCCACTGGGTTGGTAGCGTGCAGGCAGTTGTAGACCGTCTCCATTTCGCGCTCTGCCCAGGGTTCGCTACTCTCGCTACCGCTCTCAAAGGCCCGGCTGAGAGGGCAGCAACCAATGGCCTGTACGCCGAAGATGCGGGGGCGATAGCTACTAATCCAGCCCAACGCCTCCAACTCGGCCCAGCCCTTCCAGATCGCGGCCAGGCCGATCACGCTGGTCAGTGGGTAGATCAGCGCGTCGGGTAGTTGCCAGTTGTAAGCCTCGGCCAGTTCGTAGCCCAGCGTCTTTTCGCCCTCAATGCGGTAGGGTTCGCGCAGGTGGCTGAGGTCGAACCAGCCAAACCGCTTGCTGTGGGCGCGCACCTGCTGGTTGTTCTCCAACTCCTTTGCTTTGATCCTATAGGTGTAGGCACCAGCGGCAACCATAGTGGCGAGGTGGGCGATGCTCGCTACATCAGGGACAAAGACGTAGCTCTCCAGCCCAGCGCGAGCAGCGTAGGCGGCCACTGCGTCGGCACTGTTGCCCAGTGAGGGGATCGAGACAGCGGCTATGCCATACTGACGGGCTACAGAGACGGCTACCGCCACCCCGCGCGCCCGCGAACTGCCAGTTGGATTGCAGCCCTCGTCCTTGACCCGCAACTGGCCCACCCCCAATTGGCGGCTAAGGCGGTCGCAAGCAAGCAGGGGGGTGTCCCCTTCGCCGAGGGTGACGATATCGCGCTCGTCAGCCAGGGGTAGCAACTCGTACCAACGCCAGACACCGCGTGGGCGGCGGGCAAGCTCAGCCACCGTCAACTGCTCCCGTAGGCCATCCAGGTCATACTGGCAGAACAGCACCTTGCCGCAGTTGGGGCAGGAGCCGTGCATCTGGTCGGCAGCATACTGGCTGCCACAGGCTGTACAGACCAGCCCGATCATCGCGCTTGTTTTTGTCACATCTGCTATCCTCCACCACTCGTCTCGCTGCGATTATAACATATCTAGGTCAGAGATGAAGGCAGGCGGCTCAGGTTGATAATTGGCATAGGGATGCAGCCACAGGGACGCTGATAGCGACCGCCGTGAGGAGCCGCCAAGCCCTGGCTCAGGCTTGTGTCGGGCTTGACGCTTGCTGTACAATGGTAGGAGACAAAAGTGGCGATTACACGATATGTTGAAACGAGGGAACTTCTATGCGACCCAGGATATGGGTGCCGATTGCTGTCGTTGTGGCAGTGCTGCTGTTTGGCCTGCCCCTGATCTTTAATATCGCAGCAGACTGGTTGTGGTTCGATAGCCAGTCGCTTAGTTCGGTCTACATTACCCGCTTCACCACCCAATGGCTGGTGGGCATCGCGGGTACCATACTGGCGGCGATCTTCCTGGCCGTCAACCTCCAGGTGGCCCGGCGCAACAGCACGCCGGGGCAGATATTCGAGGGCCAGCAGGCGACCCTCAGTGCAGGGTCGATCCGCCAGCTAATCTGGGCGGCCACGCTGGTGCTGGCGATCTTCTTCGGTCTCGCTGCTGGCGGCGAGTGGGTGACGGTGCTACGCTTCCTCAACGCCACCCCCTTTGGTGGCAGCCCCGACCGCATATTTCAGCAGGATGTTGGCTTCTACGTCTTCACCCTGCCCTTCTTGGACGACCTGCGCGGCTGGATTAGCAGCCTGATCCTGTTTACTGGCGTAGCCGTGATTGCCGTCTATGCGGTTGGCAGCCGCCTGACAATGCCGACCGTAACCCGCCCTGCCGCCCGTCGCCTGGCCGAGGATGGGTCGCCAGAGACGATGCTCAACCAGCTTGGCTTGCCGCAGATCGACCTGCCAGCAGCAGCCCGCCCCCACCTGACCATCCTCGGTGCGCTCTGGTTGCTCACCTTCGCCTTCGGCTACTTCCTTGACCGCTACAAGCTGCTGTTCAACCAGCGCGAAGGCAGCACCGCGTTCGCCGGGGTTGGCTATACGGATGAGAACGCCCGCATCACCGCCAGTTGGATACTGCTGGTAGTCGTGATCCTGGTTGCCCTCACCCTCCTGCTAACCATCCGTTCGCGCAACTATCGCTTGCCGCTCTACTCCCTGGGCGCGTGGCTGCTGGTGGCGATCCTGGTCGGCGGGGTCTACCCCACCTTTGTACAGCAGTTCCAGGTCAACGCCAACATATTCGATAAAGAGAGCAAGTACGCTGACAACAACATCAAGGCAACCCGCTCTGCCTTCAACCTCGACATCATCGAAGAACGACCAGGGCCAACCGCAGAACTGACCCGCGCCGACCTCGCTGCCAGCCCGCAGACAGTCAAGAACGTGCGCCTCTGGGATTACCGCCAGCTTGAGCAGTCTTACCAGCAGTTGCAGGCGATCAGCACCTACTTCAACTTCAGCGAAGTGACGATTGATCGCTACACCCTCGGCAGCGACTACCGCCAGGTGATGCTAGCCGCCCGCGAACTAGATCAGAACAAGGTGAACGGCCTCAACTGGCCGAACCGCCACCTGCAATACACCCACGGCCTGGGTGTAGCCCTCAGCCCAGTCAACGAGGCGGTAGGCGAAGGGTCGCCGCGCCTGTTCGTGCGCGACATCCCCCCCGTCAGCAGCTACCCCAACCTCAACCTCAGCCGCCCCGAAATCTACTACGGCCTGCAAACCGACGACTATGTATTCGTCAAGACGACGGCCACCGTGTTCCAGGGCAACGAAGGGGTGATCAGCAGTACTGGCAGCCTCAGCAGCACGACTACAGCAACCAACACCCTCGGCGGCGGCTATGAAGGCAGCGGTGGGGTGGCCCTTGACTCCTACTGGAAGAAGCTGCTCTACTCCTACCACTTTGGCGACGGTAATATCCTGCTCAGTGATGCGCTCAAGGACGATAGCCGCATCCTCTACAACCGCGATGTGCAGCAGATGACCAACCTGGTCGCTCCCTTCCTGCTCTACGACGACGACCCCTACCTGGTGATCGCCGACGGCAAGCTGTACTGGATACGCGATGCTTACACGATCAGCGACCGCTACCCCAACGCAACGGTGTACACTGGCACCATTGGCGGCTTCAACTACATCCGCAACTCGGTGAAGGTGGTGATCGATGCCTACAGCGGCAAGATGGCCTTCTACGCCTTCGATGAGAACGAGCCGATCCTCAAGACCTACAGCAAGATATTCCCCGACCTGTTCAAGCCGCGCTCGGCGATGCCAGCGAACCTGGTGGCCCACGTGCGCTACCCAGAGTTGCTCTTTAATGTGCAGGCGCAGACGCTCGAACTATACCACATGACCGAGCCACAGGTCTTCTTGCGGCGGCAAGACCCCTGGACTGTTGCCACCGACGGCACGCCCAACCGCAACCGCAACGCTAATGCAGGCGGCATGGAGCCTTACTACAACATCATGAAGCTACGTGGTGACGAGAGCGAGTCCTTCCTGCTGCTGCTGCCCTTCACCCCCGCGGGCAAGCCGAACATGACGGCCTGGATGGCGGCCAAGAGCGATGGAGCGGACTATGGCAAGATCGTAGTGATCCGCTTCCCGGCTGGCAACCAGGTGAGCGGCCCCCAACAGGTGGTCGCCCGCGCCAACCAGGACCCCAGCATCTCTCAACTACGCACCCTCCTGGGGCAACGAGGCTCCAATGTAGAGTTGGGCAACCTGCTCGTCCTGCCCATCGGCCAGTCGATCCTCTACGTGCAGCCGCTCTACGTTACCGCCGAGCAGAACCCGCAGCCCGAACTGAAGTATGTGATCGTCGCTAGCACCAACCGGGTGACTATCGCTAGCACCTTTGACGAGGCGATCAACAAGCTACTCAGTGGGCAGGGTAGCGCGATTGAGCAGCCCGGCACTGGTGTTGGTACCGGCACGCCAACCGCGAACGGCACCCCCGGCCCGCAGCCGACCGCCGCCCCCCAACCAACCATCGCGGGTGGCACCGACCTCGCCACCCTCAGCGCACCGCAGCTAGTTAGCCTCGCCCAGCAGCAGTACGAGCGCGGCCAGGCTGCTTTGCGCGCTAACGACTTCGCCACTTACGGTCAGGCGCAGGCCGAACTCAAGCGCACCCTCGACGAACTGGCCCGCCGCATTGGCACGCCCGCCCCCTAAGGCTGACCGCCACTGCTATCCCCCAACCAAACTGGAAGCACACGCTGGTGGCACAGTGTGTGCTTTTTGCTGTCTGTAACTACCGAGCAACGACCACACCTAGCTAGAGACCAGACAAACTAAAGGAGAAACTGATGCAGACCCAGGAGAAGAAAGAGAAGAAGGGGAACAAGGCTCACCAGAATGGCAACGACCATAGCAGCATGGACAGCCAGCCGATCCTCAACCAGCCGGAAGGCAGGGAGATTCAGCAGTATGGCACCGTCCGCGACCTGCCGATTGCGCTTGACCGCGAAGTTCGCAAGCAGAGTGGCGAAATTATCAACCAGGTGCTAGCTGACACGATCATCCTCTACAACCTCTACAAGAAGCACCACTGGCTGATGCGCGGCCACACCTTCTACCAACTGCACCTGCTGCTCGATAAGCACGCGGATGAGCAGTTGGAATTGGTTGACGTGATGGCTGAGCGGGTGCAGACTCTGGGCGGCATTGCCGTGGCCGACCCGCGCCACGTGGCCGAGATCACCAAGATCAAGCGGCCACCCAACGGCGCAGAAGAAGTACCTGCTATGCTTGCTCGCCTGCTAGAAGCCCATGAACTGATCATTGGCGAGGTTCACCAGGCGATCAAGGAGACTGCCGAGAGCGGCGACGATGGCACTAACGACTTGCTGATGAGCGAGGTGCTACGCACCAACGAGAAGCAGGTTTGGTTTATCGTCGAACATCTGGTAGACACCCCCGCCGTGCGCGGCTAGTCCGATGCAGGCTGGTAGATAGCAGGAGGGCCGTGCAAATCGCTGCATGGCCTCTCTTGTTGCTGCTGGCTAGCGTAGCTCCCCCTGCCAGGCAGCCAGCAG
>JBBROH010000002.1:0-80791 GCA_038229595.1 Chloroflexia bacterium | reverse complement strand
GGGGCAGGGTTACTGCGCGGCAGCAGCGGTGGGGGCGGGCTGGGCGTACTTCGTCTCGTAGGCGGTGCTTAGCTTTGGCACGATGATGCTATCGTCCTCTGTCACCTGAATCTCAATCTCCTTCGCCTGGAGGATAGCAAGCAAGCCGCCGCGCCGCTCCAGGGCCGTTCGCAGGTCAGCAGCAGAACCGACAGCCCGCAGGATGAAGGGACTGCGGATCGGCTTGCTGTCTACGGTGATCACCTGGCCGCCAAGATTGGCAACGACAGTGCGGGCAACCACCCGATTGCCGTTGAGCGAGATACCCTCGGCCCCAGCGTTGCGTAGCTCGTTGATCAGGTCTTGCAGGTCAAAGGTGCTGACATCCCCCCGAATCTGCACGCTAACCCCTGGGCCAGTGATGGCGTACGCCCCGCTGAAGGCGCGCAGGCGGTCAGTCTCCTCCACCTCCTTCGCTATCAGCGCGGAGGTGTCGTTCTGCTGTGAGGTTGCCAGCCCGCGCCGTAGGGTCTCTAGCTCCTGGCGCAGGGCGTTGACGCTGACGTAGACCTGGGAGAGGTAGGCAGCGCGGTCGGAGTCTGTCTCTTTGTTGAAGCGTTCCTCATAACTGGGCGAGAGGGTGCGGATTTGGGTGACGAGCAGGAAGCCGAGCAGCAGGGAGACACTAGCCAGGGCAACATAGCGCAGCCAGCCTCCCCCGGTTCGCTGGTGCATCAACATCTCAGCGGCCCTCACGCAGTGGCTTGCCATAGCGCAGCTTGATTTCGCCCTTGTACTCAGGTACGCGCACGTCGCTGCTGCTGGTCACGCCGAGGATCACCCCATACTGCTTGGCCCGCTGGGTGAACTTCGTCATCTGTGGCGACTTGATCAGGCTCTCGCTCAGGGCGTTGCTGTTGCCAATAGCAGTGATGTTGTAGGGGGGCGATAGGCGGGTGCTGTTAACAATGATCGTACTACCGACACAGTAGACCGAGGTGGAGGCGACCACGCGCTCCCCATTCAGCGAAATCGCCTCGGCACCGCCATCGAGCAGGGCTGCAATGCCATCGCGCAGGTCGTACTCGTGGATGATGTAATCGGCCAGGGTAGCATCTGGGGCTGTATTACTGACCTTGCTATCATCAAAGGTAGCAACTACCCCTTCGCCACGCAGGGGCATCAGCCCTACACTGCGCTGGGCCTCCTGCCAGGTGTTATTAACTTGATCGAGCGTGGTGCTGGCCTGGGTATTCTTCTCGCGCACCGCATTGATCTGGTTCCGCAGGCTGCCGATCTGTTGCTTCAGATTGGCCTGCTCCTGCTCAAGCTCAACAATCGAGGTGTTGATCTGCTGGCGGGTGGCGGTGCGGCTGCTGGGTTGGGCCGAGGAGAGGCCGCTGCGCCACTGGGCGGCGAGCAGCAAGCCAATCACCAGCCCGCCGATAGCCAGGAACAGGCGCATGGATTGTACCCGCTGCTGAAAGACAGAGCGAGGACGGCTGGGCGCAGGTGCGTTCAGCAGGTCGGGTGGAATGGCGAGCGGGCGGGTACGATAGTCGGCGAGGCGCATGGCAGGAACCTCAAATGGCAAGGGCGGCAGACAATAACAATGAGCCGGGACTTGCGGCGGCCTTGCTCTATGATACAGCAACGCCCCTGGTTTGTCAAAGGTTTACAGATCACTTGAGCAGCAGCCCAGCAGTGAGGATAGTAGGTGGCAAGGTGGCCCAGCAGCCAGCAATGCGGCCACTATCATATATACGCATGAGCGGGGCGAATGGTTCGCCCTTGTGCCGCAACTGTCCTGTTCCCCGCCCCCTGCCAGCTACAAGAGGATGTTTGTGGCACCTCTCTCAGAGCATCGCCGAACGCTGCCCCTTGCAGGCAAGCGTGACCTCACCTGGCGGGCAAGCAAAGAGCGCGCCTGATTGGGCGCGCTCCGCTTGGGCCGAAGGGCTAGCTTACTGTACGCCTTCTGGCTTCTTGACCGTGACAGGCTCGTTGATCTTGCTCCACTTGATGGTAGCGGTGAGTGGCTTGCCGTCGCTGGTGCCAGCTAGCTTCATCTGGCGCACAGTGGGGTTCGCATCGGTGCTGATCCAGAGGTCGATATTGCCCTCGGTGCTGCCGCTGCCGCCAGTGCTGGAGGCCAGGCTGCTGAGGTCCTTGATGCTGGCGGTCATGTGCTTGGTGTCGGCCCCATCGATCTTCTCGGTGGCGGGGCTGCCATCCTTCAGCGCGCTAGCAGACTTGTCCACATCGGCGGCGTTGAAGCCGTCCCACATCTTGGTGAAGCTGTCGGTGGCCCCAGAAGCCCCAGAGTCGCCCTTAACGTAGGTCTTGCCACCATCCACGCTGGTGAAGCTTTCGCCGCCAACAGCCACCATGTTAATGTTCGTGCCTGCGGCACTCATCTTGAGGGTTGAGTTCTTGTTGGCAAGGTCGAGGTCACCGTTCATGGTGATCGCCATGCCAGCGGTATCAGCGTTCACATCCAGATTGTAGCTCTTGGCGGCCTTCATGTTGATCGCGGCCTTCTTGAGCAGGTCGCCATTGCTCATGCTGGTGCCGCCGCTGTCGCCGCCACAGGCTGCTAGCATGACGCTGACCATTGCGATAGCCGCCAGTGCGCCCAGGTAACTCTTGCTAAAAAACTTCACTACAGGTTCCCTCCTTAATGGGTAAAGCAGGCACAGTTAGAACTATGCCGTTCAATGTTAGCTACGCTCCTACGATCCCCATGCCTGCCCAGAGGCACGTTGATGCAGCACGCCAATACATTATACCAGATCATCCCTAGCATGGTCAATCGCTTGCTGCCGCAACAACCCTCCCGCCGCCGCGCTGTTGCTTGACATCATCCGCCCTGCATGGTATCATTACGGTTGAAACAAGAGCGCATATGTCATAGCTGGCTAAACAACTCGCACACAATATTCGATCACATGGAGGCACCCTGATGACAGACACGATGATCCCCACCGCCCTGACCACCGAAGCCCCTGCCGCCAGCCCGATGCTGACGATCAGCGTAGAGGCTGCTTCGCAACTGCGCGCCCTGGTGGAGAAGGAAGAAAATCCCGATCTCGCCCTACGCGTCTTCGTCTATCCTGGCGGTTGCAGCGGGATGCAGTACGGCATGGCGATGGAAGATAACATTGCCGACGACGACATCCTCCTTCTTCAGCACGGGGTGCGCCTGGTGGTAGATGAGAGCAGCGTCCCCTACCTGTTGGGCAGCGAGATCGACTACCAGGATGCCTTGATGGGCGGCGGCTTCCGTATCTATAACCCGAATGCGGTGCGTGGTTGCTCCTGCGGCCACTCGTTCGATACGGGCGAGGACGGTGCCGAGGCGCGCAAGTGTGGCAGTGGCGGCGGCGGTGGCGGCGGTTGCGGCAGCCACTAACCCGGCCTGGGGGAACCTGCCCCCGTTAGTACGTGATGATTTTGGTGCGTCCCAGCGTTCGGCGGGGCAGTTCGACCGCATGTGCTGAGGCGCATCTGTTTGTCTGGAGGTAGCAGTGGATGAGGTGTTGGCGGCTGAAGCGGCGCGCCTGGGGCTGAACCTGAGTGACCGCAAGCGCGACCTCATGCGGCTGCACTACGACGAGATGCTGGTCTGGAACGAGCGGGTCAATCTGACCTCGATCACCGCCCCCAACGCTGCCGCCGTGCGCCACTTTGCGGACAGCCTGGCGGTGGCCGCCGCCCTGGAGCAGACCGGCTTTGCTCCCCGGCTGGCTGGTGAGCGGGCCATGGACGTGGGCAGCGGGGGGGGGTTCCCTGGCCTACCCCTCAAGGTCTACTATCCCGACCTGCGGGTAGTCTGCCTCGACTCGGTGGGCAAGAAGACGGCTTTCATCCAACACATGGCCGACCTCTATGCCGAACGCGAATTGAGCGGCACCTTTGTGATCACCGGGCGGGCTGAGGATGTGGCCCACCAGCCCCAGCAGCGCGCCAACTACCTGCTGGTAGTATCGCGGGCAGTCGCTAGCTTGGCAGTGCTGGCCGAGTACTGCCTGCCCTTCCTCAAGGTTGGCGGGGTGCTAGCGGCCCCCAAGAAGGGGCTGGCCCTGGCTACCGAACTGAGTGAGGCCCGCCCCGCCCTGAAGAAGCTGGGCGCGGGCAAGGTCGAAATCTACGACTTCACCTTGCCGCTGATCACCGAGGGCGACCTGGTTAGCGACGAGCGCGAGGAGCGGCAAGTGGTGCTAATCCACAAGCAATCCACCAGCCCTCCACAATATCCCCGGCAGGCGGGGACACCGAGCCGCAAGCCCTTGTAGCTAGCGGGGGCAAAAGCGGCCAAGTTTCCCACAATTGGGGAAAAGCCATATCCGAATCTATGTTTCTATGTTATAATTTGAGAACAGGGGCGCACGCTCCAACAACGAGAGGAGAAGTTCCAAGTGAAGGTTATCCTGACGGAGAGCATCGAGAGCCTGGGTCAGGCTGGCGAAGTTAAAGACGTAGCGAACGGCTACGCCCGCAACTACCTGCTGCCGCGTGGCCTGGCAGCCCCTGCCACCGCCGGTGCGCTCAAGCAGCTTGAGCGACAGCGCGCTATGATCGAGCGCAAGGCCGCCACCCGCGCCGACGAAGCGCGCAGCATGGCCGAGCGCATCAACGCCACCGAAGTCGTAGTCTACGCCAAGTCGGGCGAGCAGAGCCGCCTCTATGGTAGCGTGACTACCAGCGACGTAGCCGACGCACTCAAGGCCCAGCATGGCATTGAGATCGACCGCCGCAATATTAGCATTGACGAGGCGATCCATCGTCTTGGCAACTACCACGCGACCGTCAAGCTGAACGCTGGGCAGAGCGGCAAGCTCACCCTGGTGGTGGATAGCGAGGAGAACCGGGGCAAGCCGCGCCCACAGAAGGCTGCTGAGATTGCCAGCCCAACTGCTGAGATTGCCAGCCCAACTGCTGAGATCGCCAGCCTGCCTGCTGAAATCGTCAGCCTGCCTGCTGAGGTCACTGCCTCACCCGCCGAGCGCGACCTGCCAGTAATGGTGGTCGAGCTACCAGCCACGGTTGCCAGTGGGGAGACGAGCGAAGAAACGCTCTAACCCATCCTTGCCCCGCTGTAAAGAGGGGCTGGCACAAACTAAATAGGGCGCGATGGCTGCGCTTCTCCACCCTGGCTTTAAGAGGGGGGGTGGTCGCAAGCAAGCCGTTCGCCTTGAACCACGAGTTCGCAGTCGCTAGAGGGGGGCCGTCCCGATGGTTGACCTTGCCATGCTTGGCGTGCTTGAACGCCCTGTTCCATACAACGTCGAAGCCGAGAAGGCGGTGATTGGCAGTTTGCTGATCGACCGTGACGCTGTAATCAAGATTGCTACCTTCCTCAAGCCCCCCGACTTCTACAATGAGGCTCATGCAGTCGTCTATGAGGCTATCCTCGACCTCTATGCCCGCCGCGAACCTGGTGATTTCGTCACGCTGCTCAACGAATTGCAGCGCAAGAGCAGGCTGGAGTTCATCGGTGGTGCGCCCTATCTCACCGATCTCCCTTCGGATGTCCCCACCTCTGTTCACATTGAGTTCTACGCCCGCATCGTTGAGCAGTTGGCGATCCGCCGCCGCCTGATCGCTACAGGCGGCCAGATCGCCAGCCTCGGCTATCGCCAAGAGCAGGACGTGGAGCAGACCCTGGACGAGGCGGAGCAACTGCTGTTCGGCGTAACCCAACGCCAGAGCGCGCGCGACTTCGTCCCCATCGGCACCGTGCTGGACACTGTGTTCGACACGATCAACGAGCGCGAACAGCATCGCGGTGAGGTGAGCGGTGTCCCCACCGGCTTCGTGGACATTGACGAGATCACTGGCGGCCTGCAATCCTCCGACCTGGTGATCGTCGCCTGTCGCCCCAGTGTCGGTAAGTGTCTCAAGCACGACAGCCTCGTGGACAACCCTGCGACTGGCGAACGGCTGACCATCCAGCAGTACGTGCTGGGCCGCCTGCCGTTCGTGCTGGGCCTCTCGCCCGCTGGTCAGGTACGGGCCACCGAGATCGCCGAGTGGGTAGATAACGGGGTTAAGCCCTGCTACCGGGTGACGACGCTGCTGGGCCGCCACGTGGAGGTAACTGGCAGCCACCCCTTCCTTACCGCTAACGGCTGGGTGCCATTGCTCGACCTCGCGGTTGGTCAGTATGTGGCGGTGCCACAAGTCGTGCCAGTCTTTGGCAAGCGTCAGCTAGCGGCAGGGTTGGCCCGCCTGCTGGCCTACTATGTCGCGGGCGGCAGCCTGGCCGAAGACACAGTTCAGTTTGCCAACGCTGACGAGCAAGTGGCGGCAGACCTTCGTAGTATCATCGCCGCTAACTTCCCTGCCTGCCTGGTGCAGAGTGAAGCGGGTACTGTTCTGATCGGCACAGTCACTGCTGGGCAGGCAGCAAACCCACTGCTGCTCTGGCTGCGCGAAGCAGGGCTGGGGGTTGGCAATGCCGAGCAGCGGTTCCCCGCCTGCGTCTGGCAGTTTGAGCGGGCAACTCTGGCTGACTTCCTACGTGGGCTGCTCAGTCGCGGCGGCAGCCTCTACCAGCAAGGCAAGCAGTCCGTGATCGCCTTCGCCACCGCAGCGCGAGGACTGGCCGAGGATGTGCAGCACGCCCTTACCCGCTTCGGCATCGTTGCCAAGCTGTCGCGAGAGATGGCCCGCGCCTGGCAGGTAGCGATAAGCTCCGCCGAGGGGCTAGCTGTCTACCAGCAGCAGATCGGCTGGCCTGGAGCGCAGGCCCAGGTTGCCAGCTTGCAGACCGTCGCTAGCCGCGAACTGGTTAGCACCGCTGCTGCATCGGGCCACAGCCAGACTGCTCGCTCCGCCCCAGTGCAGCAAGCGGTAGGGCTGGTTATGCTCGCCAGCCCAGACCTCTATTGGGACGAGATCGTGGCTATCGAGCCGATTGGTGAGCATCAGGTGTACGACCTCTGTGTACCAGACGGCGCAAACTTTATCGCCAACGACATCTGTGTACACAACACTTCCTTCTGCATGAGTATGGCCTATAACACTGCTGTTCGCTACGGCAAGCGGGTGGGGGTGTTCAGCCTGGAAATGTCGAAGGAGCAGCTAGCCCTGCGCCTGCTAGCGATGGAGACTGGGGTAGAGACGCACAGCATCCGCAACGGCTACCTGACCGACGAGCAGCGGCAGGCTCTCACCCGCGCCTTTGGCGACCTCGCCCTTGCCCCAATCTACATTGATGACACCCCTGGCCTCTCCGCCTCCGAACTGCGCTCCAAAGCCCGCCGCCTGCAAGCCTCAACTGGCGTGGACATGATCATCGTAGACTACCTGCAATTGATGCAGGGGCGGCGCGGCAGCAGTGGCGACAGCAACCGCGTGCAGGAAGTCAGCGAAATATCGCGTGGCCTCAAGCTGCTGGCCCGCGAACTGAACGTGCCAGTGGTCGCTGCTGCCCAGCTTTCGCGTGGCGTAGAGTCGCGCCAATCGCACGTACCGATGCTATCCGACTTGAGAGAGAGCGGCTCCATCGAACAAGATGCTGATATAGTGATGTTCATCTACCGCGAGGAGATATACGATCCCGACACCGAGAAGAAGGGTATCGCCGAGATTCATATCGCCAAGCATCGCAACGGGCCAACTGGTATTGTGCGCCTTCTCTTCCAGAAGGAGACGACCAAGTTTGTTGACCTGGAGACGCACTATGGCAATGAGCCAGGGCAGGGGTTAGCCAATGTTCGCTGGATTCATGAAGCCCCAGGACAGGGTGGAGCTAGTCTCCGTCCCAGCAGACTTCTTCACCGAGGTGCTGCCCACGATCACCAGTATGAGCGAGGTGAAGGTGACACTGCACGTCTTCCTGCTGCTCTCGCTCAAGCGCGGCTTCCCGCGAGGGGTCAGCTACCAGGAGTTGCGGGCTGATCAGCGGCTGCTGGCAGGATTGAAGGGGCAGGGGGTAACCAGCAGCCCACGCCCAGCCGAGGAGTTGCTGATCGAGGGGTTGGAACTGGCGGTCGCCCGCGCCACCCTGCTGGGCCTGACGATCAAGCTGCCCGCCCTGCCAGCCGCGAAGGGGGAGGAGCAGGAGGTGGAAGCCCAGCCAGCTGAGCCGCTGCTGGTCAAAATCGAGCGGTCACGAGCAGGGGCTTTCGAGGGGGGCAGCAATCGGCGGCGCACGCGCAAGGAACTCTGCTACATGGTCAACACCCCGTGGAACCGCGAGGTGGTGCAGCAGTGGAAGGGTGGCGAGATCGACCTGGCGGGCATTGACCTGGGCCTGGATGCGACCTATCGGGCGGCAGCCCAGCCGAAGCCCAAGCGAATGCGGGTGGTTCCGCTGCGGCCCAACATCTTTGCGCTCTATGAACAGAACATCGGCGTGCTGACCCCGCTGCTGGCCGAGCAACTGGCGGCAGCCCAGCAGCACTATCCAACCGAGTGGATTGAGCAGGCTTTCACCGAGGCAGTCAGTTATAACAAGCGTAGTTGGCGGTATATCGAACGCATCTTGCAGAAGTGGGAAACTGAGGGTAAAGGCGATGGACAGTCTGCACGACGTAATCAAGGGAATGAACATCTCGATCCCCAGGAGTTCACGACGGGAAAATACGCGCACATATTCCAACGTGGAACTGGCAGTGGAGACGGTAGCAGTGGAGGCTGAATCGCCCTCTACCGTCCCCTCGCCAGCCGCGCCAACCGAGCGGAGCCGCATGGACGGGCGTAGCTTCGCCCAGCCAGTGCCAGCCCCACCCCCGACCCCAGCAGTGCGCCGTCCGCGTCTGCTGGTCGCTGTGCCAGCGGCAGAGGACGAGCTTGAGCTTGAGGTGCGTGGGGTCGGCCAGCCGCAAGAGCCAAAGGAAGTCTGCCCCCGCTGCAAGGGGTCGGGCTGGCTGCGCCTTGATGCTGAGACCAGTTCGCCCAACTTTGGGCGTATCTTTCCCTGCAAGTGCCGCGCCCAGGACAATTCTAGCCGCCAAAAGAGCAAGCTGGCCGAACTCTCCAACCTCGACGCTTTTCGCGACAAGACCTTCGCCAACTTCGACCACAGCCTACCGGGGGTGCGCGAAGCCTACACCGCCGCTCGCGATTACGCCAGCAACCTGAACGACTGGCTGCTGTTGATGGGCGATATTGGCTGCGGCAAGACACATCTGGCTGCGGCTATCGCCAACGAGGCCGTTCGCAGCGGCATCTCCACCTACTTCGCGGTCGCCCCCGACCTGCTCGACCAGCTACGAGCCGCCTATGCCCCCGGCAGCGAAAGCACCTACGACCAGCGGTTTGAGCAAATCCGCAACGCCGCCCTCTTTGTCCTCGACGACCTGGGGACGGAGAACGCGACTAGCTGGGCGAAGGAGAAGCTGTTCCAAATCCTCAACCACCGCTATAATATGCGTAAGCCCACGGTGATCACCAGCAACGTCTACCCTGACAGCATCGAACCGCGCATCCGCTCGCGCATCTTTGATGTTGACCTCTGCCTGCAACGCTTCATCCAGGCACCCGACTACCGCCAGCGGCGCAGGTGATGCGGAGTAACGAAGGAGCATAGCCGCCTGGCTGCGCTCCTTTGTGCTTCAGCCAGCACCGCGCTCGGCAGGGCCGTGGATCAGAATACCCGCCATCGGCTCATCCTCAGTCCAGACCTGTGGGCCGAAGGGCGGCATCACCCGCCGTGAGCCGTGCGCCCTCCCGCGTTGGGCCGCCTCCCCGCGCTGGGCCGCCGCCCGCCCCTACGTAGCACAAGATGCAGTACCTACTTTGCCGCAATCCTGCTTTCCCTCGCCGCCTGCGTTGACATATTAGGTGATTGGCGCGATAATAGGGGCAGGCAACCGACCTTCTGCCTCTATAATCGCTTGCCAATTTGCCAAAGTTCGGGGAGTGAAAGCATGGCTGGTAATAGAGCATTGTTCGAGACGGCCCTCAAGCGTGGTCATGACTACGCCTGGCAGAACCAATGGGATCGTGCGCTCAAGGAGTACCAGCGGGCGATAGCTGAGTTCCCCGACGACCTCTCCGCTCGTGGTAACCTCGCCCTCGCCCACCTGCGCCTCAAGCAGTGGCCCGATGCCCTGCGCGAGTACAGTGCGCTGGCCGAGAAACAGCCGCAGGATACCTTTGTCCAGGGCCAACTGGCCGAGATTTATGCTGCCACTGAGCGCACCGCCGATGCCTCGCGCACCTACTTTCGGCTGGCCGACCTGTTTGAGCAGCAGAACCAGGCTGGCGAAGCGATCAAGGCTCTGCAAGAACTAACCCGCTTGGAGCCGAAGAACAAGACCATCTATCAACGTATTGCCGAATTGAGCCGCGCCATTGGCGATACTGGCGCGACGGTCGCGGCCTACCTGACCCTCGCCAACCTTGCCCTTGAGCAGAACAACACGGATGAGGCGATCCGCCTGGCTGAAGCCGCTACCAGCCTCGATCCAGAGAGTCGCGAAGCCCGCGACCTTCTGTTCCGCCTACGCCGCATTGCCACCGAGGGGCAGACCGCCACTGCTGCCGCCGCCCCCGCACTCGCGAAGGTGGCTGGCACTGAACTGAGCCAGACCCAGGTAAACGAGATGTTCGCCCTCGCCAATGGCTACCAGGAGCGTAGACAGTACGCCGCTGCCGCCCGCATCTACGAAAGCCTAGTCAACAGCGGGGTGAAGCGGCCTGACGTGGTGTTCAACCTCGGCCTGCTCTACCAGCTTGGCGGTCAGCACCAGCAGGCGGTTGACCAGTTCCAGGTGATCGCCCAGGACGAGGAGTACGCCATGTCTGCCTACTACAGCATGGGCGAAAGCCAGCGGGCGTTGGGCAACCTGCCTGCCGCTGGTGGTGCTTATGACAACGCTCTGCGCCTGATCAATATGCAAACCATCGGCAAGGGCGAGATCGAAGACCTGATCCAACTCTACGAGGCCGCTGCCAGCACCTACACCGCCCTGCAAAATACCTCTCGTGCTGCTAGCCTCTACACCAGCCTGGCGGGTTTCCTGCAAAGCCGCAAGTGGAACAAGGAGCGCACCGACGAGATTCGGCGCAAGGCGGAGTCGCTGACCGAAGACTCCATGCGCGCCAAGCTGATGCGCCTCAGTGGAGCCGAGGGTGGCGTAGACCAGGACAATGCAGTGGGGTTGGTTGCGCGGTCGCCAGAGGTGTTGAGCGGTCGCCTGCGCGAGTCTGACACCCTGCGCCCGATCACTGACTACCTGCGCGCGCCCGCCCCTGCCGAGCCAGACCCGCCGCCTGCCGCCGTGCCTGCCCCCCTGCGACGGCTGGACGAGGGTAGCCAGAGCAATGTTCAGCCGACTACCAGGCTGGCCGAAAGTGGGCTGCCCGCAGAGAGCCGCGGCGGTGCTATCCGTAGCCTACGCGCCGAAGCTGCCACCCCCCCGCCCAATGTAGAGCAGGCGATGGCGGCACGGGCCAGCCGTGAGGCCCAGAACCTCAGCCATACTGTTAACCAGATGTTGATCGACCTGCAAGGCTATGGCGAACAGCAAGCCTACTATGCGGCAGTGGACACCGCTTTCGAGGTGATCCGCCTTGCTCCTGACTATCTGCCCGTCCACCTCAAGCTGGGGGAACTCTACCTCGGCCAGGGGCGCACCGAAGACGCGCTGACCAAGTTCCAGACTACCCTCGATCTGTATCTAGTGCGCGGCGAACCGCAGGCTGCTGCTGACATATATCAGCGCATCCTCGCCTACGATGGCAACAATCTCGGTCTGCGCGGTCGCTACGCCGCCCTGCTGGTTGACCTCAGCCGCAAAGAGGATGCGGCAGGCCAGTACATGGAGATGGCCCGCATCTACACCCAACTGGCCCAGGACGAGCGGGCTGCCGAGGAGTACCGCCGCGCCCGCCAGCTTGCGCCCCAGAATGCAGCGGTGCGCCTGGCCTACGCTGACTTCCTCTCTAGCCGCGAACGCTACAGCGAAGCGATGGGCGAACTGCGCCGCGTCCTGGAAATAGAGGCGGGTAATACGCTGGCGATGGTGCGGCTCAACACTCTGCTCACCATCCAGGGGGAGGAGACCCGCTGGGACGCGCTCAACGAGGTGTTGAGCCGCAGCGAACGCAACGCACCCGACCATGAGGCAGCGGTGGGCGAGTATAGCCGGGCCGCTATGCGCCACTTCCTGCCCGACTTCGACTACAGCCTCGCTCTGTTGCAGCGGGCCGCGAGCCGCGACGAGGCGATAGCCAGCCTCGAACGGGGCATCCGCCAGTTGCCGCCGCTAGGTACTACGCTGCTTGATGTACTGATGCGTAACCTGCTCGGCGAACTCTACGTCGCTGCTGGGCGCGGGCAAGAAGCAGCCCGCAGCCTTGAGCAGGTTCGTACCCTGATTGAGGGTGACGACGCGCCCCTCTCGCCTCGGCCCAACTACGCCTTCGCCCGCCTGCCTTTGCGCGCCAACGTCTACCACAGTCTCGCCGAAGCCTACTCTCTCAGCGGTGATGCGGACAGCGCGGTGGTCTACCTCGAAGAACTGAAGCGGATGCTGCCTTATGACCGCGAAGTGTACACCCGCCTCTCCGACCTCTACTTCCGCCAGGGGCAGTTGCCGAAAGCCCTGACCGCGCTCAACGAACTGGTCGAACACTACAAGGCTAGCTTCCAGACCGACAAGCAGATCGAAACCCTTTTGCAGATGACCCTGCTAGCCCCCTCCAACATCGCCATCCGCCAACGCCTGAGCGAAATCTACCTCAAGCGCGGGCTGATCGAGCAGGGCTTGAACGAGCTTGATACGCTGGCCGACCTGCAACAAAAGAGCGGTATGCTCAAGGACGCGGTGCGGAGCCTGCAACAGGCCGCCGAAATACAGTGGATGATGAGTAAGCAGCAGGCCGCCTACGACATCTACGACCGCATCACCCGCATTTCGCCGAACGATGTAGAGGCCCGCCAGCAGTTGATCAACCTGCACATCCAGGCTGGTCGCCTGGGCGATGCGGTGAAGGAGCAGAAGGCCATTGCCCGCATCTGTATGCAGCAGGGCAACCTGCAAGAGGCCGAAGCCGCCCTGCATCAGGTGATCGGCCTCGCCCCGGAGGACACGGAGGCGTACTACGCCCTGGGCAAGCTGCTGACCGTCAAGCAGGAGTTTGGGCAGGCGGCCAAGCTGTACGCCCGCCTGACGCGCCTCAACCCTGCTGACCACCAGGTGCCGATCTTGCAAGCGGAGATGACCCGCCGTGCCGCCGAGAAACGGGCAGCCCAGGGCGGCCAGCCAAAGAGTGCGCCCGCCATGCCGCCCGCAGTGGCAGCTAGCCAGCCACCTGGCGATCAGCAGGCCGAGGCAACGTCACCTGATGGGGCTAGCCCGCCTGCCCCACCACTGGTTGAAGCAACGGCGGACGAGCCTGGCCCGCTGGCGGAGACGGCCCAGCAGGCTAGCCTATTGGCCGTGGCCGAGCCAGCCGCCGAGCCAGCGGTCGTCGGCGAAGCAAAGGAGGCTGGCGCACAGTAGGGGCGTACTTGCGCTCTTGCTCACTTAATCTCGCTCATCACTATCATTCCCTGCTCACCCCGTCACCTGGAAGGCAACGCTGTTGGATACGCAGTTTGGCTGGGTACTATCACGCATCAACCTCGAAACCCTGCTGGACATCTTGCTGGTTAGTCTGGTCTTCTTTTGGCTACTGACCGCCATCCAGGGTACGCGGGCGGTGCAACTCGTGCGCGGCATCGGCGTGCTGCTCTTTGCTGCGGTGATCCTCGGCTCGGTGCTGAAGCTGACTGCCCTTAGCTGGCTAATCCGCAACTCGATCCCCGCCATGCTGGTCGCCCTGCCAGTCATCTTCCAGCCAGAGTTGCGGCGGGCGTTGGAGACGCTGGGGCGTGGCTCCGACTTCTTCAGCCGCAGCAACCAGTTCGCTCACTCGCCCACCATCCTCGCCAGCATAGATGAGGTGGTCGCCACCGCCAGCGAACTCAGCCGCCGCCACATCGGTGCCTTGATCGTCATGGAGCGGCGCACTGGCTTGCAAGAGTATGCCAACAAGGGGACGCTGATTGATGCTCGCGTTTCGCGCCAGTTGCTTGCCAATCTGTTCTTCCCCAACTCACCCCTGCATGACGGCGCGGTGATCGTGCGGGGCGGGCGGGTGGTCGCCGCTGGGGTGGTGCTGCCGCTGACCGAAAACACCTTCGGCAGCATCAAGCGCGGCACCCGCCACCGGGCCGCCATCGGGATCACCGAACACTCCGACGCTGTGGTAGTGGTTGTCTCCGAGGAAACAGGGACGATCTCGCTCGCGGTCAACAACGGTAAGCTGATCAGCAATCTTGATGATGAGCAACTGGCAGGGATGTTGCGCGGTCTGTTCCGCCTACGCAGCAAGCGGGGTAAGCGACAAGCTGCCGACGAACGCCGCCTCAGCACCCTCCCCCTAGATGTTCGCGACCTCGGTAAGGCCGACAGCCCAGCCCTGCCGCCTCGCTTGGCCGACGCAGCGGCGAAGGGCCAAAGCGAAGCCAGCAGCAGGGCGCGGCCATGAACCTCAACCCCCGCCGCCTGCTCAAGCGCAGTAGCAGCGACAAGACTGGCTGGCTCTTTGACGAGGGGGCGGACCAGCCACGGGCTGCCCTGCTCGGTCTGCTGCTGCGGGCTGTCTTCGCCGTGCTACTGGGCGCAACCCTCTGGGTCTACGTCACCAGCCAGGAGAACCCAGAGACCACTACCCCCTACCCCAACATCACCATCCAACTACGCAATGTTGCGCCCAACCTGAAGGTCAACTCCAGTTCTAGCAACGCAACGATCCGCGTGAGTGCGCCGCAGTCGGTGCTGAGTAAGATCACCGGCTCCGACATCCACCCCATCGTGGACATGGCCGGGCTGGGGGCTGGCACCCACATCCTAAAAATCAACGTCGAAACCCCCCCCGGTGTGACTGTGCAGAACGTAGACCCGCTCAACGTGCAGGTGCAGGCGACATTGCAGGCCAACAAGGTGATATCGCTGACTGCGCGCACCGAGGGGACAGCCCAGATCGGCTACAACATCCAGCCGCTTCAGGTGGAGACTAATACGGTGGCTGTCTCTGGCCCCGCCGAAGTGGTGGCCCAGGTAGCGACCGCCGAAGTGGTGGTGGACGTAAACGGCAAGAGTGCGACGGTGCAGGGGCGCGTGCAGCCGACCGCCCTCGACAGCCAGGGGCGCACGGTCAGCGGGGTCAGCTTCCAGCCGGAGGCGGTCGCCATCACCGCCACGATCAGCCTGGGCATCAACTACAAGACGGTGCCGCTCAAGTCGGTTGTCCTCGGCGAACCAGCCAGCGGCTACCAGGTGGATGAGATACGAATTGAGCCGAACACTGCTACCATCCTCGGCGACCCGCTGGTGATGAGCAAGATCAACTTCCTCGAAACAGAGCCGCTCGATATCACGGGCCGCGAGAGCAGCATTATCACCCAGCAACGCCTGGTGCTGACCACTGGGGTCAGCCTGCTGAACATGGAGAACAGCGTGCAGGTGGGGGTGACGATTCGGGCGGTGCAGTCTAGCCAGGACTTGCCAGTGATCCCCACCGTCACCAACCTGGTAGCTGGTTACAGCGTGCAAGTAGATACCCGCCAGATCAACCTCAAGTTGCAGGGTAGCCTGCGCTCCTTGCAAGCCCTTGACCCCTCGACGGTGCGGGCGACGCTAGACCTCAGCGGCCTGGGCGGGGGCATCCACCAGGTCAGGCCGACGATCCTGCTGCCCCCAGGTATCAACTTGCAGGCAGCCAGCCCAGAGCAGGTACAGGTGACGCTTAGCCTCCTGCCCAGCCCTACTGTCCGACCCAGCCCCAGCGTCACCCTCGGTCTACCCTCACCCTCTGCCAGCAGCCCCCCCTCACCCTCTGCCAGCAGCCCTCCCTTTGGCAGCAGCCCCCTGTCAAATACATCGCCCGCACCATCCGCCAGCCCCGTGCTTAGTCCTAGTGCGCCCACCCCCAATGCCACCAGCGAACCAGCCCCCAGCCCCTCCGCTACCTTGCCGCTGCGCCCCTTCAGCGTGCCGCCTGCCAGTGCTACCGCCACCCCGCTTGTGCCTTGAGCAGAGATGTTGCGGCTAGCGGCAGTGCGCGGCCAGCAGATTCGTCAGCCAGCCTGCGTGTTTGGTAAACTAGGACAGTTACCTTTGCCTGTGCATCGGTGTTTTGATCACAGACCCCTGACCTTGCCTGGCAAGGAGCGGGATAGCTACTTAGAAAGCAGGAACAGAAGAAGATGTGTGGAATCGTTGCTTACACTGGCGAACAAGAAGCTCAGCCGATCATCTATGAAGGCTTGCAGCGGTTGGAGTATCGCGGCTACGACTCGGCGGGTATTGCAGTGCTGGACGCGCAGAACGAGATCGAGCTACGCCGCAGCGTAGGCAAGCTCCACAACCTCGGCCTCGTCTTGCAGAAGTCGCCATTGCAGGGGCATTATGGTATCGGCCATACCCGCTGGGCCACGCATGGCAAGCCAAGCGACCTCAACGCCCACCCTCACCTCAGCCAGGGCGGGACGGTCGTCGTGATTCACAATGGCATTATCGAGAACTACGTCAGCCTCAAGCACGAGTTGCAAGCCCTCGGCTACCAGTTCCTCTCCGAGACCGACACTGAAGTGCTGCCGCACATGATCGAACGCTATCAGAAGGACGGCCAGACCCTCACCGAGGCAGTACGATCTACCCTACACCGCATCGTGGGGGCGGCGGCTATTGCAGTGATGAGCAGCAGCGAACCCGGCACTATCGTCGGCGCACGGGTCGCCAACGCGGGCGGCGTGGTGGTTGGCTACGGCGAGGGCGAGATGTTCCTTGCCTCCGATATGCCTGCCATCTTGCAACACACCCGCCGCGTCGTCTTTCTCAGCCCCGGCGAAGTGGTGACGATCACCCAGCACGGGGCTGACTACACCAACTTGCAGGGCGATCCGCTCTCCCGCCAGCCGCAGACTGTGGCCTGGGATCCGGTGGCGGCAGCCAAAAGTGGCTACAAGCACTTTATGGAGAAGGAAATCTATGAGCAACCCCGCGCCCTGACCGACACGATCCGCGGTCGGGTGGATGCCGAGAAGCGGCGCGTACTGCTCGATGCCGCCAACCTCGACGTGGCCGCAATCCACAGGCTGATCTTTGTTGCCTGCGGCACTGCCTATCATGCCGCGATGGTCGGCAAGTACATGGTAGAGGAGCTTGCTCACCTGCCGGTGCAAGTTGATTACGCCCACGAGTTTCGCTACCGCAACCCGATTGTGGACGAACACACCCTGGTGGTCGGGGTCAGCCAGAGCGGGGAGACGGTGGATACCCTCGAAGCGATAGCCGAAGCGCGCCATAAGGGGGCAAAGCTGCTCAGTATCGTCAACGTGGTGGGTAGCCAACTTAGCCGTGACACCGATGGGGTGATCTACCTGCAAGCCGGGCCAGAGATCGGGGTGGCCTCGACCAAAGCCTACGTGACGATGGTGGTGGATGAACTGCTGCTTGCCATGTACCTGGCCCAGGAGCGTGGCACCCTCAGCGACGAGCGGGCGGGCGAACTGATCCACGCTATCCTCGCCCTACCCGCCCAGGCTAGCAGCCTGCTGGACGAGAGCGAGGCTGGCCGCGCCCGTTATGAGAAGCTGGCCCAGAAGTACGCCCACGCCAGCGACTTCCTGTTCCTCGGTCGGCTGATCAACTACCCTACCGCCCTCGAAGGTGCGCTCAAGCTGAAGGAGATCAGCTACATCCACGCCGAAGGCTTTGCGGGCGGCGAACTGAAGCACGGTACTATCGCCCTGGTAGACCAGCACGTGCCGGTTGTCGCTATCGCCCCCCACGACAAAGTGTATGATAAGATGGTCAGCAATATTGAGCAGGTCAAGGCCCGCGACGCACAGGTGATCGCTATCGCCACCGAGGGGGACACCGAGATCGGGGCTAAGGCCGACGATGTAATCTACATCCCCGCCACCGACCCGCTGCTGGTACCAGTGCTGGCCGCCTTGCCGCTGCAACTGCTGGCCTACTACATCGCAGTGCGGCGTGGGGCCGACGTGGACCAGCCCCGCAACCTCGCCAAGAGCGTCACGGTGGAGTAGAGACCGCACGAGGTTGGCACAAATTAGAGGGGCGCACTGTACAGTGCGCCCTTGCTCTGCCTCTTGCTACGCGCTTCTAGAAGCTGCTCTCCTGGGCCTGCAAGTCCACTTCCTCCAGTTGCAGCGTGCTGTGGTCTACACCAAAGCGGTCGTGCAGCAGGGCTTGCAGGGTACAGAGTGTATCCTGTGGGCAGCGGGTCAGCGCATCTTCGACCAGCACGTGTGCGCTGAGGGCTTCGACCCCAGAGGTGAGCGTCCAGCAATGCAGGTCATGGACGGCGCGCACCCCCGCTACGCTGAGGATCGCATCCTGGATCGCGCTCGTATCCAGGTGGCGGGGGGTGGCTTCCAGCAGCACATTGACCGCCTCGCGCAGCAGCCCAATCGTGCGGGGTAGGATAAAGAGGGCGATGGCTGCGCTGAACAGTGGGTCGGCATACCGCCAGCCGGTAAAGACGAGGATCAGGCCCGCCAGTAGCACAGCAGCAGAGCTAACCGCGTCACTGACCACCTCGAAGAAGGCCGCCTTCATGTTCAGGTTGTCCCCCGCGTGGCTGTGTAGCAGACGTACGGAGACAAGGTTGAACAGCAGACCGACGCTGGCCGCCACTAGCACGATACCACCTTCGACCGACGGGGGGTTCTGCCAACGTTGCCAGGCTTCGACCAGGATGTAGCTGCCAACCGCTAGCAGGAGCAAAGCGTTGAGTAGGGCAGCCAGGATTTCGCTACGATAGTGGCCGTAGCTGTGCTGCTGGTCTGCGGGGCGGCGTGCCTGCCAGCCTGCGAACAGGGCAATGCCCACCCCCACCACGTCGGTCAGCATATGACCCGCGTCGGCAATCAGCGCGAGGCTGCCGCTGAGCAGCCCCGCCCCAACCTCCACCGCCATGAAGCAGGCACTGAGCAGCAGCACGGTTACCAGCTTGCGCTGTCGCTGGTGGCTGGCTTGCTGCTGATCCACCTCCTGCCCACGCAGGTTGCAGCGGTGCATGGCTGCTTCAAGGGCGTGGCTGTGGCCGCCCCGTTGCTGTCCAGTCTCAATTGCCTGTACCTGATTAGCCACTTATTGATACTCCCTGCCTCAATTGTACCAACCTGTGGCAGGATAGTCAAGCAATTAGCGCAGGCCACAGCAGAAGCCGATCTCGACGTTGCCGCCGCTGATTACTGCCGCCACCCTTTTGCCGCGCAACCCTGTCTTGCCGCTGCGGAGGGCTGCCGTTGCCACCGCCCCACTCGGCTCGGTCAACAGGTGAACCTGGCGGGTCAGGTGCTGCATGGTCTCCACAATCTGCTCCTCGCTGACGGTGAAGATGTCATCTACATACCGCTGAATGTGGGCGAAGTTGAGGTCGCCGATCCGCTCGGTTCGTAGACCGTCAGCCACCGTGTTGTTGCTCTCCCACTTGACGACCGCCCCCTTGTGGAACGAGTCGTATGCGTCGGCGGCGTTGCTCGGTTCGACCCCGTAAACCGCCACCTGGGGCCTGCTCAACTTGATCGCCGCTGCCACCCCAGAGAGCAAACCACCACCGCCAACCGGTACCAGCACTGCCTCAACATCAGGCAGGTCAGCAAGTATTTCGATGCCGATTGTTCCCTGCCCAGCGATGATCTGGCGATCTTCGTAGGGCGGCACCAGGGCCATGCCTTGCTGCTCAGCGATCTGTTCGGCGATCAGGCGGCGCGCCTCATTGCCTGGCACCGCAAAGATGATCTCCGCCCCCCAACTGCGCGTCCCTTCGATCTTCACCTGCGGCGCATTGTTGGGCATCACGATGGTAGCCGGGCAGCCGAGCAGGTGGGCGGCACAGGCAACAGCCTGGGCGTGGTTGCCAGAGGAGTAAGCGACCAGCCCAGGCTGGCGTTGGGCCGCACTGAGGCTGACCGCCTTGTTGTAGGCACCACGTAGCTTAAAGCTGCCAGTACGTTGCAACGACTCGGCTTTGAGGTAAAGGGTGTTGTTGTCGGCCAGCGGGTAGGGGTAAGCAACGAGGGGGGTACGCACGATCACCCCGCGCAGCCGCTCTTGCGCCGCTACGATCTCGGCCAGGGTAACAAGCTCATCCATAAACATCCTCCAGGTTTGGTTGTGAAAGCACTCCTTGTGCAGTATACGCGATGACCAAAACAGCGGCCCCCTCCCTGGCTGGGGAGAGGGCCGCTGGCTGAAACCGCTGGTTAGCGGCTGCTGCTAGCCGCATCGTCCACGTAGTAGATGACAGAGAGGGGGAAGGGGCCGCTCGGCTTGCCGGTCGCTACGAAGTCGTAGACCTTGCCTGCCTGGATTACGAAGTTGGGGAGGGAGACCAGCACCGTCGTAGTACCCGCCAGGCGCGCCTCCAGGTTGTAGGTGCCAGCCGGGACGGTCAGGTAGTCGGCCTGGCTGCCGAAGGAGACATTGGCGTAGGTGACAGTGCCGTTCACTGCGATGTCTACCGCAGGCTGTCCAGCAGCAGCGTGGATCGCCTTGAGGCGGGCGGAGCCAGCAGCGAGTGCGCTGAGGTCGTCCTGTGAGACAATCGCCTGCGAACCGCTGATGATCGTGGTGCCGCTTACGTTGTCGGCAGCGACAATCGTGATCGCCTGCCCATTGGTGAGGGTGAGGGTGGCCGAAATCGCTGCCGGGCCTGTAGTATTAGCCGCCACTACCTGGAACTGGTGGTTGCCCGCGAAGACCGCGAGCCGGGGGCTGACTGCCACGTTGGTGCCGGTGTAGGGCAGGGCTGCGATAGCCCGCCCACCATCAACCAGCACATCAACATTGGCCGGGGCATTGCTGCTGGCGTGGATGGCCCGCACCCGCGCTGGGGCAGGGGGAACGTCCACGATAGCGCGGCGCACGACCTTGCTTAGTTCGCCGCGACGGATGTTGTCGTTGGAGCGGAAGCAGAGGCCGGTCTGCGGCGTGACACAGGCCGCCCCGCTGATGATCCCCTCGTGGGCGAGGGTCTCAATTGCGCTGGCCCCGAAGGCACCTACCGGCACGTCGGTGAAGGTCGGGCTGGTGGGGGTGTAGGTGTTGTAGTTGCGGATGCGCTGCACGATCAACGCTACCTGCACGCGGGTGATGTTGACGTTTGGCCCGTAGCAGGTGCCAGGGGTGCCGAGGGCAGCACACTGGGCGGCATTGAGGCCGTTGACTGCACCGGCGCGGTTGGCCGACTCGATGAAGCCGTAGAAGATGTTGCTGCTCGGCACGTCCACGAAGGTCCGTGTAACCGGGGTGAAGCTGGGTAGGCTGAAGCCGAGGACGGCGATCTTGGCAAACTCACCACGCTTGGTGCTGTCGTTGGGGCGGAACAGGCCGTTCGCGCCGTTAACGATGTTGCGGCAAGCGAGGAACTGGATGTCGCCGTAGAAGATGTTGGTGGTCGGCACGTCGCTGAAGGTGATCGAGCAGGGCGTGGCCGTCACCGTCGCGGTGGCAGTGCTGGTGGTCGTGGCGGTGACAGTGGCGGTGGTGGTAACGACCGTGCCAGTGCGCGTGGCCGTGGCAGTAGCGGCGGTGCCAGTAGCAGTCACCGTCGGGGTGGCGCAGGCTACCCCAATCTGGCCGCGAATCTCGCCGCCAGGGTAGTTGCTGCTGTGGATGTTGAAGTACAGCCCGCCAGTTTGCAGGGCAGCAATCTGGGTCGGGGTCATGGTGCCGGTGCCAGTGAAGGCGTTGGTGCCACTAACCGCATTGAGCGGGAAGATGACCGGGCCAGCAGTGCCAGCCGCGCCCTGGTGGATGTGGGCAAAGAGGACAGTGGGGGTGATGCCACTAGAGCAGAGGTTGGCCGTGACTGCGCCCGTTGCGGGGTTGAGCAGGATGGTGCCACTGCCAATTGCCAGCGAGGTATTGGGCGGAACCTCCTGCATACCATTGAGGGTGGCCGCGAAGTTGGTGGTTGAGCAGGGGGTGGCGGTGGCGGTTGGCGTGCCAGTAACGGTGGCAGTGGCGGTGATCGTGGCGGTCGGCGTGCCAGTAACGGTGGCAGTAGCAGTGATCGTGCCAGTCGGGGTCACAGTGACGGTGCCAGTGGCGGTGATCGTGCCAGTCGGAGTCACGCTGACGGTGCCGGTCGGGGTCACTGTTGGGGTTAGTACGGCCTGGATGGCAAGGCGGGCTACCTGCGGCTCATGGTCGCTGGCCTGGTCGAAGAACTCCGAGTTGGCGTGGACAACATCCAACTGGGGCTGGCCGTTGGCATAGAGGCTGGGGCTGACCAGAATCTGGTCGAGTACCTGCGCGTTGCCCTGGAACTCGTAGCTGTAGCGTTCGTTCTGGGCCAGCAGGTCGAACAGGTTGACCAGTTCGGGCGTGCTGTCGCCACCGAGCTTGAGGACGTTGACCGTGTTGGAGAACTCAAAGTCGTTGATGTCGCCGAGGACGACGACCCTGGCGTTCGCGTCGAGGTTGAGGATTTGGCGCACGAAGCCGTTGACGATGGTAGCCTGCTGCTGGCGTTGCACTTCAGAGACGCGCAGTGGTGGCTGGAAGCGGCCAAACACGCCGTTGTCGCCACCCTTCGAGTTGAAGTGGTTGACGATGAAGAACAAACGCTGGCCGTTGTAGCTGAACTCAGCGGTCAGCGGCTTGCGGCTGCTAGTCCAGGCCACGTTGAGCGGGTCGATGCGCCCAGGGCTGAACTGCAACTGCGGGCCACCCGCGCCGTTAACAACCGTGTTGCTGATCGTCGAGCCGCCGCCGGGCCGCGAGTTGAAGCTGAGGCCGCGATCCGTGCGATAGAGGATGCCCTGGCGGATGTTGCCGCCTGGCTGACCGCCGTCTTGCCCGTCCAGCGGGTCGATCTGGGTGTAGGTGTAGTTAACCGTTGCGCTGATGCTGCTGATGCTGTTGATCAGCAAGGCGTAGGTCTGGCTAGCGTCCACCACACCGTTGTTGGTCGCCCCATTGTTGTCCTGGATTTCTTCAACCGCGATGATGTCGGGAGCCTTCAGGTTGTTGACGATCAGGTTGGAGAGACCCAGCACCTTGGTGATCGTGTCACCGGGGTTGAGGTTCTCCAGGTTGAAGGTAGCCGCCGTCAGCTTGTTGCTCGCCTGGTCAGAGACGAGGGCGGTCACTTCACGGGTCAGCGGGTTGCTGGCAACCACTGGCTGGCTGGTCACTTGCAGCTTGAAGTTGACGAAGTTGTAGTCTAGCACGCCAGTGATCACGCCGCTGAAGGTTGCGCTGACGTTGACGTTCGGCAGGCGGCCACCACCGCTGGCACTGAGTACCAGGTCGTTGAGGATGATCCGCTCTGGGTTGTAGTCGTCGGTGGGGTTGGTGCTGGTTACGTAGCTGGCGGTAGCGGTGATTTCGATGCCGCCGCGCACGGTGCGGGTGCCAGTAGCGTTGCTGCCGTTGTCGGTCAGCACCGGGATTTCGCTGTTGCTGCCATAGTCGTTGGTGGGGCCGACCGCGACCGTGTTGTTGACCCTCACGAGCATACCTTCCATGCTCTCATAGAAGTCAATGCCGTCCTGGGCGGGGTCGAAGGTATTGCTGCCATTCTCCACATCACCAACTGCGTCGTTCTCGATCACGTTGGTGGGGGGGACGCGCCCGCCAGTGCCGATGGTGATCGGGGTAGGCAGGGGGTTGCCGCTGGACAGCATGGTGATCACTCGGCCAGGGTTGTCGATCTCGGTGGTCGTCAGGCTGTCAGAGGCACTCCCACCAGGGCGGAACTCCTTGACCGTGCCGCTGAAGACGATGCTATCGCCCACTAGAACGGTTGGCGCACTGCTGGTGAAGATGAAGATCGCCTCGGAGGTTGCGTCGTTTGCATCCGCCGTCGCGTCCTGCACGTAGAAGCCGTTGGTCTTCTTGGCGGTGACGATGCCGGGGATGTTGCTGACGACCGTGCCACTGTAGGGCGAGAGGTGGCTGGCACCCTGGATGTCATGGATGCGGGTCGCAGGGCCAGGGGGGGTGCTGGTCACAGTGGGGATGCTGGTCACAGTGGGGGTGATCGTCGCGGTGGCGGTGGCCGTTGGGCTGCCGATGGTGGCCGTCGCGGTGGCGGTGTTGGTCGCTCCACCAGGGGTGATGGTGTTGGTGGCCGTCGGCAGAGTGCCGCAGGGGTTGAGCGGGCTGCTGCTGTTGCGCGGCGCAGGCTGGCTCAGCGAGAAGTCAATTGAGTTCCGGTCGCTGTCGGTGCAGCCATTGCCTGCCCGCAGGTCGGCGGTGGTGTTGCTGGGCGCAGCAGCTGCAGCCACCCCCTCAAAGTTGTTGGCCGTGCCATAGCCCGCGAAGTCGATGATCGTCGGCAGAGCAGTGCCAGCCGGGAAGCAGTCGTTAGCTACACTGCCACAGGCAAGGGCGGTAGCCCCGCTGACCAGGGCGACTTTGCCGTTATTGTTGCTCAGCGCGAGCGTGCCAGTGTAATCTGGGGTCGGTAGTAGCGCACCAATAGCAGCGTTACTGTTCAGCTTGATCAGGTAGTATTGGCCTGGGGCGATGCTGCCCGTCAGCGTGTTGACGTTGGTGGTGGTGAAGGCACTAGCGGCACTGGCATACTGGAGCGAGTACGTACTGAGGTTGATCGTTGCTGCACTGATGTTGAGCAGTTCAACGTAGTCGTTCTGATAGGTTGCGCCAGTGTTGCCGCCACCGCCATACAGTTGGCTGATCACGATGCTGGTGCTGACTGCTGGCTGGCTGATCGCCTTTGCAGGCTGCTGGGCAGTGAGGGTGCTGCCAGTGGCTGCCAGTGCGCTAATGCTGCCGAGCGTGATGGTGAGGACGACCACGAGGCTAAGACCAATCCACATGGGGCTGCGCCGCTTGTTGCTGCTGATCAAATCTGTTCCCTTTCTCTAATACTACTTTCTTGCTGCCGAGGTAAATCGCTCTATAGGGCTTGCAAGTGGCAAACCCCAACGATTATAGCAAACGATCTTTAACGTAATGTAAACAATGGGGGTGCAAATCTTGCAACATTGGCGAAGACGCTGTTGCTATTGGTCTCAAGGGCATTCCATCTATTTGCGAAGCAGCTATAAAGAGCGGGTACAAAGCAGGTAAATCATAAACAGGAGTGCATAAAAGGATGAGTGCAAGGGGGAGAGTTGTTGCTCTAATCTTGAGTTTGTTGGTTGTCCTGGTCGTTGTTCTACCAGGTGTGGCTGCCCCGCTGGGCGACCCACCACCCAGTGGTTGACTGAGCCACCACAGCAGTGGCGCGATGCTGGCTTCATCTACTGCGATGGTGTACACGCCGAGTACCCTAGCGTAGTCAGGGTAGGCGACACCTACTACGCTTTCTACAGTGGCTACGGCTGCTACTGGCAGATTTACTACGCGACCAGCAAGGATGGTATCCACTTTGACAAGCAGGGGCCGATAGAGTTGCAGGATTGGGCTGCAACCCATGCCTTCCCCTATGTCAGCTACGAGGCGGGTCGCTTCAAGATGTACTATGATGGTGGCTACCCCTACCAGATTGGCTATGCCGAGAGCGTGGATGGCGTACATTGGCAGGCTCAGCCCGCGCCAGTGCTGGGCTTTGGGCCACAGGGTAGCTGGGATGAGCAGCTGTTGGTGCGACCCTCAGTTGTGCGCCTCGACCAGCAGAGCAACGACCTGCTCGCCAGTTTCGGCCTGCCAACCCTGCCACCCCTCTACTTGATGTACTACACCGGCTTCGACCAGGCTATGAAGATGAGCATCGGTGTAGCTCAGAGTGTGGACGGTCTGCACTGGCAGCGGCGCGCCCAGCCGGTAATCACCTCGACCAGCGAACTGTACACCAGCCTGGCCTGGGTGGAGAACAGCACCGTCTACCTCTACTATCGGGAGGGAACGAACATCCGCCTGGCTCTAAGCAAGGATGGGCTAAACTTCGCCCCGCAGCCGGGCGACCCGATCCTGGACAAGGGTAGCGGTAAGCAGTGGGATGCGGGGCAGGTTTACGGGATGTTTATTCGGCGCAACGAGGCGGGTGGCTACACCATGTACTACAACGGCATCCCAGAGTTGGGCGGCAACTATGGCATGATCGGCATCGCGGAAGGCCCTGACCTGACTCACTTCACCCCGCGCAGCGACAACCCAGCGATCACCATCGGCGACACGCCCGCCAACTTCGTCGCCGCCGCCAACCCGGAGCAGACGATTAGCCTCAGTTGGCAGCGGGTAGTCACCGATGCGACCACCTACACCCTCAAGTACGGGGTGCAGAGTGGGGTCTACACTGCGACGGTGGACGTGAGCGGGCTGGGCAGCTATAGCCTGCGCCCACCTGCTCCGGGCGACTACTACCTGACAGTGACAGCCAGCAGGGATGGGGTGGAGAGCTACCCCGCCGAGGAGCGACACGTGGGCCTGGTCGTTGCCAGCCCCGCCCTGACCAGCCTGCTACACCTGTTGGCGGACTACGACCTGACAGGCTTGTTCAGCCGCAGCCCCTTCGCCAGCAGCCTACGCCGCCTGCTTTATGCCGCGCAGCTAACCCCAGCGGCTAGCGGGGCAAGCGGCAACTAAAGCGCAGGTTGCAGGGCTGCACATTGTCTACTATATGCTGACTGGCTTGCTGCTGCTCTCGGCAAGCATCAGTCTCTCACGCGGCAAGCTGCCCGTGCAAGAGGAGTCGCCGCGGGCAGTAGAGGGCCAGCCCGCCAGCTTCAGCCGCTTACTACTCGCCGTAAGGCACCCAAATGTTCTTCACCTGGGTCGCTTCGCGCAGGAACTCCTGGCCCTCGGCGTGGCTGGATAGCCAGTCGGTGGCCCGGCCCAGGCTTGTCCAGGTGCGCTTCATGTTACCAACGCTGGCTAGCTCCACCTGCTTGCTGCCCTCGACGGTGCCAAAGTACCAAACGCCGTCCACGTCGTCATGCTCGGCCAGCACCTTCGCCAGCGGCTCACGTGGGCCAGTCACAATGTTGATCACCCCAGCGGGCAGGTCGGAGGTATCGAACACCTGGTAGAGGTCGGTGGCAGAGAGCGGGTGCAGCGGTGAAGGGACGACCACAACCGTGTTGCCCATCGCAATCGCGGGGGCGACCAGGGAAACGAAGCCCAGGAGCGGCGCGTCGTCGGGGCAGAGGATACCCAGCACCCCCACTGGCTCATTCATCGCTAGCGTGACATTGCGCGAGGGGGTGGAGTGTACGAGGCCGTCGTACTTGTCGGCCCAGGCCGCGTAGGTGAACAGCCGCGAGATCGCCGCCTCCACCTCTGCTGCGCCGTCGCCGCCAGTCTGCTGGGCGAGGCGGGTAGCAAACTCGGTAGCGCGGGCGGCGAGGTTCTCAGCAATGTAGTAGATTATCTGCGCCTTGTTGTGGCCGTAGGCCGTTGCCCAGCCCTCAGCAGCGTGGGCTGCCTCAACTGCATTGCGGATGTCCTTGCGATTGCCTTCGCCTACCAGCCCGATCTCCTGCTCAGCCGCGCCATAGATCGGCATTGAGTAGCCGCTATCGGGCCGGGCCTGCTTGCCCCCGATGTACATCTTCGGGGTGCGGTCGATTACTGGCAAGGCTGAACGGCCACGCACTGCTACCTTGCTCCCCCCCTGTTCGGCGGTGGGCGCGGACGGCTCCACGATGGCGGCTCGCTCTGCGCCGCTGTCGCGCAGCTTGAGGTACTCCCATAGCCCCTCCTTGCCGCCTTCACGCCCGTAGCCACTCTCACGGTAGCCGCCAAAGCCGCTGGCTGCGTCAAACTGGTTGGTGCAATTGACCCAGACGGTGCCAGCCTTGATCTGGCGAGCGATGTCCAGTGCGAGGTTGAGGTTGTCGCTCCAGACGCTGGCGGCCAGGCCGTAGCTGGTATTGTTTGCCAGGGCGACCGCCTCGGCTGGGGTGCGGAAGCTCATGCTGACCAGCACCGGACCGAAAATCTCGGTCTGCGCGATCATCGAGGCGGGCGACACGTCGGTTAGCAGCGTCGGCGGGTAGAAGCTGCCCTCGGTGGGACACGACCAGGAGGGCTGCCACAAGGTCGCGCCCGCAGCCACGCCCTGCTGTACCAGCGCATCGATCTGCTCAAGCTGGCTGGGTGAGACTATCGCGCCAATATCCATCGCCTTGTCGAGCGGCTGACCGACCCGCAGCTTCTCCATGCGGGCGCGCAGCTTCGCCAGCAGCTTCTGCTCAACGCTCTCCTGCACCAGCAGCCGTGACCCCGCGCAGCAGACCTGCCCCTGGTTGAACCAGATCGCGTCCACCACCCCCTCCACCACGCCGTCCAGGTCGGCATCGGCGAAGACGACGAAGGGCGACTTACCGCCCAGTTCGAGCGATAGCCGCTTGCCAGTGCCAGCCGTCTGCTGCCGCAGGGTACGGCCCACCTCGGTCGAGCCAGTGAAGGCGATCTTGGCAACGTCGGGGTGCGCAACGATAGCTGCGCCCGCCGAACCAGCATCGCCGGTGATGATGTTGACCACGCCAGCGGGCAGGCCCACCTCGTGGCAAATCGCGGCGAAGGCCAGGGCGGTCAGTGGGGTGTAGCGGGCGGGCTTCAGCACAACAGTATTGCCCATCGCCAGGGCGGGCGCGATCTTCCAGGCCATCATCATCAACGGGAAGTTCCAGGGAATGATCTGTCCAACTACGCCGAGCGGGGCGTAGTCGCGCAGTTCGCTCTCCATCAACTGCGCCCAGCCCGCGTAGTAGTAGAAGTGGCGGGCAACCAGCGGCACGTCAATGTCCCGCGTCTCGCGGATCGTCTTGCCGTTGTCTAGCGACTCTAGCACAGCTAGCAGGCGCGCGTGCTTTTGTATCTGGCGAGCCAGGGCGTACATCCAGCGGGCGCGGGCGTGGCCCGGCAAGCTGCTCCAATCCTTGAAGGCGGCAGTGGATGCAGCGACCGCTGCATCCACGTCGGCGGGGTTGGCTGCCGCGATCTTCGCCAGTGGCTTGCCGTTCGCGGGGTTGGTCGTCTCCAGGTACTTGCCACTCTGTGGCTGTACCCACTCACCACCGTAGAACAACTCGAACTGGCCTCCATGCTCCTTCAGCCAGTCCGTAGCCGGGCTAGCCGCCTCTGGGGCCGGGCCATACGCCATCGTCTCAAAGATTTCTGCCACGCTAGTCATGTCACATATCCTTCTTGATGAGCGACTCCTCCACCGTTGCACGGGGGCTGGGAGAGTGCCTACAGTGCGTCGTCCCCGCTCCAACTGGCTCGGATTTCGGCAAAAAGGCGGGCGTAGCGGGCCAGCCTTTCCATTGGCTCGTTGAAGGCGGTGGACTCCTTCTTGTTGCCCGCCGACTTCATCTCGTCGCGCAGGGCGGCTAGCTGCTCGTAGGCCTCGCCTAGCTTCGCCTCGACTGCACTCAACTGCTCGGCCCAGCCGGTTGTTTCCTCGTTCAAGTTTGCGCTCCTTTATGTGACCGTACTTTGCAAGCTAGACCATTGGTTGGCGGTAGCTGGCAGCGTAGTGGCCGGTGACGAAGTGTTCTAGCTGGCGTTCGATGTCGGTCAGCAGGGACGACGCGCCGATGCGGAACAGGTTGGGGCGCAGCCACTCATCACCCAGTTCCTCCTTGATCAAAATCAGGAAGTCCAGGGCTTGCTTGGCGGTACGGATGCCACCGGCTGGCTTGAAGCCAACCCGCATCCCACTCAACTCGTGGTACTCGCGGATTTGGCGCACCATCACCAGGCTGTTCGCCAGGTTCGCGTTGGTCGTCTCCTTGCCAGTGCTGGTCTTGATGAAGTCGGAGCCAGCCATCATGCAAACCAGGCTGGCGCGGGCGACGTTGCTCAGGGTAGCGAGTTCGCCCACCGCGATGATCGCCTTCATGTGCGCGTCCCCGCAGGCAGCCCGAAAGTCGCGCACTTCGTCGTAGAGTGCCTGCCAGTTCTCGGTCAGCACGTAGGCGCGGGAGATCACGATATCGATCTCCTGCGCCCCCGCCGCCACCGAGTCGGCGATCTCTGCCAGCTTGACATGGTGGCTCACCTGCCCCGCTGGGAAGCCGGTGCTGACCGCAGCGACCGGGATCGCTGTCCCGCGCAAGGCCGCGACCGCCACCGGCACCAGGTTGTTGTAGACGCATACCGCACCCACAGTCAGGCCAAGCTGCTGCACGCCCATTGCCGCCAGGATTTCGTCGCGCACGGGCTGGCGGGCCTTTGCGCAGAGGCGACGCACGTTGCTCGGCGTATCGTCGCCCGCCAGCGTGGTCAGGTCTATGCAGGTGATCGCCCGCAAGAGCCAGGCGGCCTGCCACTCCTTCTTGACGGTGCGGCGGGCTGGCAACGAGGTGGCCCTGCGCTCTACCGCACTGCGGTTGACGTGCGCGGCATTGACCAGACCCAGGTCTAGCGGCATCCCCGGATTGCGCTGCTCTATCGCCAGGTCAAGGTGGCTGTCGCTCGCGCTGTCAGTTGCGCCATTGATGGTCGTTCGTGGCAAAGTAGTTGTCATAGTTACCCCTCATGCGGCCCTGATTGCTGCTCATGTGGCACTGCTCACTAACCAACATTTTGACCAATACGGGCGGCTTTGTCAAGCCCGCTTTGGTACGGTATAATATGAGGAAAGGCAAGCAGCAGCCACCAAAAATGCTATCTTCAGCCCGCAAAAGGAGTAGCCGCTGTGACCAGCACTCAGCCCACCAATCTTCGCTATAAGCAGATCGAGGCCGCAGCCCTACGCCTGTCTGCCGACGAGCGGTACAGCCTCAGGCACAAGCTGATCGACACCGCTGCTGTCCCTACCGATCTCCAAACCTGGAGGCAAGCAGTGTCGCTGACTATTGACGACCTGGAAGACGCGATGCAGCCCGCCTCGGCCACCGCAGCAGGAGTAAACATTATTGTTACTATCGGCAAGCGGATCAAGGCTCCAGGCTTTATCACCGCTACGCCAGCCAAGTTCCTTTAGGCTATGACAGACAAAGCAAAGAGAACCCTACACGCTAGCTGGGTGAATGGCACGGATGAGGGGGGCTTCTACTTCTGGGTGGAGTTGGACAAGGCGCGGGCTGGTAGTTCGCACATCTTCGACAGCCGCTACCCGAAGTACCCGCTAGCCGCCACCGCCGCTACCCTGAGCAAATACTTCGACCAATGGCTGGGCCTCTACGGTTACTATGCCGTACCGACCTGGGCCTACCTGCCCCGACCGGGCAGCAATCGGCAGGAAGGCTTCTGTCTGCCCACGATCCAGGCCAGCAACTATGAGATGATCGACATCCTGCTCGGCTCGCACGATGACCTGCTGGGCCAAGAGTTTGCTGCTGGGGCTGACCTCGCGTACTGGGCTGCCGCCCTGCGCTTCGCGCTGGAGATCGTGGTGGGCGGTTACTACCTGCCCACGCTCTACCTGCGTGGCAAGCACTGGCAGGCGGGCTGGGAAGCCGACCTCGGCCACCCCGCTGTCGGCCCCCGCTTTGACATCCTGGTAGAGGCAAGGCCCCCCGCTACCCTCCTCTACGCTTATGGTGAGCGCGGCCTGGCGAAGATGATCGACGGTGAGCAGCAGCAGCCTGGCCCCATCCTGGCTGGCTTCCTCAACAGCGTAGTCAGCGAGACGCTTTCTTCCTTCCTCAAGCGCGATCTTGCCCCACAGAGCAAGGATAAGTACGCCAACCTCTGGATGCAGTCGCTATTTGGCCGCCACAGCTACCTGGTGGATGATTTGGAGACGCTCCGCACGAAGGCCCAGCGCGACAAGTTGCAACCGCTGTTCGACAGCTATACCGCCTGGCGCGGGCAGTTGGCTGGGGTTGCTGCGCCGCTAGAGGGCGGCAGCAGCTACCGCGTCGCCCTCCGTCTTGAGCAGCCGCCCAGCCAGCAACCCGCTGACGGCCTGTTGGACGAGGAGTTGTTTGCGCCAGAGCAGCCCGACAAGTGGCGGCTGCGCTTCCTCTTGCAGGCTAACGACGACCCCAGCCTGCTCGTCCCCGCCGAGGATGTCTGGCAGGCAGACAGCAGTAGCCTGGACTACCTGAGCCGCCGCTTCGACCGCCCTCATGAGCGGTTGCTGATGGCCCTCGGTCATGTCGCCCGCCTCTTTCCTCCCGTAGCGCGCGCCTTGACCACCGCCCGCCCAACCGTGGCCTACCTGACGTTGGAGGAAGCCTACCAGTTTCTCAGCGAAGCCGCCCCACCTTTGGAGGAGAGCGGGCTGGGGGTGATCGTGCCGAACTGGTGGCAGCAGCGGGCCAAACTGAAGGCGAGGGCCAGGCTGAAGGGGGCTGACGAGAAGAAGACTGGCAGCGGTCTCTTTAACGTCGAGGGTCTGGTTGAGTACGACTGGCAGCTATCGCTTGGCGACGAGACGTTTTCGCCCGATGAGTTCGCGCAGGTCGCTGACCTCAAGCAGCCGCTAGTGCAGGTGCGCGGCCAGTGGCTAGAGTTGCGCCCAGAGCAGCGCGAAGCCGCCTTGCAGTTCCTCAAGCGCAACCCACATGGCACGATGGCCCTCGGCGATGCGGTGCGCCTGGCTCTCGGCGGCAAGGGCGAGCAGGCCGCCGGGCTGGAGATCGGCGAAGTCGAAACCCAGGGCTGGCTCAAGGTGCTGATGGGCGAACTGGAGGAGGGCCGCCTGGAGGAGTTGCCGCCGCCCACCAACCTGCACGCCACCTTGCGCGCTTACCAGGTGCGCGGCTACTCCTGGCTGGCCTTCCTCCGTCGCTACGGCCTCGGCGCGTGCCTGGCCGACGACATGGGCCTGGGCAAGACGATCCAGCTACTGACCCTGTTGCTGCGCGAGAAGGAAGCTGGGCGGGCTGGCCCCAGCCTGCTGCTCTGCCCCACCAGCGTGGTCGGCAACTGGCAGCGCGAGGCCGACCGCTTCACCCCCGACCTGCGCGTAATGGTGCATCACGGGGCGACCCGCCAGCGCGACAACGAACACTTCGCCGCCGACGCGCACAGCCACGATCTGGTGATCAGCAGCTATGGCCTGGCCGCCCGCGACGAGGAGCTTTTTGGCAGCGTACCCTGGCGCAGCCTGGTACTGGACGAGGCCCAGAACATCAAGAACCCTGGCACCAAGCAGACGCGGGCGATCAAGAACCTGCCCGCCGTTCAGCGCATCGCCCTGACTGGCACGCCGGTGGAGAACAGGTTGATCGAACTGTGGAGCATCATGGACTTTCTCAACCCTGGCTACCTGGGCAGTGCAGAGAGCTTCCGCAAGCACTTCGCCACCCCCATCGAGAAGGAGGCCGACCCCGCCGCCATCGAGAAGCTCCGCAAGCTAACCCAGCCCTTCATCTTGCGGCGGCTCAAGACCGACCCGCGCATCATCCAGGACTTGCCCTCCAAGAACGAAATGAAGGTCTACTGCAATCTCTCGGTCGAGCAGGCCAGCCTCTACCAGGCCTTCGTCAACGACATCTTGCGCCAGATCGAGGAGAGTGCGGGCATCCAGCGGCGCGGTCTCGTCCTCAAGATGTTGCTGCGCCTCAAGCAACTGTGCAACCACCCGGCCCACTTCCTGGGCGACGGCTCGGCCCTGACTGGGCGCAGTGGCAAGCTAGCCCGCCTGGAGGAGATGTTGGAAGAAGCCCTCAGTGCGGGCGACAAGGCATTGATCTTCAGTCAGTTCGCCGAGATGGGTGGGATGTTGCAGACCTACCTGCAAGAGCAACTAGGGGTGGAAGCCCTCTACCTCAGCGGCAGCACCGAACGGCGCAAGCGTGAGGAGATGGTGCAACGCTTCCAGAGTGCAGATGGGCCGCCCCTCTTTATCCTCTCCCTCAAGGCGGGCGGTGTGGGCCTCAACCTGACCGCCGCCAACCACGTCTTCCACTTTGACCGCTGGTGGAACCCGGCGGTGGAGAACCAGGCGACCGACCGCGCCTTCCGCATCGGCCAGACCAAGAGCGTACAGGTACACAAGTTTATCTGCATCGGCACATTGGAGGAGCGCATCGATCAGTTGATCGAGAGCAAGCGCGCCCTGGCCGAGAGCGTGGTTGGCGGCGACAGCGAGGGCTGGCTGACCGAACTCAGCACCGCCGACCTGCGCGACCTGGTGCGCCTCAGTGCCGATGCGGTGGGGGACTAGCCGATGGTGACGAAGAAGGAAGCAGGCAACTGGTTCTGGCAACGCTGGCTCGATGTGTTGGAGGGCGAGACCGACGAGGGTCGCTTCACGCGGGGCCGCCGCTATGCCAACAACGGCAGCATCCTAAGCCAGACTGTTGCTCCGGGCAGGCTGAAGGGGCGGGTGGAGGGCAGCGAGGCCGCCCCGTACAAGGTCTCTATCCGCGTGCCGCTGCCCGATGACCACCAGTGGGAGACAGTATTGCAGGCGATCCGCAACCAGCCGCTTCGCCTCAGCCGCCTGCTGGCGGGCGAGTGGCCGCCCGAAGCCGAAGACCTGTTCGCGGCAGCCAGCATCGAACTGGTACCCGAACTTGACCTTGAGCTACTATCCTGCGACTGCGGAGACTGGTATGGCGATGCCCTTTGCAAACACCTGATCGCCCTCTGGTACAGCTTCGGCCAGCAAGTCAGCAGCGACCCGTTCAAGCTGTTCGCCCTCTATGGCCGCGACCGCGATCAGGTACTGACCGCAGTCGGGTTGCCAGGCCCCCAGCCGTCCGGCGGGCCAGAGCCTCCCACTATGCCAAAGGCGGCCCCGCCAACCGTGCCAGCAGCGGTCAACAACGAGCAACTCTGGCAGCCTGGGCCAGCATTGCTGGGCTTCAGCACGCAGCTTGTGCCGCTCAAAGGCGAATCGCCCAGCCTGACCCGCCTCGGTGAACCACCCTTCTGGTCGGGCGACTTCGCCGCTGCCCTGCGCCCTGCTTACGAGCAGGTGAGCAAGCGGACTGTTCTCTGGCTGGTCAAGGCACTCAAGGCTAGCGCAGATGTAGCGGGCAAGGAGTACAAGGGCGACGAGTACGAAGATAACGACAGGGACGACCACAGGGATGAGGCTGCTGCCTACGAAGATGCGGATGCAGACGAGGAAGATAATTAACGTAGGCTTAAAGGGGTAACTTTGCTGGCGAATCTCAAGGCCAATAGCTTGCCAAACTGCTAAGGATGTCGTAGAATTAGGCAAGGATCGTATTAGCGGGGAGCAATGTCGCTCAAGGGACAGGGGGATCACGCTATGCCACAGCAGCGTTACGAAAAACAGATCGAGGATATTCTGCGGAAGGCCGAGGAAGCAGGATGGGGCAAGGTAAACGGTGCCGCTCCGCGCCCGCAGGAGACAGCCCGCCCCTTGCCGCCCAACCGCGCCAACCCCGCAAAGCCGAAAGCGAACCGCCGCTCGGTGCGCTGGACCCCTGGTAGCATCCTCACCGCTGTGGCGATCTTTACCCTGCTAGTGATCATCCTCTCCCCGATTGACCCCAGCCGCATCACCTTGCTGCTCAGGCCGCTGGCGGTGTTGGCCCTGATCGGCGCAGTGATCTACTACTTCAGCCAGAGTGGGCGCACGTCTCTACCCCCCGGCGAGAAGCGGTGGCGCGGCCAGCCGATCCAATTTGAGCAGCCCGAAACTCCCTTCGAGCGCATCGCCAGCACCATCCGCCGCTGGCTCAACCGCCGCTAGTCCCCTGTTTGACAAGCCCGCTGCCGCCTGTTATACTGCGAAAGATGTTAATAAGCGTTGAACCTGGGGGAAGTCCGGTGCAAACCCGGCGCAGTCCCGCTACTGTAATCGCTATTCGCGGTGAGCCAGATCGCCCATTCAACGCAGACACGACCACCCTTCGCGAGAGAGGGTATGTGTGAGCTACCTGCTGGGGCGACTCTACCCTCCGCGCCGCAGGGCCACGCTACCTTCGCCCCTTTCGGGCGGGGGTCTTTTGTTGGCCCTACGGGGAAGAAAAGGAGCGTCCATGTCCTACGCCAAGAAGTTGAGTAGCCTGCTGCTGGTACTGACCATGTTGATCGGCTTCGGCCCGCCCGCTGCCGCCGCCCCCGCCGCCCCTGCCGCTGCCCCTGCCGCCGCAACCACCGCCGCGCAAACGGCGGCTAGCTGGCTGCGCGGCGCACAACAAGCCGACGGCGGCTTTGGCCCTGCGCTCAAGGGGCCGTCCACCCTCGGCCAATCCACTGATGCCGCCTTTGCTTTCGCCGCCAGTGGGGCAGAGTTGACTGGCGTGGCGAAGGGCGGCAAGTCGCTGCTCGCTTACTTGGTGGCGAACGGGGCCACCGCCAGTTCGCCCGCCGCCGCCTGCAAGGTAGCCCTCGCTGGGCGTGGCTACCTGCCGAAGGCGGTCTTCGAAGCGATCAGCAAGGCTTACGACAAGACGACCGCCACCTTCGGCAAGACCACTCTCGACCAGGCATATTGTCTGCTACAAAGTCGCATCGGCGCACCCCAAGCGGCGATTGACGCGCTGAAGAAGCTCCAGCTTGCCGATGGCAGCTTTGCCTTCGCGGGGTTGGGCGCAGCCGGTGAGGGGGACAGCAACACCACTGCGCTGGTGATCCAGACCCTGGCCGCCAATGGCGTGGCTGCCGACGACGCGGCGATCACCCAGGCGGTTGCCTACCTCAAGACGCAGCAGAACGACGACGGCGGCTTCCCCTACCAGAAGCCCAGTCAGTATGGCACCGACACCGACGCGAACTCGACCGCCTACGTAATCCAGGGTTTGCTGGCCGCTAACCTCGACCCCGCTGGCTTCAAGAGTGCGGCTGGCAATGACCCGCTAGCTGCCCTGCTCAAGTTGCAGAACGCCGACGGTGCCTTCCGCTTCCAGGGCGCAAGCGGCGAAGATAACGTGCTGGCGACCTTGCAGGCGATCCCCGCCCTGCGCTATGCCACCCTGCCAATTGCGATCCCCGACGCGGCAGGCAGCGCAGCGGTGAGCGACACCCCCGCCGTCGCCAACGACAGTAGCATGGTCGCTACCCCGCCTAGCATCCCCCGCCTACCGCGCACCGGTAGCAGCGACTACGGCTGGCTGCTGACCTTGTTCGCCCTCGCGCTCGGCGGGCTGGTGGGCGGCTTGCTGCTCCGCCCCCGGCGCAGCTAGAAAGCACCCGCTTGCACCTCCCTGGCACGATCAGGCCCGCTTCTACCCCTGAACCCTCCCTGCTCGCTGGGGAGGGCAGGGTGGGGATGTCCTCATTCCGTTCCTCTCGCCTGCCGCCCAAGTGGGCAGGGGGAGGGCTGCTCTGCCTGCTAGCCCTGATCCTCTTTGTGGGCAATGCTGCTGCCGCGCAACCGGTTGTTGGCCCGCCGCTGCATCACGCGGCTCTGGTGGTGCGGCATGGAGATGGGCGCGTAGTGACCAGGGTGGTGGCTTTCAGCACAGAGAGCATCAGCGGGCTGGAACTGCTTGAGCGGGCCAGTCTGGAGGCAGAGATAGACTACCTCGGTCTGGGTGGCGCGGTGGCCGCGCTCCAGGGTGAGGGCTGCCACCCCCCCGGCCAGTCGGCCTTCTGCCAATGCCAGGGCGCAGAGTGCAAGTTCTGGCGGTACTTCCACCTCGACGCTGGCCCGCCCGCCCAGTGGCGGCTAGCCAACTCTGGCGCAGGCGACTATCGGGTGCGCGACGGAGCGGTAGAGAGCTGGGCCTGGGGTGGCAAGGAGCAACCACCGCTCTACAGCTTCGCCGACCTCTACCAGCCCCCGCCGCCGACTGCTACGCACGCCCCCACCCGCCTGCCGCGCCCCAGCAGTACGCCGACACGCACGGCCCCGGCTACTACTAGGCCAGCCCCAGCCACCGCTATGCCCAGCCCCAGCCCGATTGTTGGGCAGGCTACGCTAGCCACAACAACAGCGCAGGCAGCCACCGCCACGCCGCAAGCAACCGCCACGCCTCCACCACCACCGAGCGAGACCCCAGCAGCGACGCTTACCGCCACCCTGGTTGTCACCGCAACGACCACGCCGGGGGCGGCAGACGTGCTGCTGGTGGCTACGAGCCAACCACCAGGCGCAGGCCGTGGTGCAGAGGGGCTGGCGGTCGCCATCATCTTGCTACTCGGGCTGCTGCTGCTGGTCGGGCGCGGTGCAACAGGGGAGCCGTTGAACAGCAGGGCCTGGCTGGGGTGGCTGCTAGCGGCGGTGCTGGCGGTGGGCAGCAACCCCTACTATCTGGCTATGCTGCTGCTGACTAGCCTGATCGTCTATCGGGCCTGCGCCGCCCCGCTAGAGGGGCAGCAGCAGGGCAGCGTGCTGCTACGCCTGGGCGTGGTCAGCTTCGCCTTCATTACCCTGTTCAACTTCTTGACCGCGCACGCTGGGCGTACTGTTTTGCTCACCCTCCCGCGAGAGTGGCCCGCAATTGGCGGCATCCTTACCGCCGAGGGGCTGGCCTGGGGCGCAAGCAAGGGGCTGACCATCCTCACCCTGCTGGCCGTCTTTGCCACCTTCAATCGGGTGGTTAGCCACCGAGAGGTGCTGGGCCTGATCCCCGGCCCGCTGCGGCGGCTGGGCCTGGTCGCCAGCATCGCAGTGCTGTTTGTGCCACAGACAGTGGCGGCGGCGCGCAACGTGCAGCAGGCCCAGCAGTTGCGTGGCTATCGGGTGCGGGCGCGCAACCTCCTACCCCTGGTCGCCCCCCTCCTGCTCCTCAGCCTGGAGCAGGCTAGCCAGTTGGCCGAGGCGTTGGCAACGCGAGCGTGGGGCTATGGGCCGCCCGGCTTCAAGGGGCGCACTGCCTACCGCCACCTTGTCTGGCGGCCACGTGACCGGGTGCTGCTGGCGGTCGGGCTGGCAGTAGCCACCAGCTTCGCCCTGCTGCGCCTGTTCAGCAGCCTGCCACTGGACTACTACCCCTACCCCCAGTTGCAGTGGCCGCCCTTCGACCTCCTACCCGCCTTGCTGACCAGCGCGCTGCTGCTACCCCCTGCTCTGGTCAGTCTAATCCACGCCCGCCAGCCCGACCAGACGGCAGCCAGCGTGCTGCAAAGGAGCGAACCATGACCCTGATCGACCTCAGTCACCCGCTCGGCCCTGCCATGCCCTCCTACCCTGGCGTGCCAGAACCCCGCTTCCACATCCTCTTTACGCACGAGCAGAGCGTGGCCCGTGGCAACTATGCCCCCGGTACGACCTTCCAGATTGCTACCTACGAGATCGCGGGCAACACTGGTACCTATGTGGATGCTCCCTTCCACCGCCATGCCAGCCTTGCGGATTTGGCGAAGCTGCCTCTGGACAGGCTGGCGAACCTGCCCGCCATCGTAGTTGCTGTCGCCCTGGAGGGGGCGGTTGGGCCAGAGGCTTTCGTTGGGCTGGCAGTGCGCGGCAAGGCGGTGTTGGTGCATAGCGGCTGGGCGCAACGCTGGGGCGGGGACTACTTCCGCTCCGGCCCCTACCTCACCGCTGCCGCCTGTGAAGCATTGGTGGCGGCAGGCGCGGCCCTGGTCGGCATAGATTGCGCCAACCTGGACGCTATGACAGACAAATCGCGCCCTGCTCACACCATCTTGCTCGGTGCGAGCATCCCGATCATCGAACACCTCTGTAGCCTTGAGCAGCTACCGGCTGAAGGCAGCCGTTTCTTCGCCGTGCCGCCCGCCATCGAAGGGGGTACGAGCTTCCCAGTGCGCGCCTTCGCCATCTTGGAGTGAAATGATCAAGCTCGAAAAGCTCAGTTACTGCTACCCCACCGCCACCACCTTTGCCCTGCACGAGGTTGACCTCAGCGTGCCAGAGGGGGCGTTCGTGCTGCTGGTTGGCGGCAGCGGGGCGGGCAAGTCCACCCTGCTGCGGGCTATCGCTGGGCTGGTGCCGCACTTCTATGGCGGCAAGTTTGGCGGGCGGGTGCTGGTAGACGGCGTGGACACCCTCACTGTGCAGCCGCAGCAGTTGGGCGGCAGGGTCGGCTTCGTCTTCCAGGACCCAGAGGCGCAGGCGGTGACGGAGGAGGTGGCGGGCGAGGTCGCTTTCGGCATGGAGAACCTCGGCCTTGACCCCGCGCTGATGCGGCGGCGGGTAGAGGAGTTGCTGCATCAACTCGACCTCGACCAGCTACGCGCTCGTCCGATCAGCAGCCTGAGTGGGGGTGAGCGTCAGCGGCTGGCGATTGCGGCGGCTCTGGCGATGCAGCCCGCCATCCTGGTGCTGGACGAGCCGACTTCGCAACTCGATCCGCAGAGTGCGGAGGAGGTGCTGACCTTGCTGCAAAAGCTGAACAGCGACCTGGGCATGACGATCATCCTCTCTGAACATCGGCTGGAGCGGGTGGTGCAGTATGCTGATCGCCTGCTGTACATGGCGGCTGGGCGCATCGTTGCCGACGGGCCGCCCCGCGAGGCTCTGGCCCAGGTGCCGCTCACCCCGCCGTTGCTGACCCTGGCGAAGCGGCTAGGTTGGCAGCCGCTGCCGCTCACTGTGCGCGAAGCGAGGCCGTTCGCCCGCTCACTCACCGCCACCCTGCCTACCCGCGCACGAGGGGAGGAGGCTGTGCCAGCCAGTCCTACCCCGCCCGCCGCGAAGGAAGGCAGTGCGGACTTGCGCGGAGTGTGGTTTGGTTACGGTAGGCGGGAAGTGTTGCGTGGGGTCAGCTTCGACATTCGGGGGGGCGAGGTGCTGGCGATTTTGGGGCGCAATGGCAGCGGCAAGACTACGCTGCTCAAGCTGCTGATCGGGCTGCTGCGTCCGCAGCGGGGCGCGGTTCAGGTGCTGGGGCGCAGCGTGGCTGGGCTTGACCCCAGCGCGATTGCTCGGCAGGTTGGCTACGTGCCGCAGAACCCCTCTAGCCTGCTCTTTGCCGACACGGTAGCCGACGAGCTGCGCTTCACCCTGCGCGGCCACAAGCTGGCGGTAGACGAGGGTCGGATCGCCGATTTGTTGACTGCGCTCGGCCTCAGCGGGCTGGCCGACTGCTACCCGCGTGACCTTAGCATCGGCCAGCAGCAGCGGGTGGCGATTGCCGCCCTGCTCGTCGCTGACCCTGCCCTGGTGCTGTTGGATGAGCCAACTCGCGGGCTGGATTACGAGAGCAAGGGGGCATTGGTCGCTTACCTGCGCTGGTTGCGGGCGGCGGGCCGGGCGGTAGTGCTTGTCACCCACGACGTAGAGTTGGTCGCCGAAGTCGCTGACCGGGTGGCCCTACTGGCGGCGGGCGAGATCGCGGTGGACGGCCCAACCCGCGCCGTCCTCAGCGAGTCGCTGATCTTCTCCTCGCAGATCGGCAAGCTGACCAACGGACGGTTCCTGACGGTGGCCGAGGCGATGGCGGGGCAAGATGTGGGGGTGCAAGATGCGGGATGAGTGGGGGCAAGGCCGCCTGATCGCTAACCTGGCCCTGCTGCTCAGCACGCTGTTGGGGCTGGCGATGCTACTCTGGCCCTTCTTCGCCAGTGCAGTGCCGCCCCTGGCTGCCACCCTGCTGCTCGGAGTGCTGGTGCTGGTGGTTGGCCTCGGTGCCGTGCAGGGGCAAGAGTTGGACGCGAAGGGTGTCGCTCTGCTGGCGGTGCTGGCGGCCCTGAACGGCGCGTTGCGGCTACTGCCTACCTTTGGCGGAGCCTCCCCGATCTTCTTCCTGCTGCTGGTCGGCGGCTACGTGTTCGGGGCGGGTTTCGGCTTCCTCTTTGGCGCGCTGACCATCTTCGTTTCGGCGATAGTGACTGGCGGCTTTGGCCCCTGGCTGCCTTACCAGATGCTGGCTGCCGCCTGGCTAGGCGCAAGTGCGGGGCTACTCGGTCGGTTGCTGCGTCGCTGGCAGGCTAACATGGCCCTCAACCTGACTGCGCTCGGCCTGCTGGGGCTGGGCTGGGGCTTGCTCTACGGTGCCTTGCTCAACCTCTGGTTCTGGCCCGCCTCTGCCGACGCAACTAACCTCAGCAGCAGTGGCCTGGAGCGGGTTGGCGAACTGGTCAGCCGCTTCACCATCTTCTACTTCGCTACCTCGTTCGCCTACGATCTCTGGCGATCCGCCCTCAACCTGCTGCTGGTGCTGACCCTGGGTGGGGCGACGCTGAAGATACTCTACCGCTTCCAACGTCGCTTCTACTACACGCGGTTGACTACGCTCAAGGAAGATGACTATGCCAAAGCCGTCGCCTGAGCCGAGCAACCAGCCCGCCAGCCCGCCAGCAGCAGAGCAGGAGCTACCTGCCAGCTATCCCTTCGATGCTGATGGCGCGCTCTGCCGCGAGTTCCTGCTTGAGCGCGGCTACTGCTGTGGCAACGGCTGCCGCAACTGCCCCTACGAGGAGGACGAGTGACGAGCGGCTAGCCTGTTTCTCCTATCTACCTTGCTACTGTGTTATAATAGCCTTGCGAACCAAAATATGGGTGGGCCGTTATCTGGTGCGGCAAGGGAGCAGCTAATGGCCGGTGAGTTGATCCTGGTGGTAGAAGACAATTTCGATAGCCGCGACATGGTAAAGATACTACTTACCTTGCGCGGCTACCGGGTGATCGAAGCGGTCAACGGGCGCGAAGCAGTCAACATCTGCATGGCCGCTGGCAAAGACGGCCCCCAACCCGACCTGATCTTGATGGACCTCTCGCTGCCCATCCTTGACGGCTGGCAAGCGGCGCGGATGATCCGTGCCTTGCCAGAGTTCGTCAGCCGCCCCATCGTCGCCCTCACCGCCAACGTTCTCAGCGACGACCGTGACCTGGCTCTGCAAGCCGGGTGCAGTGCCTACCTGACCAAGCCGATCACGATCAACGCCCTCGTCAGTATGGTTGAGCAGCAGTTGGCCGAGTACCATTCTTCGCCCGCGACCCTGCCGCCCCAACCCAGCGCACCTAGCAACTAGAGTAGCCAGCCATGACCAGCGCAGCCACCGCCCAACCCGCAAGTAGCGACCGCGAACTATCGGTCGAACGCGATCTGACTACCATGCTAGCCAGCCTGGCCGAGATCGTGCAGTTCGATCAGGCTTCTGTGTTGCTGCGCCAGCCAGAGAGCGACGACCTGATGTTTGTCGCCTACTGGTCGGCCCGCCCGATCAGCTACAATCCAGTTGGCCTCAGCTTGCCGCCTGGTCGCGGGATCGTGCAGCGAGTGGCCCAGAGCGGGCGGGCCGCGATCATCACCCACCCTGGCCGCGACCCCGAATACTTCAACCTGGATGCCGTGTACGGCAAGATTGGCCCACCCACTTCGATGGGCGAACTGGCTTTGCCCCTGGTGGTGGACGGTGAGGTGATCGGTGTCCTCAACCTGGAGAGCCGCAAGCCCGGCACCCTGGGGCAGGAGGAGTTGCAGAAGGTCAAGCCAGCGGCCCGCCTGATCGCCGCTACCCTCAACTACACCCGCCGCTATACCCATCTGCGCGACCAGTACCAGCACCTTGAGGCGCAGTTGCAGGAGGCAGAGAGCCATTTGGAGCAGGTGAGCGCAACCGAGGCCGAGGTTAGCCACTCCCGCGACCGCCTGGGTAGGCGGCTGGCGGGCCTCTTTGCCATGCACCGGGTTGGCACCGAAATCAGCGGCACCCTCGACCGCCAGGCTCTGCTCGATCACATCGTGGCGGTCGTCACCGGCGAGTTCGGCTACGAGTTCGGCTTGGTCATGCTGGTGGAGGGGGAGCAGTTGGTCGCCCGCTCTGGTTTGCTGGCCGAACGGCGCATCACCCCCAGCCTTGCTCTCCCCTTCGACCCCGACCAACCGTTGTGGGCCGCCCTGACCGACGAGGGCCGCCCAGTAGCTTGCAGCAGCGAACAAAACGACTTCTACCTGCCCCTGCTCAAGCAACTGCACCTGGGCAGCGCGATCATCACCCCGCTGCTTGGCGGCGGCAGGTTGGCTGGCTTGCTGATCGTCGGCTCGACCCTGTTGGCGCAGGCGGATGCTGACGACCTCGATGTATTCGCCATCATTGGCGGCCAACTGGTCGGCGCGCTCTACAGCCTCGCGCAACTTAGCGACGCAGAGAAAAGGGCGCAGCAGTTGGAGTTGATCTATCGCACCTCGTTGGAGATCACCCGCCAGCGCGAACTGCAAAATCTGCTCGATACTGTCACCCTGCACTCGGTTAGCCTGCTCTCGGCGCGTGGGGCAGCGATCTACCTCTATGATAGCAGTCAGCACCGGCTGGAATGCGTTACCTCCTACAATCTAGACCGCGATTACTGCGGCACCTACCTGGCAGTTGGTGAGGGGTTGGCCGGGCAGGTGGCTGCCAGCCGCCAGCCGCTCAGGGTCAACAACTACCGCACCTGGGAGGGGAAGGCAGCCCGCTACGCCGACTCCCCTTTCACCGCCGTGATCGCCAGCCCGCTGCTTAACAAGCGCGGCAAGCTGATCGGCGTGCTGGATGTGTTGGACGACAGCGAGCGGCGGGTGTTCAGCGACGATGATGAGCAGATGTTGGTGTTGTTCACCAACCAGGCCGCCGCCGTGTTGGAGACGGCCCGCATCTACACCGACTTGCGGAGCGCGAACGAGCAGTTGCTCTCGATCAGCCGCCTCAAGACCGAGTTTCTCTCCACTATCAGCCACGAACTGCGTACCCCGCTCAACTCGATTATTGGCTACGTTGATATGCTGCTGGATGGTCTGTTTGGCGAGTTGAACGAGGGCCAGCAGACCAGCCTGGGTCGGGTGCAGCGCAACGCAGGCACCTTGCTCAACCTGATCACGGACGTGCTGGACCTCTCTAAGATTGAGGCGGGTCGCTTTGAGTTGGTCACTGCTCCGTTCTCGGTGCGCGAACTGATCCTCACCGTCCTCAACACGGTCGGGCCGCTGGCCCAGCAGAAGAAGCTGGCTCTGCGCCACTATATTGACCCCCAACTCCCACCCACCCTGATCGGCGACTCTGACCGCCTGCAACAAATCCTGCTTAATCTCGCCTCCAATGCCGTCAAGTTCACCAACACTGGCAGCGTGACGGTGCGGGCGCGGCGGGTGAGCAACGAACTCTACGCCCTAACCGTGACCGACACTGGCATCGGCATCCCCCAGGACAAGTACGCCCTGATCTTCGAGGAGTTCCGTCAAGCCGACGGCTCTACTACCCGGCAGTACGGTGGCACTGGCCTCGGTCTGGCGATCACGCGCCGCCTGGCGACCCTGATGGGCGGCACCGTGGCGGTCTTCAGCAAGGGCGAAGGGGAGGGTAGCACCTTCACTATCACCTTGCCGCTGATCAGCGAGCAGCCAGAGCCGGGCCAGTTTAGCCCGCCAGAGGTCTTGCCGCTGGACGAGGAGGAGGTGGAGACCCACCCGCAAGTGGAGTGGGACACACCGCGCATGATCGGCGACCGCGTTCTCAGTGCCGAGGGGCCGATCACCCTGCAAGAGGCGCACAGTGCGGAGGACGGCGGCAGCCGGGCCAACGAGTTGCTCAAGGTTGCCAACGAGAGGGAGGAAACGGTATGATTACCGCAATCGTGATGATTGGAGCCGAGCGGCAGCGCATCCCGGCCACCGCCGAGGCTCTGCTGGCGATCCCAGAGGTGAAGGAGGTCTACTCTGTCACTGGCGAGTACGATCTGGTGGCTATCGTGCGGGTGAAGGAGTACGAGGCGTTGGCCGACGTGGTGACCAGCCGCTTTGCCGCGATCAGCGCGATTACCAACACGCGCACGATGGTGGCCTTCCAGTGCTACTCGCGCAAGGACATGGAAGCGATCTGGTCAATCGGGCTGGATTGAGCGCAACTGAACGGATGAACATGGACATAGACAAAGAGAAGCAGCCAACCAGCGACACTGCTGCCCTGCCCGACTACCTGCTGGCCGACGAGGAGGAGGCAGCCGCCACCTACGCTGCCACCCCCCGCCGCCAGCGGCAGCCCCGGCCCCAGGCTGACCCCTGGCAGCAAAGGGCAGAGGCTGACCACCTGCCAGAGTACGCCAACGAAGACCTCTCAGCCCAATACTACCCGCCGAAGCAGGCCAGCGCACGCCAGCGCAAGTGGACGGAGTGGCTGTTCCTTGCCCTCGGCCTCATCTTCGCGCTAGGCATCATCGTGGCGACGCTGCTAGCGATCCCCGACCTGTTCAGCCCGCACTACTAAACGGAGAAGTAAGTAATTGAAGCACCGCCTGTTCCTGCTTATCCTCGTCGCCAGCCTGCTGCTCCCCACCCTCGCACAGGCGCAGAGCCAGCCCGCCCCCAGCGGTGGCAACCCCACCGCGACGGCCACCGCTGACCCGCCCAGCGCAACCCCCACCCCAGCCACGTCTCTGACCCCTACCGCCACCCTGACTGCGACTGCGACTGTGACCGCTACCGCTACCGCCACCCTGACTGCGGCTGCGACTGCGACTGTGACCGCTACCGCCACCCTGACTGCGACTGCGACAACTGTCCCGCCGCCAACGGCTACGCCCGCCGCCAACCAGTTCGACGTGGTGGTAGTGGGCGGTACCTCGGCGGGGGTGGCGGCTGCCGTTGCTGCGGCCCGGCTGGGGGCGCGGGTTGCACTGGTCGAGGAGAGCGGCTGGCTGGGCGGCATGGTCAGTGCGGGCGGCCTCGGCGCAACCGACGGCAACCCGACAGCGATCAGCGGCCTGTTCGAGCAGTTTCGCCTGGCGGTGCGCGCCTACTACCGCAGCCAGCGCAACAGCGGCCAACTGCAATGCTACAGCCCGCCGCCGCTGCTGGTAGATACTAACTTCGAGCAGCCGACGGTGGCCGGGGCGATGCAGGCCAAAGTGGGCGGCGGCAGCTATTATAGCGGCCACTCGCTCTACACCTGGTACACCAACACCGCTACTACCCCGCCGACCCACGCCGCCTACCTGCAAGTCTACAACCTGGTCTGCAATCCTGCGAATGACTACCCCACCGACGGCTTCACCTATGAGCCACTGGTGGCCCAGAACCAGATGATGCAACTGCTGCAAGGGCTGACTGTCACTCTGCTGCTCAACACCGCTTACAGCGGGGTGATCACTGCGGGCAATAGCGTGCGCGGGGTCTACGTCCTCAGCGGGGGGCAGAGCAGTGCGCTCTACGGCAAAGTGGTGATCGATGCGACCAGCCGCGGCGACGTGCTGGCCGACGCTGGCACCCGCTGGCAGGACTATGCCTTTGGCCGCGAACGTAGCAGCACCGACAATGCTGCCCCGCTCCCTCTGCGCCCGCGCACCTTTGACGAACTGGACGCGGGCAAGACCTTCGTGCCGCCCCAGGTCGGCGAGTCGGTCGGCGACGGCGACTACGGCTTGCAAGCCTACAGCTACCTGATGACCCTCGTCTACCAGCCGAACCGCACTATGCCCCACCCCTTCGCCAGCATCGCCGATCCACAGGGGCGCACTGGCGACCAGAACAGCCTCTACCAGGCGTATGTGCAGCAGTTCAGCACGACCAATGGCGCAAACAGCATCGGCTACTTCAACGACATCTGGTTCAACTGGCGGCGGTTGCTGCCGAACAACAAGATCGAACTGAACTATGCCGATATCCCTGGCGGCAACTACCTCTCGGTCGAGCGCGAGGACAACTACCTGACCAACCCCGCCAGCCGCTCGGCTATTGAGCAGCAACACCGCCTCTACGCCCTCAGCTTTGTCTACTGGGCGCGCCAGCGGGTGCCTGCCGCCCAAGACTGGCTGCCTACCAACGAGTACGGCACACTAGACGGCCTGCCACCCTTGCTCTACATCCGCGAGGGTAATCGGCTAATCGGCGAATACACCCTCAGCGAGCGCGATTACGCCTGCCTCAGCCAGGGGTGCAGCACGGTCAGCCGCTACTTCACCGACAGCATCGCCACCGGCCAGTACGCGTTGGACTCGCATACCGTGCGCCTGATCGCTGACGGCAATGGCAGGCAGTTCGCAGATGGCAATATGTGGTTGGGCAACACCCAGCCCTACCAGGTGCCATACCGCGCAATCGTGCCACTCAGGTTGGATGGTTTGTTGGTGCCGCTGGCGGCCTCGGCCACCCACCTCGGCTTTGGCGCGTTGCGGATGGAGCCAGTGCGGGCGGCAATGGGCCAGGCGGCGGGGGTCGCGGCGGCGCAAGCGGCGGCAGCCAACATCCAGCCACGGGCGGTCAACCTGCGGGCGGTGCAGCGCGAACTGATCCGCCAGAAGGCGGCCACCTACACTTACATTGATGTGCCAAATAGTTACTGGGCCTGGACAGCGATCAGTTGGCTCAATGCTCGTGGGGTGGTGCAGGGGACAGGGCCGAACCTGTTTGCGCCCAACGCCCAGGTGCGGCGGGACGAGCTAGCCAAGATGCTGACCCAGGCCCAGGGCTGGCCGTTGCTCAACCCTGCTACTGCCACCTTCCGCGACGTGCCAGCCAGCAACCTCCTCTACCGCTACGTGGAGACCGCCTACGCACATGGGGTGATTAGTGGCTACAGCGATGGCAACTTCCAGCCCTACGCCAGCGTAACGCGGGAGCAGATGGCGAAGATGCTAACCGCTGCGGCTGGCTTCGGCCCCCAACAGCCAGCCAGCCCCAGCTTCAGCGACGTGTCGCCCAGCAATATCTTCTACGGCTGGGTAGAGGCGGCCCGGCTGCACGGCCTGATGCAAGGGACGAGCGCGACCACCTTCTCGCCACGCAGCACCCTGACGCGGGCGCAGGCAGCCCAGGCGGTCTTCAACCTGCTAGGCGAGTTAGCCCTTAGCCAACTCGCGGCGGAACAGCAGCCAGTTGATCACGAAGAAGATCAGCCCCATCGTCGTCAGTGCGCCGATTACGTAGTCGGTCGGTAGCTGGCCGCGCAGCATGACCTGCTGGAAGCCCTGGATGCCGTGAGTGATCGGTAGCCCTTGCGCTCCATACTGCACGTACTGGTTGAAGCTGCTGAGCGAGAGGAAGAAGCCGCTGAAGAAGACCGAGGTGAGCAGCACCAGCATCGACAACTGCACCGCCTGCGACTCGGTTTGGGAGATTAGGCTGATGAAGAAGCCCAGGCCCAGGCTGGCGAAGACCAGCGCGAGGGCGGTCAGGCTGAACCAGACGGGGTCGCCCTTGAACGGTACGCCCAGCAGCGGGCTGACTAGCGCACCGACCAGGGCAGCACCGACCACGGCCACGAACAGGATGTAGGCAACGTACTTGCTGACCAGGATTTCGGTGGCGTGGATCGGGGCGACGCGGAACAGTTCGAGCGTGCCGATTGTCCGTTCACGCACTAGCGAGAGGGCTGCGAAGGTGACGGCGATGTGTTGGAGCAGCAGGGCAAGGACGGCAGGGGTGTAGTAGTTGATGAAGTTGATCTCAACGCCGTTGGAGTTGTCCTCCTTGCTGGCCTCATTCTTGACGATGGCGCGGAAGGGGGAGACCAGGACACCGGGGGCGATGTTGGTGATCTGCCCAGTGGTTGCTTCCAGGGTAGCGAGGTCTTCATCTACCTGCTTGAGGCGTTGCACCTGCTGCTCCCGACTCGCCTGGCCGCGCAGGGCATCGCTGCGGATCGCCTGCACGTTGTCGTTCAGGCGGCGGATAGCGGTCTGCGCCTTGTTGATGCTGTCCACCTTCTGCTGACCTGCCGGGCTGATCGGCACTGCTGCTAGCTGGTCGTTGTTTACGGCACCGCCCGCGACGGCGAGAACGACCAGGACGGAGTTGCTGCTAGTCAGCAGGTCGCCACTCTCCTTCGTCACCGCCTGCACGTCGTTGGCCTGCAAGCCCGCTTGCAAGCGGTTGACCGCCTGGCGCAATTGGCCCACCTGCCCCTGCAAGTCGGTAAGGCCCGCCTGCCCTTGCTTGAAGCCCGCTTCGAGGATGCGCTTGTTCAGTTCGTTAGAGTAGGCATAGGTGAGGAAGTAGACGATGTTGATCTTCACCGGGTCAATCTCGTTGACGTTGAGCCGCAATTCGGCCTGCTTGCCGCCCAAGATGTCGCTGTAGGGGTCGGTGGGAATCACCGCCACCGCATCTACCCGGCGGTCATGTAGTTCGCTCATCGCCCGGCCTAGGTCTTCCGTCACTTCGCGCACGTCCAGTTGCTCAACAGCAAACTGCTTCTTGATCTCCGCACTGCGAGCCTGCGTTCCTGGCGGCCCCACGATGATCGTAGTCAGGCTCTGCTGCTTGCTGACGTAGCCGATACCGAAGATAAAGAGGATGAGGAAGGGGCCAAGCACCAGGGTAAAGACCAGGCGCAATTGCCGCCGCACCTCGGCTACCTCCTTGCCCAAAAACGCGCTGAGGCGCACCAGCATCTTGATTAGCGGCATCGCTACTTCCTCCCCTGGTTGGTGGCCTGGCGGTCGCTACGCCGCTCCAGCCGCTCCAGTGTCACCCCTTCGCTGTCCTGCGTCTCGTCGGGGTGGTCGGCAGCGTCCTGCTCCATCAGTTGGAAGAAGACCTCGTCGAAGTTGGGCTTGTACTCGCTGAGGCTCTTGACCTCTACGCCAGCCTCTTGCAGAGCCGCCGCTATGTCGGGCGTGGCCTCGCCTGCGTCGGCCACGTAGACGCGGATGGTGCCGTGGGCCAAATCCTCAATGCCGCGATAGTTTGGCAGTGGCTTGAGTATCTGCTCTAGCATCGGGCAGGTGTGGCGGCTGTCTACCGTCAGGTCAATCGCCTCGCTGCCACCGAGGGCGCGGCGGCGCAACTCCACCGGCGTGCCAATGGCGATCAGCCGCCCCTTGTTGATCACCCCCACCCGGTCGCAGTATTCGCTCTCGCCAATGTACTGGGTGGTGACGAACAGGGTGCGGCCCGCATCGCGCAGTTTGCGGAACTCTTGCCAGAACTTAGCGCGCAGGATCGGGTCAATACCCGCTGTCGGCTCGTCCACGAAGATGATGGTGGGGCGATGGACGAGGGTAGCGGCCAGTTCTAGCCGCCGCTGCATCCCGCCAGAGATGTTGCCCGCCAACTTGCCGCGATGCTCCCACAGTTCGGCGAAATCGAGTGCCTCGCGCACCTGCGCCTTGCGCTTCCACCAGGGCATACCGTAGATCGAGGCAACGAAGTTCATGTTCTCCATCACGCTGAGGCTGGGGTAGAGGACGAACAACTGGGGCATATAGCCAAAGCGTTCGTGCAGCCTGCTAGCCGAGTGATGGGGGTTCTGACCGAGCATCCGCACCCGCCCGCCGCTGGGTTCGTAGATGCCGGTGATCAGCCGCATGGTGGTGGTCTTACCCGACCCAGAGGGGCCGATGAAGCCGAATATCTCTCCCTCATACACCTCGAAGCTAACGTCGTTGACCGACACCTGCGCGCCGAAGCGTTTGCTCAGGTGTTCGACTGTGATCACGCTGCGGCGGCTGCTTGCGTTGGTTGGCTGGCTTGCCACTGGCACTCTCCTCTGCTTTGTTGCAAGCTATAACCACAAATGGGGCCAACCTGTTACTGATCCTGTTATGCTACAGCCGCTGCTACACCGTAGCGGGATGCGGTTAGCGACAGGCGTTGGTCGCCGCAGCCTGGGTTGCCGCCAAAGAAGATCAGGCTGTAGCCTCTAGTTGCTCCAGCGGCACCGCCGTGCGGATCAGGCGGCTGGCCGTTGCCAGCCCGGCAAAGATGGTGATCCAGACTGCCAGCACTACGAATGTCGTTTGTGCGCCGACGTGTTCCAGCAACCAGCCAGCCGCCACTGCCGCGATAGGCCGAATGCCCCAGGCTACCAGGCGGAACGCGCTGTTCACCCGCCCCTGCAACTGGTCGGGGATCAGGGCCAGCCGGTAGGGATACTGGTTGAGGTCGTAGAATGTGGTGGTGATCGCCCAGCTTACGGCCACCAGGCCCAGTAGCCAGAGGTTGGGAGCCAGGGCGTAGAGTACCATGCAGGCCATCTCCGCCCACAAGCTGCCGATCATGATCCGCCCATAGCTGATCCGCAGCCGTAGCCGCTCATTGAGCAGCGACACGAGCAACCCCCCTATCGCCCACATACTTAGCAGTAGCCCCGTAGTCGGCTCGTCTGCGCCAAGCTCGCGCGCCCGCACGACCAGCAGCAGCGCAATGCAGCCGATGATGCCGTTCGCCCCCAGGTTGAGCAGGGCCATCATCTTGACGAAGGGCCGCTGCCAAATCCAGGCCATGCCCTCCTTGATCTCGGCCCAGAGGTGGCGGTCGCTCTTGGCCCGTTCGCCCTGGAAGTCGGTCTTGATGAAGGTGAGGGAGACGACCGAGGCAGCGTATGAGATCGCATCGAAGACGAAGGGGAAGGTGCGGCCCACGCTCTTGAACAGGAAGCCACCGAGCGGCGCGCCCAGCAGTTCGACCACACTGCCAGCCGCGTAGAACTGGCTGTTGGCCGCGGCCAACTGCTCCTTAGTCACTACGCGAGGGATGGCCGCCGTCTCTGCCGCAACGAAGAAGACGAAGCAGCAACCGTCTATCAGCGCATTAGCATAAATCAGCCAGACGCTCAGGCCGCCGAGGGCGAGCGCGAGGGGGATGCTTGCCATGTTTGCAGCCCGGATCGTGTCGCAGACGATCAGCACCCACTTGCGATCCCAGCGGTCTACCAGCGCACCAGCGGGCAGGCTGAGGAGGATGTAGGGTACCCAAACCAACCCCCCGGCGATCCCTGCCGCTTGTGGCGAGTTGGTCAGGGCCAGGATCAGCAGGGTGAGGGCAAAACCCGACATACTGCTGCCCAGTTGCGAGACCACCTGCCCGCCCCAGAGCAGGATGAAGTCGTGGTTGCGCCAGAGCGAGGGTTGCTTCGCTGTCGCTTCCTCTGCCCTCTCTCCCCCTCCTGCCCCCTCTTTCAGTTGCGCCATGCTAGCCTCCCGTTCATGCTGCCTCATTATGCCTCACTGGGCTGACTCTGTAAATACCACTTCCGCCCGATCTTTCTGCCAAGCTGCCTATTAGACCTACATTAGACCAGCCGCGCCCATTGGCTCTACCCTTGACATGATCAGGCTCAAGTTGTATTATTAGGCAACAGATAGCACTCGCATCTTGGAGTGCCAATCAGCCGACAGCTTGAGCGTGGCACTATCAAGTCAGGGGTTTGCAGCCGTGGAACTCAGTGAACGCCAGCGGCGTATCCTCCAGGTGATCGTCGAAGAATACATCAGCACCGTCCATCCCGTCGCCAGCGAGAATATCGCGGCTCGCTCTGGCCTGGGCGTGAAGCCCGCCACGGTGCGGAACGAGATGGCCGAATTGGAGGCTGCTGGCTATATCACCCACCCCCACACCTCCGCTGGTCGCATCCCCTCCGACAAGGGCTACCGCTACTTTGTGGAGAACCTGCTGGACAATAGTGGCAACCTCTCCAACGACGAGCAGCGCACCATCCAGCACCAGTTCTACCAGGTGCAGCGCGACCTGGACGAGTGGATGCGTCTCAGCACTGCGGTTCTCTCCCGTGCTTTGCAGAACGCCGCGATCATCACCGAACCGAAGGGGCCGAGCGTGTTGTTCAAGCAGTGTCAGCTACTCAGCCTGCAAGACCACACCGCCCTGCTGATCCTGGTCACCAACGATGGTACTGTGCGCCAGGCGGTGATCACCCTCGACCAGCAGCGCAGCGAAGATGAGTTGGCGACCGTCGGCAACAAGCTGACCGCCTTGCTGCGTGGCAAGAGTTTGCTAGAGATACCGCTGGCCGATGGCGACCTGAACGAGTTTGAGCGGGCGGTGGAGAGCCAGATGATCGGCCTGCTCCGTTCGGTAGAAGACTTCAGCAGCCGCGATATTACCTACGATGGGCTGGTCAAGATGCTCAACCAGCCAGAGTTCAAGGCGACCGAGCGGGTTAAGCAGGTGATCGAACTGTTGGAGAATGGAGGGGTGCTGCTCACCATCCTGCCCGACGTACTCAACCAGGAGGGTGTGCAGGTGATCATCGGCGACGAGAACAAGCTGAATGATCTGCGCCAGTGTAGTATCATCCTTACCCGCTATGGGGTGGATGAGAAGGCGGGGGTGCTGGGTATCATTGGCCCAACCCGTATGGAGTATGGCCGCACGATCAGTGGTGTGCGCTACGTCTCCCGCTTGCTCAGTGAAATGATGCGCGATGTGTACGGCAAATGAACCTCCCCTGCCTGCTTCTCCACAGGGGGGCAGGGCGGGGCATAAGGAAGGAGTTAATCTCTGGTGAGCAAAGACGAACAGAGCAGCAACGAACAGAGTGAGGCGCAGGAGAACGGCCCCACCCTCAGTGACGTGCTGAACGAAATCAACACCCAACCGACCGACGCTAAGGCCGCCGAGTACCTGGATGCCTTGCAGCGCGAGCGGGCCGCTTTCATCAACTACAAGCGGCGGGTAGAAGCCGAGCGCATAGAGTTGTTCGGCATGGCAAAGTCCGAGGTGATCAGCAAGCTGCTGGTCGTGCTAGACGACCTCGAACTAGCCCTGCGCTACAAGCCCGCCATCGAACGCTTCGATGAGAAGGAGCGCAAGTGGCTGGAAGGGGTGCTGGCAATTGAGCGTAAGCTGCGCCAGGTGATGGAGAACGAAGGTCTAGCCCCTATCGAAGCGGTCGGCCAGCCGTTCGACCCCAGCCGTCACGAAGCGGTCGGCATGGAGGATGGTGAGGGCGGCCAGGAGGTCGTAGCCAGCGAGTACCGCCGCGGCTACACCTACAAGGGCAAGGTACTACGCCCCAGCATGGTGATGGTCAAGCGCACTGATGCCACTGGCAACCAAAAATAGCACTACTCCTGTTGCTCAAGCAGAGCAAGCGGGGTTTCTACACTACAGGTTCTTACATTACGGAGGTAAAGGCAGACAATGGCTAAGATTATCGGTATTGACCTCGGCACTACCAACTCGGTTGTAGCCGTGATCGAAGGCGGCGAGGCGACCGTCATCCCCAACGTAGAGGGCGCACGCACCACCCCGTCGGTTGTAGCGATCAGTAAGAGCGGCGAGCGGCTGGTCGGCCAGGTCGCCAAGCGGCAGTCGATCACCAACCCAGAGAACACCATCTTCTCGATCAAGCGGTTCATGGGCCGCAAGTTCAACGACCCCATCGTGCAGCGCGACATCAAGCTAGTCCCCTACAAGGTGACGGAGGCGGCAAACGGCGACGCGCAGGTGATGCTCGGTGGCCGTACTTACTCGCCACCCGAAGTCTCCGCGATGATCCTGCAAAAGCTGAAGGCCGACGCAGAAGCCTACCTCGGCGAAACTGTCACCCAGGCCGTGATCACCGTCCCCGCTTACTTCAACGACAGCCAGCGGCAGGCAACTAAGGACGCGGGCCGCATCGCTGGGCTAGAAGTCCTCCGCATCATCAACGAGCCGACCGCCTCGGCTCTAGCTTATGGCGTGGACAAGGAAGGCCGTGAGGAGACGCTTGCCGTCTACGACCTCGGCGGTGGCACCTACGACATCAGCGTGCTGACCCTCGGTGAGGGCGTGTTCGACGTGCAGGCTACCAACGGTGACACCCACCTCGGCGGCGACGACTTCGACCAGCGCATCATTGACTGGCTGGCCGACAGCTTCAAGCGCGATGAGGGGATTGACCTCCGCAGCGACCGTATGGCTCTGCAACGCCTGAAGGAAGCGGCAGAGCGGGCCAAGATCGAGCTTTCCAGCACCCAGCAAGCCGAGATCAACCTGCCCTTCATCACCGCTACCGCTGAAGGCCCGAAGCACCTCAACTACAATCTCAGCCGCAGCAAGCTAGAGCAGATGGTGGATGACCTCGTGCAGGGGACGATCCCGCCGATGAAGGCTGCCCTCAAGGATGCTGGCATTGACACTAGCAAGATCGACCAGGTGTTGCTCGTTGGCGGCCAGACCCGTATGCCCGCCGTGCAGGACAAGGTTAAGAGCTTCTTCGGCAAGGACCCCAACCGTGGGATCAACCCCGATGAAGTGGTGGCCCTCGGCGCAGCGGTGCAGGCTGGCGTGCTGGGCGGCGAAGTCAAGGACGTGCTGCTGCTGGATGTCACCCCGCTGACGCTGGCTATCGAGACGATGGGCGGCATTGCCACCCCGCTGATCGAGCGCAATACTACCATCCCGGTGAGCAAGAGCCAGGTCTTCAGCACTGCTAGCGATAGCCAGACCAGCGTGGAGATCCATGTCACCCAGGGCGAACGCCCCCTCTCTAGCGAGAACAAGACCCTTGCCCGCTTCATCCTGGACGGTATCCCGCCCGCGCCGCGTGGGGTGCCGCAGGTGGAGGTTACGTTCGACATTGACGCAAACGGTATCCTCAACGTGATCGCTAAGGACAAGGCAACCAACCGCGAGCAGAAGGTGGTGATCACCGCCAGTTCGGGCCTGAGCAAGGACGAAGTGGATAAGATGGTCAAAGAGGCGGCTATCCACGCCGACGAGGATCGCAAGCAGCGCGACCTGATCGAGGCCCGCAACCAGGGTGACACCCTCGCCTTCATTGCAGAGAAGACCCTGCGCGAGTATGGCGAACAAATCCCGGCTGAGGTCAAGCGCGAAGTTGAGGATCGGGTAGCTACCCTGCGCGGCACTCTCGCTGGCGAAGATGCAGCCGCCATCCGTGCTGCCAGTGACGCGCTGCAACCAGCATTGCAGAAGGTTGGGCAGGCGATGTACGGGGCAGCAGGCGCAGGCCAGCCCGGTGCCGACGGCTCGGCTGCTCACAGCAACGGCAACGGTAGCAGTGACGGTAGCGGCGACGGTGCGCCCGAAGGCACCGTTGAGGGCGAGTACCGCGAGGTGAACAGCTAACCAGCATATGACCCGGCCCGCCTCCCCACCGGAGGCGGGCTAATCCTATTCTAACGCTAAGTTGGTATAATAGGAGAACAATCTGTCGCGAGGGGCTATCTTCTTGCCCCAAGCCTGCCTTGATCGGGGCGGCCCAGCGGGTAGCAGCAAACCCTGCCCGCAGCTAGCGACATAGAGACCATCAACAACACGAGGCGAACGATGACCACACCGAAGCGTGACTATTACGAGGTACTGGGGCTGGCGAAGGGCGCGACCGAGGAGGAGCTAAAAAAGGCTTACCGACGGATGGCGAAGCAGTACCACCCTGATACCAACAAAGACCCCGCTGCCGAGGCGAAGTTTAAGGAGATCAACGAGGCTTATCAGGTCTTGAACGACCCCGACAAGCGTTCGCTCTACGACCGTATCGGTCATGCTGGCGCGAATATGGGCGGTGGCACCTACGATCCTTACGGCGGCATGGGTGGCGCGGGCATGAACATCAACGATATCTTCGAGATGTTCAATGGCGCAATGGGTGGCACCCGCGCCGCTGGCCCACAGCGTGGCGCAAACATTGGCACCCGCATCCAGCTTGACTTCGAGAACGCCGTTTTTGGCACCGAGCGCGAGGTCGAGGTAACCCGCTTCATCGCCTGCCAGACTTGCAACGGCAACGGAGCCGAGCCAGGCACTACCCCCGAAACCTGCGACAAGTGCAAGGGGACGGGCGAACTGCGCCGCGTACAGCAATCGGTCTTCGGCTCGCTGGTCGGCGTAGTCGCCTGCGACAAGTGTCGGGGCGAGGGCCGCCTGATCACCACCCCCTGCAAGACTTGCAAGGGCGAGGGCCGTCTGCGCCAGAGTGATCGGCTAGCAGTCAAGGTACCAGCGGGGGTGGACGACGGCACCCAGATCAGGCTAACTGGCGAAGGCGACGTGGGCGTGCGGGGCGCGCCAGCAGGCGACCTCTACATCGCAATCGGGGTCAAGCCGCACAGGCTGTTCAAGCGGGCAGGCAACGATATCCTGCTGGACTGGCCCATCAATGTAGCCCAGGCTGCCCTCGGCGACGAGATCGAGGTGCCAACCGTTGATGGTCAGGACACGCCGATCAAGGTAGCGGCTGGCACCCAGGGCGACAAGGTGATCACCCTGCGCGACCGCGGCGTACCCTACCTGCGCCAGAGCGGACGCGGTGATATGCTGGTGCGCCTCAAGGTGCAGATACCGGGCAACCTGAACGACGAGCAACGGCGGCTGTTCGAGGAACTGGGCCGCAGCTTTGGGCGCGAGGTTAGCCAACAGGACAACAAGAGCTTCTTCGGCAAGCTGTTTGGTGGCAGTAGCTAGCGAAGCGGTGGCTAGAAACTGACGAACTGCGCGTTGATGTCAACTTTCGACCACCACCCTTGTGCCAATTTGCCAGCAGAATGGCCCAAATCCGAGTAGTTGCCGCCTTGCAGCCGAGGCCACTTTGCGCTATGATAGCCGTAACATTTACGGAGGTTGGGCGGATGGTTGACGAGGTAGACACGCGCATATTGGCACAATTGCAGGAGAACGCGCGCACGCCGCTGGTTGAGGTGGCGAAGCGGCTGGGCATGGCGACCAGTTCGGTGCATGAGCGGGTGCGTAAGCTGGAGGCGCGGGGCGTAATCCGTGGCTACCAGCCGATCCTTGACGCAGAGGCCCTCGGTTTTGGGGTGATGGCGATGGTGCAATTGAGCCTGACTGGGGGCTTCGACAAGTCGCCCAGCATCGAGGAGCGGCTGGCAGGGTTCAGCGAGATAGAGGACTGCTTTGGGGTGGCGGGCGACGACGACTACATCCTACGCGTCCGCACCCGCACCGCCCGCGACCTGGAAGCCTTGCTCAAGCGGATCAACACTATACCCGGTGTGTTCCGCACGCGAACCAACGTAATCCTCTCCACCTACTTCGAGCGGCGGCACCTACCGCTGTCCAAAGAGGATAGATGAGGCCGCAGGTAGGCGGTAGCGGGCGCGCCTGGTTTGCGGCTTGCGCTGGTTGAAGCGGCGGCTTTCGGCAGGGACGCAGCAAGAGTGTGCTGCCTCTCCATTCGTTGATAAGGGGCGTGGTGATGGCTGTAGAGGGCGCACAGGGAGAGGCCGAACAGCAGGAGCTTACCGCAGCCGGGCGCAAGCGGGCTAGCAGTGGCGAAATCCTGACGATAATGACTACAGAGCATTACAACTTGCAGGGGGCTAGCGCAGCCACGATCAGCGAGAGCAACGGGCGGGCCAGCCTCTTTCTCAGCACAGTTAGCGGCACTTTGCTGGCCCTCAGCTTCGTCGGCCAGAGCGTACATGGCGGGGAGTTTACCGTCTTCGCCCTGATCCTCTTTCCTTCGCTTTTCTTCCTCGGCCTGGTCACTTTTGTGCGCGCTTTGGATACCGCCGTCGCCAACATCCTCTACCTGCGCGGCATCAACCGCATCCGCCACTACTACAGCGAGGTGGCTCCCGAAATCGCCCCTTACTTCGTTCTCTCCACCCACGATGACGGCGATGGGGTGATGCACAGCTTCGGGGCAAGTGGCACGAGCAACTGGCTGGGGACGTGGATGACGACCGCCAGCATGGTGGCGGTGATCGACAGCGTGATCCTCGGCGTGTTCGTTGGCTTGCTGCTGCGTACCGTACTGGGCCTGGACTTCGGCTGGGTAACGGCGGCTGGGATCGCAGCTTTCCTGCTCTCCGTTGCTGCCTTCACCCTCTACCAGACCCGCCACTGGCTGGGTGCAGAGGCACGCCTGACAACGATATTCCCCAGCCAGGGCGAGGCAGACTCACCTCAGCAGCTTGGCTAGGCCGCGAGTGTGCTGCCAACCCACGCGTGGACTTGACCAGATTGCCACAAAGATGTTAGGATCAGCCAGAACTCAACGAGGAGGGTAAGCAATGGCGCAGCAGTTCAGCGGGATGCAGTTTCTTACGATCTACGTGCCAGATGTATTCAAGGAGCTAGACTTCTTCGACCGGTTGTTTGGCTTCCAGGTGGTTGTCTCCGACCTGATCGAGAACTACGCGATTATCAAGCCCACCATTGGCGAGGGGGCGATCATGCGGATCGTCAAGCACAATACCGACCACCCCTTCCACAACAAAGGCAACAGCATCGAACTTAACATCGAGGTGGAGAACCTGGATCAACTGATCAGCGTGCTGCACTCTGAAGATGTGGAGATTGTGCGCCTGCCTGCGCTGATGCCCTGGGGCTGGCGACACGCCTGGGTGCGCGACCCCGCCCGCAACCTGATCAGCGTCTACCAGACCGATGGCAAGCCGATGGCGATTGGCCCCAGCCGTGCCAGCACGATGGCCTTCCATGCGCCAACGACGAAGTGATTCGCGTACCACATTTGCTTGTGGCTGTGCGCCATACGGCCCTACAACTACCCCATCCCCTCCCTGGGCCAGATGTAAGATTTGTAGTATAATATGGCAGTGCTTCGTAGCCGCCGCAGAGACCGCGACGGGGTATCGTGCAGAGAAAGGGTTGAGAAAAATGGAAACAGTAGAGAGCAAGCCCCGTTTGGGGACGTTGGTGGCGGTCAGCTTCGGTTTGCTGCTGCTGCTGGGCAGCCTGTTCGTTGTAGGATCAGCCTTCGCTGGGCAGAGCAGCGGCCACCAGCACCACGCGGGCGCGCAACCCCCAGCCAGCTTCCTTGATGCCAGCCACATTGGCCCCAGCAGCGTGATCACGGTGGAGATGGGCGACAACTTCGTCGCCCCCACCGTAGTAACGATCACCGCTGGCGACACTGTGGTTTGGCATAATGGCGGCAACTTCTTCCACAACGTGCGCGCAGATAGCAGCACCGGGCCGCTTGGTTACACCCAGCCGCAGGACTTCTTGACCGGCTTTGCCGCCCCAGAGTCGAACCCTGGGCAGCCGCATAGCGTGCAGCACACCTTCTACCGCCCTGGTCGCTACTACTACTGGTGCGACCCACACGCCCCCGACATGGCTGGCATCGTAGAGGTGCTGCCGCAGGTAGTGCCAGTGGCGATAGGCAATAACTTCTTCAGCCCCGCAGTGATCACGATCACCGCTGGTTCCATCGTCTCCTGGACGAACCCGACCAGCAACGCCCGCGCTCACACTGTCACCTCCATCGGCCTGCCCGCTATCCTCAACTCTGGCACAATGGCGGCGGGCGATGTTTATACCCACGCCTTCGCCACCGCTGGCACTTACCAGTATCAATGCGACTTCCATCCTGGCATGGCTGGAACCGTAGTCGTGATCGACCCACCTACCCCTACGCCAACCCCTGGCCCAACCAACACTGGGGCCGCTAGTAGTCCAACTGCTACTACTGCTGCTGCTACCGCCACGGCCACTGCAACCCCTGGTAGCCCGACAGCTATCCCTGGCGGCGCGACAGCCACCCCCTGCACCGTCAGCTTCACCGACGTGCCGAGTGGCTACATCTTCTACAACGAAATCCAGTACCTCGCCTGTCGTGGTGTGCTTAGCGGCTACCCCAACCCGAACCCGCCCGGCGGCAACAGCTTCCTGCCCAACAACAACCCGGCGCGGGGCCAGTTCGCCAAAATCGCCGCCCTCGGCTTCGGCCTGCCCGCCTTCACCCCCACTGGCAGCCAGACCTTCGTAGATGTTGCCCCTGGTAGCATCTTCTACGGTTACGTGGAGACTGCCGCGCACGCCGGGGCGGTTAATGGCCTGGCGGCCAGTCAATGTGCTGCCCTCGGCACCCCCGGCAACTGCTACGGCCCCAACGTGCTGATCAGCCGCGTGCAGGTTGCCCTGATCGTGCAGCGCGTGCGCCAGTACGCCGTCGTCACCCCCGCCCTGCCGACCTTCCGCGATTTGGCAGCCACCGCCTTCGGCTACGCAGCGGTTGAGACGCTGGCGAACCGGGGGATCATCAACGGGGCGGCTTGCAGCAGTGGCGGCGGCACTTGCTTCCGGCCCAATGATAATGTCAAGCGCGGTGAATTGTCCAAGATCGTCAAGCGGGCGATTGACAGCGCACCCTGAGCGCGCCCGCCCCACTTGCTAGCAGTGGTATAATGAATGGGAGCGGCTGACAAGCTGCTCCCGCTCTTTGCTGTTCTGGATTGAGAAGGAGAGACGCTGATGAAAGATGAGAAGCGTTTGCCCATCCTGCCGCTGCTGGCTCTTGCCCTCGGCCTTACCATGCTGGTTAGTGGGCTGCTCATTGCTGGCTCGACCCTGGCGGCCCCTGCAAACCACAGTCTGCACCAACAGCCGCAGGGGGGTCTACCCTGTGACCAACGCCAGTTTGACGTGGATGCTAGCAACCACCCGGCCAACCAATCGATCACCGCTACCGTCGCGATCCAGAACTTCTGCTTTACCACCCGCGTGTTGACGATCACCGTTGGCGATACTGTCGCCTGGGACAACTACGACCAGATCGGCCACAATGCCTCAACGCTGAACAGCGGCAGCATTCCACCAGAACCATTCCAGACTGCCTACGCCATCTCACCAACCAACCGCATTGTTAGCCGCACCTTCACCCTGGTCGGGGTCTACGACTACCTCTGCGACCCGCACCCGTTCATGACGGCGCGGATTGTGGTGCTGCCTGCGCCAGTGGCAGTAGACATCCAGAGCTTCACCTTCGCCCCCCAGGTGTTGACCGTCACGGTTGGCACCAGGGTGCAGTGGACGAACCGTGATGCTACCAGCCACACCGTCAACTCGACCAGCCCGCCGGGGGTGCTGAACTCTGGCAACCTCGCCCAGAACGCGGTCTACAGCTATACATTCAACACGGCTGGCACCTACGATTACCAGTGCAACATCCACACCGGCATGACTGGACGTGTAGTCGTACTTGGCCCGCCGCCCACCGCAACCAGGACACCGAGTGCTAACCCCAGCCCGACGGCAACCACTCCCGGCCCACCAACGCGTGCTTACACGACCACGCCGACCTTCTCAGCCACCACCTGCCCGCCCTCAGTCTGCTGCGCTGGCGACAGCAACAACCCCCAGTGTACAACCACTCCCGGCCCACCAACGCGCACTTACACGCCCACACCGACCTTCTCAGCCACCACCTGCCCGCCCTCACTCTGCTGCGCTGGCGACAGCAACAACCCCCAGTGTACAACCACTCCCGGCCCACCAACGCCCACGCCCACGCCGACGCTGACGGCCACCCCTTGCCTACGCAGCTTCCCCGACGTGCCTGCCAGCTATATCTTCTACGACGACATCATCTTCCTTGCCTGTCGTGGGGTAATCAATGGCTACGCGGACGGTAACTTCAGGCCCAACGGCAATACAACGCGCGGTGAAGTAACCAAAATTATCGTCAGCGGCTTTGGCATCCCGCTGGTCACGCCGCCCGCTACGCCGCGCTTCGTGGATGTGCCAGCCAATCACCCCTTCTATCTCTATGTTGAGACGCTAGTCAGCAGGCAAGTGGTCGGCGGCTTCCCCGACGGCAACTTCCGCCCAAACGGGCCGGTGACGCGGGCGCAGCTAGCCAAAATTGTGGTGGGGGCCGGGGGCTACGCCGTGGCAACCCCCACTGTGCCGACCTTCAGCGACGTGCCGAGCAGCAACGTCTTCTGGCAGTACATCGAAACGCTGAACAGCAGGGCGATCATCAGCGGCGCGACTTGTGGCAGCGGCCTCTGCTACCGCCCCAACGACAGCATCAAGCGCGGTGAACTGAGCAAGGTTGTGCATAGGGCAATAGACGCAACGCCCTTACGCTCTACAGTGCCGACCGACTTCGGCAGCCCCATTACAGCGGAAACAGAAAGCCCCACTCCTGCACAGGAGCGGGGCTTTTGCGGGCAGTCTATTGTGGCTGGGCGGCCTGCTGCTCCGCCCGATAGTCGGCAAAGCGGTAGCCGAGGCCGCGTTCGTTGAAGATGTACTTCGGGTGGGCCGGGTCGATCTCAATTTTCTGGCGCAGGTAGGTGATGTAGAGGCGCAGCAACTGCGTGTCGTCGCGGTACTCGCGGCCCCAAACGCGGGTCAGCAGAGCCTCATGGGTCAGCAGCCGCCCAGCATTGTTGACCAATTGCGATAGCAGGCGGTACTCGGTGGGTCGCAGCTTCACCTCGTTGCCAGCGACGATCACCTCGCGCTTATCGAAGTCAATCGTCAGCCGCTCATCGATCTTGACCGTCTCGCTGCTGCTCACTGTCGGGGCCATTGCCGCCCGCCGCAGGGCCGCCTTGATGCGACTGAGCAGTTCGCGGTGGCTGAAGGGTTTGGCAACATAGTCGTCGGCCCCCAGTTCAAGGCCGCGCACCCGGTCTGCCTCGCTGGCCTGCACTGTCAGCATGATCACTGGCGTGTTGGTCGCCTGCCGCAGTTGCTTGAGCGTCTCAAAGCCGTCCATGCCAGGCATCATCACATCCAGCAGGATCAGGTCAGGGATCGCCTCGCGGGTTTTGGTGATCGCCTCGCGGCCAGTGCTGGCGGTGATCACCCCATATTCGGCCTGTTCCAGGATCGAGGTGAGCAGGTTGATCAAGTGCGGTTCGTCGTCTACGACGAGGATCGTCTGGGCCACTTTCTTTCTCCTTCGGGTGAGACAGCGGGTCGGGGCGTTAGCCCAAACCCTCAGTCTTCCTTGCTGACAGGTAGGGTGAAAGCAAATCTTGCGCCGCCGCCAGCCGCTTCTTCCACCCAGATGCTACCGCCGAGGGCGTTGATGATCTCGCGGGCGATGTACAGCCCCAGCCCCACCCCCTTCGCCTCGCGTACCATGCGCCCCTCCAGGCGGGTGAAGGGGGTGAAGATGCGCTCCCGCTCCTGCGCTGGCACGCCTTCACCCTCGTCGCTGACGCTGAACAAGACGTGGCTGCCCCGCCGTTCAGCGGCCAGGGTGATCTCGCCCGCCCCATACTTCAGCGAGTTCTCCACCAGGTTGGTCAACACCTGCTCAATCCGCTGCTCGTCGCCGATCACTACGGGCAGTTGCTCCTCGCCAGCCACCTCGTCGCCCTTTGGTGGATAGGGGGCAACGGTCAGCCTGCGCTCTGGCCGCTCGGCCACCAGGACACGCAGGCGGGTGGCGACCCGGTTGAGCAGGCTGTAGGGGTCGAGTGGCTCGCGGTTGATGTCCAGCTTGCCCGCTTGCAGGCGAGTGACGGTCATCAAGTTCTCCACCATCTTGCTCAGGCGGTCGCTCTCCTGGCTGACGATCTCCAACTGCTGGCGGGCGGTCGCGTTTTCCTCGCCGATGGTGTCGCCCAGCAGCCCCGCATAGCCCTTGATCACCGCAATCGGGGTTTGCAACTCGTGGCTGACGACCGAGAGGAAGGTAGCCTGCATTGCCTCTGCCTCCTTGCGGGCGCGGATATCGTGCAGGGTGAGCGTAGCACCCAATACTGCGCCGTCGTTGCCGCGGATCAGCCCGCAACTGGCTTCCACCGGCACGCGCCGCCCGTCGTGGGCCAGGAGGGTAAGTTCCTGCACGGCGGCATAGCTGCTGTCATTCAGGGTGGTGGTTAGCTGCTCACTTAGCCAGCCGTCGCCGATGTGTTGGCCGCGAATGGCAGGCAGGTTGCTGCTCTGCCCGCTAGCCCGTTGCAACAAGTTGGATGATGGTGAGTAGTTGCTGCCACTCTGCTGGCTGCTGGCTGCGGTGTGGAAGTCAAAGAGTTGCTCGGCATCTTGCCCCCAGGCCAGCGGCCCCGTCCAGCCAGTCAGCCGCTCGAGGGCGCGATTGAGGCCGATGATGCGCCGCTGCGGGTCTACCACCAGGATCGCCTCGCTGGTCTGCTGGATCACCTCCTCCAACCAGTGCTTCTCGTTGAGGATACGTTGCAAGAGGCGGGTATTCTGGGCTACAATGTCCACCTGATCTACGATGATCTGGTAGATGTCGGGACGGTTGAAGATGTCCTCGCGGTCGCCACCCTCCCCTGGTTCGAGCAGGCAGAGCAGGCCCACCATGCCGTCGCCGCCACGTAGGGGGATAGCAACCAGGTGGAGGTCGTGGCCCTTGAGCCGGGCCACGCCGCTGACCGCCTCCGCTGGGCTGAGGGTGAGGCCAAGCGTGTGTTGGGCCTGCTGTTCGCCCACCTCGCCCTGCAACTCTGGCATACTGCGGAGGCTGGCGGCCAGGCTGCGCGCCTCGCCCTCGCCCAGGCCAACGCTGGCGGTGTAGAATGGACGATCCCCCTCGTAGAGGGCGACCATCCCCGCCTGGCTGCCAGCCGCGTGAACCACCTTGTTGATCATCGCTTCCAGCATACTACGCGGGTCGGGCGTGCTGCCGTCCGCGTTGACTGTCTGGTTGGTATGCACCTCGTCGGGGTCGCGGGCAGGCTGGCTAACCCGCTGTGAGGATGTCTCGCTACCTGGTTGGGCCGCTGCTTCGCTGATATTGCACTGGAACTTCTTCTTCTTGAACATTTTATAGCCTGTTTTCCTATGCGCGCTTCGGCTCGTCGCCAAGCGGCAGCGAGGGTAGCGGGGTAACTGCGCTCTGTTTGTTCATCTTTCGTAGCCTGCCGACTAGCTGGGGGGCGCACTCGGCCAGCAACATCCCGCCGAGGATCAGCCCACAGCCGAACAGTTGCCGTCCGCTCAACAACTCGCCGCCGAGGAGCCAGGCGAAGGCTGCCGCTGCGACTGGCTCAAGGGTGAAGATCAGGGCCACGTGCGTCGGGCTGGTGGCCCGCTGTGCTACTGCCTGCAACACCTGCGCCAGCGCACTGGCAACCAGGCCCATAAAGACCGCCGCCAGTATCACATTCGGCGGTAGCAGCCAGCCAGCCCCGACCGGCAACTCGAAGGCCGCCGAACCCAGCAAGCTAAGTGCGCCTGCCACCGTCATCGCTACCAGCGACAGCCGCAGAGCGTCCGCTCCTGCTGCATAGCGGCTAACCAGGACTATCTGCATGGCGAAGCAGGCTGCCGAAGCAATCTGGAGCCAGTCGCCAATCCGCACCGTGAAGCCGTCCTGCACGCTGAGCAGAGCCAGGCCGACAACCGCCACCGCCACCCCGACGACAGGCCAGACCCCAGGCCGCTGGCCCAGCAGCAGGTAGGCAAAGAGCGGCACCAGCACCACCGACAGCCCGGTAATGAAGCCCGCATTGCTGGCGGTGGTGTACTGCAAGCCGATAGTCTGCAAGATGAAGCCCAGCCAGTAGGCGAGACCGATCAGCAGGCCGCCAGCCAACTCGCGTTGCCGCCAGCCAGCCCACCTGCCCGTGAACAACACGATCAGCAGCAGGGCAGCCGCAGCACTGGCGAAGCGTACGCTGAGAAAGAGCTGCGGCGCAGTCTCCTTTAGCGCGTCCTTAATCAGGATGAAGGTTGCGCCCCAGATCAACACTACGCCGACCAGCGATAGGTCTGCGGCTAGCTGCTTGTTTGCTCTTGCTGTTTGCTCTTGCATTGCTACTTGATCGCTGTCAGGCCGAAGGCATCCTGCCGCTTCGTCACCTGCTTAAAGCCCGCATCTTGCAGCCGTTGTAGTACGCCACGTACCACCCGCCCGCCAGAGTTGCTCTCCAGGTCGCCAATGTAGTGAAAGAGTTTGCCACCGCGCTTCAGCACCCGGTATAGTTGTTTGTAGAACGCGCCAGAGTAGAGTTCCCCACCCAGGCTGAAGGTGGGCGGGTCGTGGATGATGCGGCTGAAGCGGTCATCCGCCAGCTTCGGCACTTCCGCATAACTGTCGCCCACGATCTGTTGGATGCGCGGGTTGCTGAACAACTCCCGCGACCAGGGGTTGAGGCGGGCCACCTGCAAGCTGGCGGGGTCTAGCTCGATGGTCAGCACGCGGCTCACCGCCCCACGCGCGGCCTCAATCGCAGTGTAGCCCAGGCCAGTGGCGGTGTCCAACACTTCGCCACTGAGGGGGGCTATCGTCTTGACCTTGCGGCGGGTGTCTTCCAGCGGGTTGGTGTCCTTGATGCGGTGCATGACGATGCCGCTGACCAGCATGGTGGGGGCCGCCTCGGTAGCGATCAGGGTGCGTAGCCAGTTGGTTTGGCCGCTAAAGATCATGATCTCCCTCGCTGTGCCACCTTCGATGGTGTAACACTTGTAGAAGCCCTTGCGCCCGCCCTCGCTCACCTTTACCACTTCGTCCCAGGGTAGGTGCTGGCCGTCGGGTAGCGAAACCCCCCCCTCGTCAAGCTCCACCGCCACCCGCGTCTGGTTGAGGTCGAGCGAGAGGGTGGTGTGGGTGGTGCCAACCCGCTTCGCCTGTAGCAGAGGAAACACCTGCACGTAGGAGAGGATGGGCGGTTGGCTTTGGCTGCTTTGTTCCATAGGGTAAAGTTTAGTTTGCCAGGGCTAGAATGTCAAGCCGAAACGCTAATTGACCTCTCACGCAGCGGTCGTTATAATGATAGCAGGAAACAGCTACCGATCTCCATAGGCATTGCACTAGAACAGGGTGAAATGATGGATGTTTTGCTTAACAGCGGCCCACGCCGCCTCTACTTTGACCACGCCGCGACCACGCCCCTCGCCCCTGAGGTGATCGCCGCGATGCTACCCTACTTCAACGCCAGCTATGGCAACCCCAGCAGCGTCCACGCTGAGGGGCGGCTGGCGCACGAGGGGCTGGAAGCGGCCCGGCGACAGGTGGCGGCGGTGCTGCATTGCCGTCCGCAGGAGCTGATCTTCACCAGCGGTGGCACAGAGAGCGACAACCTCGCGCTCAAGGGTGTAGCCCTCGCCCAGCAGGGGGTGGGTCACATCATCACCAGCGTAGCGGAGCATCACGCGGTGTTGCACAGCGCAGAGTACCTTGCCCACCGCGGCTTCAAGGTGACATATCTACCAGTAGACAGGTTTGGCATGGTCAGCCCCGACGCGGTGGCGGCAGCGATCCAGCCCGACACGCGGCTGATCAGCATCATGTACGCCAACAACGAGGTGGGGACGATCAACCCAATCGCGCAGATCGCGGCGGTGGCGCAGCGGGCTGCTGTGCCGTTCCACAGCGATGCGGTGCAGGCGGGTGGCAGCCTCGACCTTGATGTAGATCGGCTGGGGGTAGACTTGCTCGCGCTCTCGGCCCACAAGTTCTACGGGCCGAAGGGGGTGGGCGTGCTGTACGTGCGTGGCGGCAGCCGCCTGCTCTACCAGCAGAGTGGCGGCTCGCAGGAGAGCAAGCGGCGGGCTGGCACGGAGAATGTGGCTGGGATCGTCGGCCTCGCTACCGCCCTGACCATCGCTGAGGGGAAGCGGGAGGCTGAAGCGGCCCGTCTGCGTGGCTTGCGCGAGCGGCTGATCGGGGGGGTGCTGGGCAGCATCCCTGGCGCGATCCTCAACGGCCACCCTGTGGAGCGGTTGCCTGGCAACGCCAACTTCTGCCTGCCCGACGTGGAGGCAGAGACGTTGTTGCTGCGCCTCGATCTGCTGGGTATCGCGGCTAGCTCGGCCTCGGCCTGCACCAGCGGGGCGGTCGAACCCAGCCATGTGCTGCGCGCAATGGGCATCCCTGACGCACTGGCAGTCGGCAGCCTGCGCTTGAGCCTCGGCGCAAGCAACACGGAGGCCGACATAGACTACGTTCTCGCCAAACTGCCCGCCGTAGTCAACAAGCTACAGAGCCTGAAGCTGCGCGAACGAAGCAGCTAATCGCTAACTCCAGCGTAGGCGTGTGCTGGCCTACTTCGTTGTGGATCAGCTTGACACTGTGCGGCAGCAGCGGCATGATCGCGCCAATGCACTCGCGCACCGCGTTCGGGCTGCCGGGCAGGTTGACGATCAACGTGCCACCGCGCTGCACCGCCACGCTGCGCGAAAGATAGCTGAGGATGGTGTACTGCGCCGTTCCCACCCGCATCAGTTCGCCGTAGCCGGGAACAATACGATGGCCGACCGCCAGCGTTGCTTCGGGGGTCACATCGCGGGCGGTCAGGCCGGTGCCGCCAGTAGTGAGGATCAGGTCAAGTTGTAGATCGTCGGCCCAGCGGATGAGGGTCGCCTCGATCTGGGCCTGCTCGTCTGGCACAACGGCATACTGGGCGATAACCGCGCCTGCCAGCCCCGCCACGATCTCGCGCTGGGCCTGCTGACCGCTGAGGTCATCGTTGTTTGGGTCGCTATGCCTGCTGTCGCTGACCGTCAACACGCCCACCTTGATCTGCTCGTCTCCACCATACTCGTGCTTCATCATATCTCCTATAGCTGGGTTGGCAGCTAGGCTTTCTCGCCCAGCCGTCGTTCGGTGCCTTTGAGCAGGCGATCAATATTGTCTTTGTGGGCGGCAATGACGAAGATGGGCAGGATGATGAAGAACAGGTAGAGCCAGTTGGCCTGCTGCAACAAGACCGCGATCAAGATCACCAGGCCAATGATCGCCGCCCCAGTGATCGAACCGAGGCTAACGTAGCGCGAGATCAACACCAGCGGCACTGCGATCAGGGTGGCTACCACTGCCGCGACCGGCATCACCACCAGCACAGCCCCCGCCCCGGTCAGCACCCCCCGCCCGCCGCTCCACTTGCCAGTGAACAGGCGCAGCCAGATCGACCAGACGTGACCGGCGATCACCACCGTTGCGGCAATGAACTCGACGAGCGGCACGGTGGCGATCTGCAAGCTACCGAGGTTGATCGTCGGCTCAAACTGGCCCACGTTGTAGATAATCCAGCGGGCGGCGAAGATCGCCAGCACGCCCTTGAGGATGTCGCCCACCGCGACAAGTGCAGCCGGGCCATAGCCTGCTGTCCGCATTACATTGGTCATGCCCGTCTTGCCACTGCCGCGCGTCGTCAGGTCAACACCACGGCGGTCAACCACCAGCGGGCCGCTGGGAATGCCGCCGATCACGTAGGCGACGATGATGAGCAGGATAAAGCTGAGGGTCATCTTTGAACCTCCTTCCAGGGAGCATCAGTCTCTGCCTGGGCAGTCCAGCTACCCAGTGCTACGTCTCTATTATACCAGCCTATGCAATAGCCAGGTGCTGCTGGTTAGTGGGGCGCTGTTGACAGGAGCGTGTATAATAGCAACAAGTTAGAGGGTGCAAGAGCGGGCCTTCGCAGCGAGTAAAGAAGCTGAGGTAGCAAGATGCGGACGCGGATCGTTAGTGGATTGGTGCTGATCGGGGTGGTGGTGGCGGTGCTGAGTGCGCCACCGCCTTACGTTGGGTTGGTGCTGCTGCTGATCGCCGGGGCCTGCGCCTACGAGTTCTGTGCGATGGCCCAGGCGGGCGGCTACCAGCCGGTGCGTTGGGTGGCAATCGGCGGCTCGGTGCTGCTCGTCCTCGATGCTTATCTAGAGAGCGCGACCACACACCCCAACCTGATCGTCGCTGACTTCACGGTGCAGCGTGGCCTGGCCCTGCCGATCCTGCTCGGCGCACTGCTGGTTAGCCTCTTGTGGAAAGGGACTGGCGGGCAGGTAGGGCAGGAGCGCAGCAACTTTGCGGCGGGCCTACCATCGGTTGCCCCGCCCAGCCTGGATCGTGCCGCCGTTAGCCGCGTCTGGCTCGATCTTGCGCTTACGCTCGGCTGCCTGCTCTATGTTGGCTGGCTGCTGCGCCTGGGCTGGTACGTCTACCTGGATAGCGTCTGGTGGCTGGCCTTCGTCATCCTCTGCACGGCCTCCGCCGACACCGGGGCGTACTTCAGCGGCACGCGCTGGGGCAAACACAAGATGATCCCCTGGATTAGCCCCGGCAAGACCTGGGAGGGTACGATTGGCGGCATCCTGACTGCGATTGTGGTGGCGGTTCTGTTCAGCTTCGGCGGGCTGATCCCTACTCTCAGCCCGCTGGCCGCCTTGCTGCTGGCGGCGGTGCTGGCTCCCGCTGCGGTACTCGGCGACCTGATCGAGTCCATGCTCAAGCGGGCGATGGGGGTCAAGGATAGTAGCCACCTGATCCCTGGCCACGGCGGGCTGTTGGATCGGCTGGATAGCATCATCTTTGCCCTCGTCGTCGTCTACTTCTACCTCTCCGCCAGCAGTCTGCACATCCTCTGAAGGTGCCAACCATGCCCCAGCCCGAGCCAGAACGTACACCCCAAGCGAACATCAACCCGGTGGTGCGGATCGTCGCCGAGATCATCTTCACCTTCGCCTTCCGCATCTACCTGCGGACGCGTGTTCGCGGCAAGCAACACCTGCCCAAGCATGGCCCCTACATCATCGTTGCCAACCATCTGAGCCTGATCGACCCGCCGCTGGTCGGCTGGGCAGCCTGGCCGCAGACGCTCTACTTCATGGCGAAAGAGGAGTTGTGGGATAGCAAAGTGATGGGCTGGATTCTGGGCAACCTGGGCGGCTTTGCAGTCAACCGCAACGTGCGCGACACCACCGCTACCCGCCGTTCGCTGGCTATCCTCAAGGACGGCAAGTGCCTGGTCACTTTCCCAGAGGGGACGCGCAGCACGGACGGCGAGTTGCAGCAGATGCGGACGGGGGCGATCCGCCTGGCAAGCAAGCTGCGCTGCCCGATCATCCCCGCCTATATCACTGGTACCAACAAGGTGCTGCCGAAGGGTAGCCGCTTCCCCCGCCCCCACCGCGTTTCGATCACCTTTGGCCCCCCCTTCGAGCTAACCAGCCTCTACGACCACAGCCCCACTGCCGCGGAGACCGAGGCCGCTGTGCTGGATATGAGCCAACGCCTGGGCAGCCTGGCTGAACGCTAGCCACAGCCCGTAGCCCGGCTGGTACTTTAGCACATCCAGCCATCATTTTCTGCTCAACTACTTGCCAGCGCAAGGTTTTTCTGCTACAATGGACTCAGTTACTTGTTATGGCAAGTTGCGCCGCCCTGCCGACCCTAGCAGCCCCTCAGCATCTGGTTTTGGCAGCCGCGATTTGTTTCCTGCCTGCTTGACCTAGCCCTTAGCCAGCTATATAATAAGCGCAACCCAGCAATCAGTGGAGGAAGGAGTTAAGACGTGGCCCTGGTAGGCAACCTGCGAGATTTTAGCCTGTCCGACTTCCTCTATCTGGTTGATCGTGGCTACAAGACTGGCGCGTTGAACATCCAACGCACTGGTGATGCAGCCCGCCTCTACTTCCAGAACGGCAAGCTGGTCTACGCACTCAAGCATGGCGGCGAGGAGAAGCTGGGTGACCTGCTACTGCGCGTTGGCAAGATCAGCCGCGACCAGCGCGACCACGCCCTCCACCTGCAACGCACCGTTTCGCCTGAGAAGCCGGTTGGCCTGATCCTTGTCGAGCAGACCTACATCAGCAAAGAGGAGATAGTGCGTTGCGTACGGGCGCAGTTGGAGGAGACCGTCTATTCGCTGTTCGGTTGGAGCGAGGGCGACTTCCGCTTCGAGCCGGGTATCATGCCCCCACCAGAGACGGTGACGATCCCCCTGAGCATCGAGAACATCATCATGGAGGGGGTGCGCCGTATTGATGAGTGGTCGCGCATCCGTGACCGCATCCCTAGCCTGGATGTGGTGGTGCGTTTCGCTGACCAGCCGACCGAGAAGGCGAAGGAAGTCAACCTCACGCCCGACGAATGGCGTGTCTTTGCCCGCATTAGTGCCAGCACCAATGTCGGCAATATTGCCGAACTAACCAACCTGAGCGAGTTCGAGGTCTGCCGCATCGTCTACGGCTTCCTGCAAGCGGGCCTGGTCGAGGTGGTCAAAGAGCGGCTGCGCCCTGGCGAACCGCGCCCCAGCCACACGCCGCCCGTGCAAGCGACGATCCCCCGCGAGGGTAGCATCCCCAGGGTGCGGGAGAGCGAACGGCCCAACTACCCGGTAGTCGGCCAGAACGCGGCAGGGCGGCTGCGCGGCGACGGTACGATGGTGCGTCAGTCAGAGCAGCCAGTGAAGAAGGGCTTGATCCGCCAACTGATCGAGCGCATCCGCGGCATCTAAGGGCAAAACGACAGGGCGCAGTATCGGCCACAAGCGGGAGAGGATGGAGGCGGGCAGGGGAGTTATGCACACAGTTAAAATGGTCATCTCCGGGGCGGTCAACGCCGGGAAGTCCGAGTTCATCAGGACGATCAGCGAGATCGAGGTCGTTGCCACCGAACGGCGGGCGACCGACGAAACCAGCCTCTTGAAGAAAGAGACGACGGTGGCGATGGACTTTGGTCGCATCACTATCGCTGATGATCTGGTGCTGCACCTCTTTGGCACGCCGGGGCAGAAACGCTTCGACTTTATGTGGGAAATCCTCTCCGAGGGGATGCTGGGGCTGATCGTGCTGGTGGACAGCACCCGGCCCGACACCTTCCGCGAGACAGCGCGCATCATTGACTTCTTCAACAGCTACCGCGAGACCCCCTACGTGGTTGCAGCCAACAAGCAGGATGTGGAGAATGCCTGGTCGCCAGACGAAATCCGCCTGGCCCTGCGCCTACCAAAGCACATCAAGGTGATCCCCTGCATCGCCCGCGACAAGCAGCAGGTCAAGGGTGTGCTGCTCGAACTGCTCTATACCGTGCTGGCCGCTGCCGAAGATTGAGAACCGCGCCCGCCGTGGCTTGACGCAGCGGTTGCAGATACGTGGTATAATACAGGCACAAGCGCATACGCTGCTCAGGCGTGGCGAAAGGAGAGACTGATAGATGGCATTTAACCGCAACAACGAGATGATCGCTCGCCTGAAAAGCCTGCAAGCCAGTACGCCCGACATTGAGGCTTCGGCCCTGGTCAGCGTAGACGGGCTGATCATTGCCTCGGCCCTGCCGAACGACGTAGAGGAGGATCGCGTCTCCGCCATGAGCGCGGCCATGCTCTCGCTCGGTGAGCGCATCGCAATCGAATTGGGACGTGGCACCCTCGACCAGGTGTTTATTCGGGGTGAACACGGCTATGTGCTGCTGATGGCCGTCGGTACCGAAGCGGTGTTGACCGCCCTCGCCCGCAAGGAAGCCAAGCTCGGCCTTGTGATGCTTGATATGCGCCGCACGGCCACCGACCTGACCCGCTTCGTCTAGCGGGATCGCCCCTGGCTGGCGGACTTGTAAGCGGATAAGCGAGTGGTAGTAGCCCCAGGGTGTCCCAGCTTTGCTGGCTGACACGGAGCCTGGGCTACCTTATCTGCTTATCCGCTTTTACGATCTACTGGTTCTAGCCAACCGCTTCTACTGTCCCCATGTATGCCTCACCATCAATCTGCTGCACCAGCTTGCCGTCGCGCAACTCCCAGACTTCGCGGGCGAAGCGGTGGATGAAGCGGCGGTCGTGTGAGACGGCGATGATCGGGCCAGGGAAGGCTAGCAGGGCCGCCTCAAACTCCTCAAGCACATCAAAGCTGACGTGGTTGGTTGGCTCATCCAGCAGCAGCACGTTGGCCTTGAGCGCGATCAGCCGGGCCAGTTGCAGCTTACGCCGCTGGCCGATGCTAAGTTCGCCCACCTTCTTGTCCAGGTCATCCTCGGCAAAGAGGCCGTAGCGCATGATCTCCTTGTGCAAATCCTCGGCGAAGCCAAGCAGCCCTTCGCGGTAAGCCTCAAACGTGGTCTGTTGCAACTCCAGAGCCTCCTGCTCCTGATCGAGGTAGCCCAGGCGCACGCTCGGCCCGCTGGCGACGATGCCCGCGTCGGCTGGCTCTGCACCCGCCAGTATCTTGAGCAGGGTAGACTTGCCCGCGCCGTTCGGCCCCACCACCATCACGCGGGCGGTTGGCTGCAAGTCAAAGCTCACCCTGTCCAGCACAGGGTGGCCGCCGAAGGCCTTGCTGACCCCCTCGGCTTGCAGTGGCAACCCCCCCTCAAGCGCGTGGGGGTCGAAGTCGGGGTTGATGCGGATCGGCTCTGGCGGCTGGAGGATCGGGTCTTCGGCGATGCGGCTTAGCTTCTCCTCAGCCGCTCGCAGGTTGCGGCTGACTGTCTTCGCCACGTTCTGGGCCTTCGCGTTGTAAGCATACTTGTCGCCGTCGCGGGCCATGCGGTTGTGGGCCACCTCCCGCGCCCGGTGCTTGATCGCGTCTTGCAGGTCGGCGATCTCCTCCTGCTGGTGAGCGTAGTCGGCCTCCCAGCGCGCCCGCTCCGCTACCTTCATCACCAGGTAAGCATCATAGTTGCCGCCATACACCTTGAGGGTGCGCGAGTGTTCGGCTATCTCGCAGATCAGATTGCAGGAGGCGTTAAGGAACTGGCGGTCGTGTGAGGCCACCAGCATCGCTCCCTGCTGCTGGGTCAGGTAGCCCTCCAGCCAGCCGAGGGCAGCAAAATCTAGGTGGTTAGTTGGCTCATCTAGCAGTAGCAGGTCTGGCGCACGCAGCAGCAGAGCCGCCAGCCCCACCCGCGCCTTCTCGCCCCCGCTGAGGCTTAGGATGCGGCGGTCGCGGGCGATGTGGGTGATACCCAGGCCACCCAGCACGATGTCCACCCGGTAGTCCACATCGTAGCCGCCCCGCCGCTCGAACAGTTCGGTCAGGGTGTCGTATTCAGTGAGCAGCGGAGCCGAGTCGCCCGCGTCCGTGCTGATTTCAACCTCAAGCTGGCGCATCCGCTGCTCGATCTGGCGCAAGCCCCCCTGCGCGTCCAGGATCAGGTCTTCCACCGTCTCACCAGGGAAGCTGGTGATCGTCTGCGGTAGGTAGCCGATCTCCACCGCTTTGGCGAGCATAATCCGCCCCTCGGTTGGCTCTACTTCGCCGACCACCGCCTTGAGCAAGGTAGACTTGCCGACCCCGTTTGCCCCCACCAGCCCAGCACGCTGGCCCGCGTTGAGGATCAGCGACACGCCGCTGAGTACCTGGCTCGCCCCGAAGGTGACGGATAGATCGATGATGTTTAGTAGCACGCTGAAGCCCCCTTTGTCTGACGAAGTTGCTCCTTATTATACCCGCTAGCTGACCTTCGGTGGTCAGACTTTGGCCCTAGATTGCCGCGATCAGCAGTCGGGGCCAGCTTGCTGCAACTTTTAGCCAGCGAGCCTCGTTTATAATACAAGGGGATTGCCCCTGGTCTCAACAATATCACCCCACTTAGCAAAGAGGAACAAGCTAATGAATAACAGCCCCATGCCGCCCTATGCACGGGCCGACGTAGCGAAAGACAGCCGCCCGCTACTAGCTGAACGGCCAGCAGCCAGCCAGCTTGTGGTCAGCGAGCCGCAGGCTCAGGCCAGTCTGGCGGCGCAAGTCAGGTTCCTCTATAACTTTGCCAGTGCGCTATTGGCGGTGATCAGCCTGATCGTCACCAGCCTCACTGTGGTGCTGTTCGCCCAGGTGTTCAGGCCGTATGGCAGCCGCAATGCTGCCGAGTTCGTAGCGATTGCCGCGATTGGTGGTACCGCCTGGCTGCTCTGGAACGCCGCCACCCTGCTCGTAGGCTACCGCTGGTGGCACACGAAGCCGAACAGCGGTGTGCTGCTACCGATGCTGGTAGTAATGCTGATCCTCGCGGTGGTCGGTAGCGGTGGCTTGCTACTCGCGCTGGCGGCCATGCTGTTCTAGAGCGTAGAGCCAGAGAAGGCAGCACGGCAACCGTAGCCCCCCCAGCTACAGCAGGCCGGTGCTGCGCTTCTGCGAAACCATCTTCTAGCTGGGGGTGCGTGGTGAGCCAGCACGGGCCTACAGCATGGTTGCTGCCACAATCATCTTCGCTGCCTGGCCTACGCCAGACAAGACCCCGCTCCTAACTCCCCGATGCTGCTCCGTGCCACCATGCTGTCGCCCTCGGCTAGCACGCTGCTCCAATCCACTTCCTTGCTCGTCGTACTAGAGGGCTGGCGGTCGCTGCCATCGCTGCGGAGGGTAGTACTGACTACCAGGCTGTCGCCTAGCGGGGGGATGGGGGCGAGTGGGTCGGGTTGGCTGCTGGTTGGTGCGTCAACATTCTTGTCGCGCACCATCGGCGTAGTCGCTGGTTTGGGCGGTGCTGCTGACGGCTGGCTGTCGTCTGGACTGTAGAAGATGATCGGCGGATTGGTTGGCGGTGCATCCGTTGGGCTGGCGGCCACCTCGACGCTGGGGCTGGCGGGGGCAGCGTCTGGGCGGCGGTGGCTGGCGGTCGGCAGCCCCGCTTCGCCTCCTGGCGTTGCCGCGTCGTCTACCGACTTGCTGCTTGCTGGCGGTTGGTCGCTGCTGGGCGGACTGGCGGGCGGCTGGTTGGCTGCGGGCGCAGCAGCAGGGCGGGGGAGCAGGATCGCTTCGGGGCTGGTGTGACCGCTGACAGGTCGTGTCTCGATCCAGTAGTTGCGGATGTAATAGAGATTGGGCGTGTTCTGCAAGGCAGCCAGCAGCACCGCCATCCCTTCTGGGGCGCGGCCCTCGCCACCCAGCTTGAGGATATTGGAGAGCGCGCCGGTGTCGTTGTTCAGCCGGTCGGCCAGGTCTACGAAGTCGCTGGCGGTGCGGATGCCCAGCAGCTTCCAGTTCGCCCGCTCCTCTGCCCCCACGTAGAGCATCAGGATCGCCTGATCGATCCAGTCTACCAGTTGTTGCGCGCTGAAGGCGGTGGCGACGAACAGACGGGCGATCTGCGCGGTGGCGAGTGCCTGCACGTTCTCCACCCCTTCCTCCAACAGCCGCGCCTGATCCCAGACGTTCAGCCCCTCGATCAGGTGCAGCGGCTCTGGCTCGGTCAAGCTGTAGTAGTCGCGGTCGGCATTGGAGAAGACGGTGCCGAAGAACTGCTGGGCTGCCCGCAACGCTCCGTTCACCGCCGAGGAGATCAGGCGCAGACCGAGGTCGGGGAAGATGCCAATCACAAAGTAGAGGAAGGCTTGCAGCGCAACATTGGAGAGCAAGCTACCGCCACCGCCCACCACGTCCTCCCCCTTCTGGTAGAACAGGCTGAAGACCACCGCCACCGTCGTCGCGGTGAGCAGGCGCACGGTCATCTGCACGAAGACGGCTGGCTTGAGGTCGTAGCGGAAGTAGCGGCGGGTAAGCATCTGCACGATGAAGATGTAGGCACCGAGGAAGGCGAAGATGAAGGCTGCTCCTGCCTCGATGATCGACCGCCCCGTTTGCGTGGTTGGGCTGGGGCTGGCGACCACCAGCGGCGAGTTGGGCTGGCTCTGGGCGAGGATCAGCGGGCGTAGCTGACCACTGATCGGGAGGGTAGAGGTCAGCACTTCGGGCGGCAGCGGCAGCACGTTGCCGTTCGGCACGATCACCCCGCTCGGCGGCGTGGCAGTCGGCTGGCTGCTACTCACCGTCGGGCTGGCGGCGGTGCCACCCAGGTCGCCGACGCTTGGTAGCTGGCTGCTCGACACCTGCAACTTGGGGGTGAGGAAAGATTGCATGGTGCTTTCGATATAGTTGCCGCTCTGCAACTCCTTGATCGCCCGGTCGGGGCCGTCGGGCAGCAGCACCATCGTCCAGAATACTACCAGCAGGATGGTAGAGAGGACGAGCGGCAGCACATACTGGCCGGGGTTGTAGACCTGCTCAAACATCTGGTTGGCATAGAGGGCGTAGGAGCGATCCAGCTTCTCAAGGTCGCTCTGGTTGTCCTCCTGCTTCTTCTTCTTGCGATTGACGAGGAAGGAGAAGAACAGGAAGACGGGGTAGAAGGCGAAGGTGACGAGGATAGTGAGCAGCAGGTTGAACTTGAAGGCGAGCAGCAGGCGGTCAGCCCCGCCGATGGTGCTGTCGGGTGGGAAGGCGACCACCAGGTAGTAGCTGAGGATGAAGCCAAGTAGCAAGAACAGGAGCAGCACTGCCAGCCAGCTAGCCCGCCGTGCCGTCCAGAGTAGCAGTTGGATCACAACGGTGAGCAGCACGAAGACGGCGACCGCCACCAGCAGAACCTCCAGCGGCGAGTAGCTGACCAGCTTGCCAAGCTGCCCGCTGGCGAGGTTGTAGATCGGCTGGTAGGCGAAGATGATGCCGAGCGAGACTATCACCACACCAACAAGTAGTACCAGCGGCAGCACGGCCAGGAGGTCGCGCAGCCCAGTGGGGTTGGTGATGCGGTTTAGATAGCGACCAAACCAGCCCGAAGGCGGCTGCTCGTCGGGCTGGTTCGGCTGGTTCGGGCTGGGCTGGGCCATGCTTGCCTCCTGTACTGTCTTGCTTGCACCAGCATAGCACAAGGCTGGCTGGCGGTCAATTGGGCAGCAACTCGCCCGCCCTGAGCATGGCAGCGACGGTAGCGATGTCGCGGCTGGGGTTGCGCTCGGCAGTCAGGTGGGGCAGGCGGGCGCGGATGCGTCGGTGGGCGGCGGTGGTGCCAACCCCAGCCCGGCCCTGCTTGAGCCGAAAGTCGAGTGCCTGGGCCGCGCAGACGATCTCGCAGGCCACCACGTTGGTGCTGTTCTCCACTATCTGGCGGGCGTGCTGGGCGGCGTTCGTACTCATGCTCACGTGATCCTCCTGGTTCGCCCCAGTGGGGATCGAGTCTACGCTGTCGGGGTGGGCCAGCGTCTTATTGGCGGAGACGAGGGCGGCAGCCGAGTACTGCACCATCATGTAGCCGCTCTGTAGGCCACTGCCCTCTGTCAGCATGGCAGGCAGGCCGCGACTGTAGCGCGGGTCGAGCAGGCGGGCGGCCCGCCGTTCGGCGATGCTGGCGATCTCGCAGGCGGCGATGCTCAGGAAGTCGGCAGCGAAGGCAATCGGTTGACCGTGGAAGTTGCCACCAGAGAGGGCAGCCGCCTCTCCTTCGGCGAAGATCAGCGGGTTGTCGGTTGTGGCGTTCAGTTCGGCGGCGACCACCGAGCGCACGTGGCCGAGGCTGGCAGCCACTGCCCCCAACACTTGCGGGGCGGCGCGGAAGGAGTAGGCATCCTGCGGCAGATCGTGCGCCAGGCTACCAAAGTCGCGGCCATCGCGCATCAGTTCGCTGCCCTGGACGAGCGCACGCACGCGGGCCGCGCAGGCGATCTGGGTCGGGTGGTTGCGGGCAGCGTGGATGCGCTCGTCCAGGGCATCACCGTAGCCGCGCACCGCCTCCAGGCTGACCGCGTAGCCGACTTCGCTCTGGGCCAGCAGCTTCTCTGCGTCGTAGAGGGCGAGGGCCGCGAGGGCAGTGCTGACCGCAGTACCATTGTTGAGGGCCAGCCCCTCCTTCGCACCGAGGTCTAGGCGCGCAATACCTGCCAATGCCATGCCGCGTGCGCCGCTGACCGCCCCACTACCAGCTTCCCCAGCCAACCAGTGCGGCTCAAAGTCTACATAGCCTGTCAGCTCCTCCTCGTCGCCAACCGGGTGCTTGAGCAGGGGCAGGGCGAGGTGCGAGAGCGGCGCGAGGTCGCCGCTAGCCCCCACCGAGCCGTAGCCGGGGACTAGTGGGTGTACGCCAGCGTTTAGCATCGCCAGAATGGTGTTGAGCAGGACAAGGCGCACGCCAGAATAGCCCTTTGCCAGCGTGTTGGCGCGGATTAGCATACTAGCGCGCACAACATCACGCTCTAGCAGTGCGCCGACCCCAACCGCGTGGCTGACGATCAGGTTGCGCGACAGTTCGCCCGCCTGGTCGCGGCGGATTACCACGTCGGCGAGTGGGCCAAAGCCAGTGTTGATCCCGTAGACCACGCGCTCCTCGGCCCCGCCGATCATTGCGTC
>JBBROH010000001.1:0-127859 GCA_038229595.1 Chloroflexia bacterium | reverse complement strand
GGTGGCGGGTAACGGCACGGTCATCAACAACAACTGGTATGGCCGCCCCGACGATGGTAGACCGTTCGCTGGGGTGCCGATTCTGCCGCCCCACTTTGTCGCCCGCCTCGACCTCAGCGAACCACTGAAGGCTGCGCTGCTCGCTGGTCAGGCGGCTACCTGCGCTACCGACGGGCTGGGCGGCGCAGGCAAGACCACCCTGGCGACTGCCCTTGCGTATGACCACCAGGTGCGCGAACACTTTGACGGGGGCGTACTCTGGGCGGGGCTAAGTGAGGACGTGGACACCAGGCTCGATCTCATCCTCTCCAACTGGGCGGGCGAACTGGGCCTCGACAGCAACGCGGTTGGTAAACTGGACACCGCAGGTCGCATCCGCCTCTTGCGCGACCGCATCAAGCAACGCCGCCTGCTGATCGTCCTCGACGACGTGTGGCACCAGCAGCACGCCGAACTGCTCGGTCAGGTCACCGGGCCGGGTTGCGCCGTACTGCTGACCAGCCGCGACTACGCCATTGCCCAGGGCTTCTGCGCGTACGACCTGACGGTTGGCGAGATGCAGGAGCAGGAGGCACTCGCCTTGCTGACCAGCACCTGCCCCGCGCTGGCCCAGGTGGAGCAGGCGACGCTCAAGCGCATCGCCGCCTCCGTTGGCTACCTCCCGCTCGCGCTCACCCTGATCGCGGGCTACCTGCTGGGGCGCAGCAGCCGCCACAGCGTACCACAGGCCGACCTCGACGACCTCTGCACCCGCGCTGACACCTGGCTGGCCCTGACCGATAAGACGCGCAAGAAGCCGCTGCGCGAGATCATTGGCCTCAGCGTGGCCGTGCTGACTGTAGAGGAGCAGGCGGCCTTCGCTGCCCTCGCTGCCTTCGCTGCCAAGCCAGACAGCTTCAGCCGCGAGGCCGCCTATGCAGTGTGCGCCAGCGACGAGCAGACGATCAACCTACTGGTTCGCCGCAGCCTGCTGGAAGAAGCAGCGGATGGACGGCTAGATGTCCACCAGGTCGTCGCTGCCGTCGCCAGGGAGTGGGCAGGCGCGAGTTTGGCCGGGGCGCAAGCGCGGCACGCCGACTACTACAAGCAGTACAGCCAAGCCAACCGCTACAACCCGCCCGCCGTGCGTGACGAGTTCCCCCAGCTAGAGCAGGTACTAACCTACTACCAGACTACCAACCAAAGTGCGGCAGCAATGCTCCGTAACAACATCGGTGGGGTGTACTCCGCCCTCGGCGACAAGCAGCAGGCACTGCGCTACTACGAGCAGGCTCTACCGATCAGTCGCGAGGTGGGCGAGCGTGCTGGCGAAGCGACCACCCTCACCAACATCGGTGGGGTGTACTTCGCCCTCGGCGACCAGCAGCAGGCACTGCGCTACTACGAGCAAGCTCTACCGATCAGCCACGAGGTGGGCTACCGTGCTGGCGAAGCGGCTACCCTCAACAACATCGGTAGAGTGTACTCCGCCCTCGGCGACCAGCAGCAGGCACTGCGCTACTTCAAGCAGGCTCTACTCATCCATCGCGAGGTGGGCGACCGTGCTGGCGAAGCGACCACCCTCACCAACATCGGTAGAGTGTACTCCGCCCTCGGCTACCGGCAGCAGGCACTGCGCTACTACGAGCAGGCTCTACCCATCTGCCAGGAGGTGGGCGACCGATCTGGCGAAGCGGCCACCCTCAACAACATCGGTATGGTGTACTCCGCCCTCGGTGACCAGCAGCAGGCACTGCGCTACTGCGAGCAGGCTCTACCCATCCACCGCGAGGTGGGCGACCGTGCTGGCGAAGCAACCACGCTCAACAACATCGGTGGGGTGTACTTCGCCCTCGGTGACCAGCAGCAGGCACTGCGCTACTGCGAGCAGGCTATACCCATCCACCGCGAGGTGGGCAACCGTGCTGGCGAGGCGATCACCCTCAACAACATCGGGTCAATTTATGTCAAACAGGGTGATTATGCTAATGCTCTACCCTACCTTGAGCAAAACGTTGCCCTGGACGAGGCGATTCAACATCCTGACCTTGAGCACGACAGGGCAATGTTGGAGCAGATACGTAAGCTAGCAGACGGGGGTGGCTAGCTGCTGCTCCCGACAACCATTGGCGGGATTCCCCCTTCAGCAACCGCCCGCCAGGGAGAGGCTGTTCGCTACCGCCCTACTCTCTCATCCGCACTGCCGTGGGGCGGGCAGCGTCGGCGGGCAGCACGCCGATGTAGGGGAGATTGCGGTAACGTTCGTGCAAATCCATGCCGTAGCCGACTACGAAGCGGTCGGGCAGGCTGAAGCCGACATAATCGAGAGGGATGTCGATCAGGCGCACCGATTGGCGGTCGAGCAGCACGCAGGTACGCAAGCTGGCGGGCTGGCGCACGCGCAGCACCCGCTGGATGTAGGCGATAGCCAGCCCAGTGTCGAACACGTCCTTGACCAGCAACACGTCGCGCCCACGCACGCTGGCCTCCAAATCCATCAGGATGCGGGCCGAGCGGTCGCCCGCCGTGCCGTAGCGCGAGATCGAGATGAAGTCGTAGTCCACCGCCAGGGTGGTGGGGATCGCGCGCACCAGGTCGGCCAGGAAGAAGCTGGCCCCCTTGAGCAGGCCAACCAGCAGCAGGCCATTGCTGCCCCGCGCCAGGTAGTCAGCCCCGATCTGCGCGCCCAGTGCGGCGGTGCGCCGCGCAATCTCCTCCGCCCCAATCAACATCTGGATCGTACCATCGCGCACGGGGGGCGTAGTGGGGGCATTGGCGGGGTTGGGTGGCCTAGTCACGGTCAGGCACTGGCGGATTGGTAGGGCTGCCGTCGGGCAGGGGCAGGCCGAACATCTCAAACAGCCGCTGGAAGTCGCGTCGGTAGATCAACTTAATCGCCACTTCGGGGTAGAGTTCGCGCAGCATCCGCAGCTTGCGGTTCTTGCGGGTGACGAGCTTCTGCTTCATCACGGTCAATTCCAGGTAGAGGCTGTACTCTGGCAGGTAGAAATCTGGGGTGAACATCTCCACCACCCGCCCATCCTCCCAGCGTAGGGGGAAGGAGTGCGGCTCGTACTGCCAGACGATGCCGTAGAAATCGAGCAGCTTGCCGAACTCGGCCTCGGCCTGATTAGCGAAGTTGTGTGCTGGCTTCTCTACCACCTCTTGCATAGCGAACGCTCTCCCACCGCCTAGTATAGCAGATCGGCTTTGGCCGCCGCAAGGCAGCGAAGGTTAACAGATCGTTATCATCCACTCTAATCTGGATTGGCGTAGCATTAGAATCGAGGTCGGAACTAGCCCATATGGGGCGATAATGGTATAATGAGTTGAACAATATGGCGCACAGAACCGTATTACTATTGTAAGGGATGATGCGACTGCCTGGCTGCCTGCTTGAGGCTGATCTGGCACTGAGCCAACCACATTGTCCGCTATTTGATATAACACTTGAATATCCGTAAATTGCGAGAGGAAACCCAAAGCGCATGGAAGATGTCCGCAGCCTCGGCGAACGGCTGGTTCGCAACGTGGAGAAGGTTATCGTTGGCAAGCACTATGAGGTGCAATCGCTGCTGGTTGCGCTGCTCTGTCGCGGCCACGTGCTGATCGAGGACGTACCAGGGGTGGGCAAGACCACGCTCGCGAAGGCGATTGCCCGCTCGCTGGGCTGCACCTTCCGCCGCATCCAGTTCACCCCCGACCTGCTGCCCAGCGACGTGAGCGGGGTCAGCGTCTACAACCAGAAGACTAGCGAGTTTGAGTACCGCCCCGGCCCAGTAATGGCCCAGATCGTGTTGGCCGACGAGATCAATCGAGCCACGCCCAAGACCCAATCGGCCCTGCTCGAAGCGATGGAGGAACAGCAGGTTAGCGTAGACGGCGTGACCTACGCCCTGCCCTCGCCCTTCATCGTGCTTGCCACCCAGAACCCGATTGAGTACGAAGGTACCTTCCCCTTGCCAGAAGCCCAGCTAGACCGCTTCTTCATGCGGATCACCCTCGGCTACCCTAAGCACGCCGACGAACTGGATATTCTCGACCGCATCCAGTTTCACCACCCACTGGAAGACCTTGAGCAGGTTGTGGCGGCCAGCGAACTGATCCAGATGCAGGCGGCGATCAAGGAAGTCTATGTGGACAAGGCAATCAAGGAGTACATCGTTTCGCTGACTGAGGCGACGCGCAAGCACCCTGATGTCTACCTCGGTGCCAGCCCTCGCGGTTCGATAGCCCTCTATCGGGCCTGCCAGGCGATTTCGGCTCTACAAGGGCGTGATTACGCGATCCCCGACGATGCCAAGGCACTGGCCGCTCCGGTGCTGGCCCACCGCCTGATCCTCAACCCGGCAGCCCGCGTCCGCAACGTGGATAGCATAGCGGTAATTGGCGAAGTGGTGCGTGCCGCTGCGATCCCTAGCCCCAGCCGCACCACCCCACACGGTGGCCCAGTAAGGAGCTAACTTGAACGGTATTCGCCTGCTAGCAGCGGCGGCCTTCGTCTTCTTCCTTGCTCTGGCGACGGGCCTACACCCACTCTACTTCCTCGCCTACGTGCTGGCGTTGGTCACGCTCGGTTCGCTAGTCTGGGCGCGCCTCAACCTGCGTGGGGTGACGATCAGCCGGGCGGCGCACCACTACACCTTGCAGATGGGTCAGGTCTATGAGGAGTCGTTGACCCTGCACAACGACAGCAAGTTCCCCAAAATCTGGGTGGAGGCCCGCGACCGCTCCAACCTGCCCGGCCACCGCACCTCCTGCGTGGTCAGCCTCGGCAGCCAGCAGAAGAAAACCTGGCGCGTCCGCACCGTCTGTCGCCAGCGGGGAGTCTACCGTCTCGGCCCTGTCGTCCTGGTCACTGGAGATCCCTTCGGCCTCTTTCGCTTCTTGCGCCGCCAGACCGAGCAGCGCGAGTTGCTGGTCTACCCTCCAATCCTTGACCTGGCGGCCTTCGGCCTGCCCACCAGCGAATTGACTGGCTCTAGCAACCGCCGCAGCCGCAGCTTCAATATCACGCCGCTGGCTGCTGGCCTACGCCAGTACGTGGCGGGCGACCCCTACAACCGCATCCACTGGGCTGCCACAGCCCGCCAACAGCAGTTGATGGTCAAAGAGTTTGAGATCGACCCAACCACCGACATCTGGATCGTGCTGGATATGCAGGGTGCTGCCCAGGCAGGCAACCCCAACCTGCTGCCCCAGGTGCCGCGCCCCAACAAAGAGGGCCGCTACAGCGATGAGGCTCGCCGCAGCATAGACTTTGCGGGCGACAGCGCGGGGCAGCCGATCTACCTGCCGCCCAGTACCGAGGAGTACGGCGTAGCTCTGGCGAGTAGCCTAGCCGCCCGCTTGATCGCCGAAGGGCGCAACGTCGGAATGATCAGTTGGGGCCAGCAGCATGAGGTACTTAGCAGCGACCGGGGCGCACGCCAGTTGCAGCGCATCCTGCGCAGCCTGGCCGTCCTGCGGGCGCAAGGTACTGCCCCCCTCGATGAGGTGTTGGCGGCAGAGAGCAACCGCTTTGGCCGCAACAGCACGCTGATTGTGATCACCGCCAATAGTGATGAGCAGTGGGTCAAGACGCTCGCTGGTATCAGTGGGCGTGGCATCCGCAGCGCAGTAGTCCAGATCGAACGCAGCACCTTCAACGTACAAGGTGAACACCACCAGGATAACTCAATGTTTGTCGTCGCTGCCCTCGCCGCCGCCAACATCCCCTCCTACCTGGTCAAGCGCGGCACACCGATCAACCTCTCGCTCTCGCAAGGGCTGGGCGGGGTGAAAGTGATCCGCTGATCCAGCACAAAGCTGACAAATTGGCAACAAAATAGGGCTAGGCAGCGCAATGCTCTGCGCCTTCGCTCAAAACCAACCTTTTAGTCGCTCAGGGGAAACCAAATGAACAGACTGCGTAATCTGCTAAATAGAGTGCTGGCCTGGCGATTGCGGGAGGGCAGCATCACCCTGCTCCTGCTCGCCCTCATGCTGTTCAGCGTCACCTGGGCGATCCAGGCGGCGGGCTGGACTCCTGAAGGGCTTTGGATACTCTCGCCTATCACCCTGGTCGGTCTGCTCACCGGGCTGGTGCTGGCGAAGCTGCAAGAGGTGCCACGTTACCTGCTCCATACCCTCGGCACCCTGGTCGGTATCCTCTTTGTCTTCTACCAGATGTCTACCATCCTGCCCGGCCCCAACTGGCAGGAGAAGGCCGCCGACCTGATCCGCAGCACGGTGCAGTGGGTGGCAGCCTTCAGCAGCGGCGGGGCTAGCGACGACCTTACCCTATTCCAACTCTCCCTCGCCGCGATGATGTGGCTGCTGGCCTACAGCAGTGCGTGGTTTATCTTCCGTAGCCACTGGGCCTGGTGGGCGGTAGTGCCAAACGGCGTGGCGATCCTGATCAACCTGGCCTATACCCTGCGCCCAGAGAATCTGACCGTCTACTTCCTGCTCTTTGTCTTCAACGCACTGCTGCTGCTTGCCCGCTTCAATCTCCTGCAACACGAGCAGAAGTGGGAGCGAGAGCGCGTCAACTACGCCCCTAATATCATCTGGCGGTTCCTGAGGGCAAGCGCGGTCTTCTGCCTGCTGGTTACTGGCCTGGCCTGGTACGTGCCAAACAGCGACAACGTGAACGAAGGGGTTGCCAACTGGGTCAACAACTTCAACCAGCCCTGGGACGACATGAGCAAGCGGTTTGGTGATATGTTTGGTGGGGTCAGTGGCGGCAAGGGAGATACCAGCTACGCCAGCTTCGGCAACAGCTTCACGATGGGTGGCAGGATCAGCCTGAGCCAGAACACAGCCCTGATCGTGCGCGCCCCACGCGCCACCTATATGCGGGCCAACGCAGTTGACCTCTACGATGGTATACGCTGGAGCAACACAGCAGCCGACAGCTTCAAGGCCAGCGGTCAGCACGCCAACCGCTCCTCGTTCCTCTCCCTCGCGCCCAGCAGTCAGCTTCGCAATAACGACTTGCTGCGAACAGAAATGTCGCAGACGGTGACGGTGGTCGCCCCCCGCGACAGGATCATCTTCGCCGAGTACCTACCCGTCAGCAGCACAGTCAGCACCCTGCTCGATGTCTCGTGGCAGGATGCCAATGCCGACCTGGTGATCGATGGGCAGACCGATAACACGACGGTGCCGCAGGAGTTGCGCGACCTGGTAGACAAGCTCAAGCTCGCCCCCAACGACTTGCGCCTGCTAGCTGGCGACCGCAGTAAGGACACCAACGACCACGACACGGTGATCGCCAGCCTGAACAGCAACGACGTAAGCAGCCAGTTGCGCGATGCCAGCCGCGAGATCGGCAGCCTCGGCGAACGCGGGATCAAGGTACGTCTAAGCATCCGTAGCGGTAGCCTCTGGCTGCACTATGAGGGTCTGATCCCGATCCAGGACGACCTGCTAGGGGTGACGACCAACCACAACCTCAGCTCGGGCGAAACCTACAGTGTAATTTCTAGCGTCTCTACCGCCGACGAACAGAGCTTGCGGACAGCCAGCAGCAAGTACCCAGATTGGGTGACGAAGCGGTACCTCAACCTGCCCACCTCCGTTACCGAGCGCACGCGGGAACTGGCTGCCCGCATTGCTGCCCCCAGCAGCCCAGCAGAGGACAACCCCTACGACAAGGCGATCAAGATTCAGAACTACCTGCGCGACCACCAAAACTACACCTACACCCTGGACATCCCTACCCCACCGAACGGCGTTGACCGGGTGGACTACTTCCTGTTCGACAGCAAAAAGGGGTATTGTGAATACTATGCCGCCTCGATGGTGGTGATGCTCCGCAGCGTTGGCGTGCCAACCCGCATGGCCCTCGGCTACGCCCCCGGCCAGGAAGACCCGGCCAACCTCGGTACCTACATTGTCAAGGAAGCGCAGGCGCACACCTGGCCGGAGGTCTACTACCCCAACTACGGCTGGATACCGTTCGAGCCAACGTTCGGCTTCGACGGTGAGGCACGCCCGCCAACCCCACAGACCCCCAGCCCCAGCCCTACCGCTGGTAGCACCACACCAACCCCGCAGCCCAGCCCGACCGCGCGCGTCAGGGACGAAGCCAGCACTCCTACCCCGGTGCCGACCATCGTCGGTGGCAGCAACCAACCGGACGGCCCCCTAACCACCGCGCTCAAGTGGGCTGCCCTACCGCTAGTTGCCCTGATTGGGCTACTGCTGTTCCTCTGGCGGCGCGAGAACGAGCGCGTTTACCCCGCAGCCGACTACTATGAGAAGCTGACCCGCTGGGCGAAGTGGGGTGGCCTCGGCCCCCGCGACAACCAGACTCCCTTTGAGTATGCCGACCAGCTAGACCGCCAGTTGCCCGCTGTCAGCGGCATGATCAAGCCCCTGGCCCGCGCCTACGTGCGCGAACGCTACGGCAAGCGCGAGGTGCCAATCGGCGAGCGGCAGACCTTGCGCGACCACTGGCTGGCGATCCGTCAGGCGATCATGCGCCGCATCCCTACTTCCTTCTTCAAACGCAAGTAGGTTGGCCCAAGTTGGGGGCGCAGCCACATGGCTGCGCCCCTTCTTGTTGTCCCTTCGGCTGGCAACCAACCGCCTAACCAGTACGCCGCTTCAGCAGGCCCGCGATCTGCTCAATGATCAGGCGGGCAGTCTCCGCCTTCGGCAGCACGGGCAGGCTAACCTGACCACCCTCCGCATCAAGGATGGTCACGCTACTGCTGTCCGCACCAATGCTGGCGGCAGCGTCGTTGGCGACGATCAGGTGCAGCCGCTTGCGCGCCAGCTTGTCGGCGGCGTTGGCTAGCAGGTTCTCCGTCTCTGCGGCAAAGCCCACGCGGATCAGGTGGGGCATCTCCGCCGCCCGCTCTGCCAACAGGCCAAGGATATCGTCGGTGCGGGTTAGCTGGAGGGTTAGCTCCGCCTGCCCCTTCTTGATTTTCTGCTCGCTTTGCTGCAATGGGCGGTAGTCGGCGGGGGCGGCGGCCATGATCAGCACGTCGTGGGCGGGGGCGGCACGCAACACCGCGTCGCGCAACTCTGCTGCCGTCTGCACCCGGATCACCTGCGCCCCCAGCGGCGGATTGAGGCTGCTGGCAGCGGTGATCAGCGTGACCGCCGCGCCACGTTCGAGGGCGGCCTGCGCGAGAGCGTAGCCCTGCTTGCCGCTGCTGCGGTTGCCGATGAAGCGCACGGGGTCGAGCGGCTCCTGGGTGCCACCAGCAGTAACCAGGAAGCGGCTGCCCGCGAGGTCTCCTCCCTTCGCCAGAGCGAGGCTGAGGTGAGCAACAAGCTCACCCGGTTCTGGCAGCCTGCCCAGCCCAATATGGCCGCTGGCTAGCCTGCCGTGCGCTGGTGTGATCACCTGCACGCCGCGTTCGCGTAGGGTGGCGAGGTTGGCCTGGGTGGCAGGATGGCTGTACATATTACGGTCGCCAGCCGGGGCGACCAGCAGCGGGGCCGTGCTGCTGAGGATGGTGGCAGTGAGCAGGTTGTCGGTCAGGCCATGCGCCAACTTCGCCAGCGTATTGAAGCTGGCAGGGGCGATCAGGACCAGGTCGGCTTCAGCCAGCGACACGTGGCCCAGGTCTTCCCCCTCCCAGTGCGCGTAGAGATCGTGGCGCACCAGCCGATGAGTGAGGCTCTGGAAGGTGAGCGGGGCGACGAAGCGGGTGGCATCCTCGGTCATGATCACGTCCACCAATGCCCCCGCTTTGGTCAGCAGGTTGGCAAGCTCGACCGCCTTGTAGCAGGCGATAGAGCCACACACACCGAGGATGATCCGCTTACCTTCTAGCATCAGTTCATCTCGTAGATCAGGCGCAGGCCGTTCAGGGTAAGGTCAGCGTCGTAGTGTTCGATTACCGTGGTAGCGGCGGCGATCACGTTGCCCAGGCCGCCCGTAGCGATCACCTTGATCGGAGCGAGCGGCGCGTCAGGCTTGCCCAGCATTGTCTCCATCTCGCCCTTGATCCGCCCGATCATCCCCTCAACCATGCTGACATAGCCGAGGACGATACCCGATTGCAGGCAGGCCGCCGTGTTCTTGCCAATTGCATAGCGGGGGGCGCACAGTTCAACGCGAGTGAGCAGGGCCGTGTGTTCATAGAGCGACTCGCTGCTGATCACGATGCCGGGAGCAATAGCCCCGCCCAGGTAGTCGCCTTGCGGGGATACCACGTCAAAGGTGGTGGCGGTGCCGAAGTCGATCACAATAGCCGGGCCACCGTAGCGGCGGTGGGCCGCCAGGGTGTTGACGATGCGATCCGCGCCTACCTCGCGGGGGTTGTCGGTGAGGATACGCAGGCCAGTGCGGATGCCCGGCTCGATCACCAGCACCTTGCAGCCCACGTAGGCGGGGATCATCTCGCGCAGGGCAGTAGTAACTGCTGGCACCACGCTGCCAACTATCGCCCCCGCGATCTCCCCAGCCTTGAAGCCATGCAGGGCCAACAGGTTGTTGAGCAGGATGCCCCACTCGTCCCGCGTGCGGCGGTCGTCAGTGGCGAACCGCCAGCTATTGGTCAGCGTCTCGCCCCCGAATAGGCCAACTACTACGTTGGTGTTGCCCACATCGATGGTCAGGAGCATCTACTGCATCCCCTCGTTTACCTCGGCCAACATCCCGTCGTCAGCCGCGCCGCCGAGGATCAGGTTGTCGATCAGGCGCGGCTGACCCAACTTGACCGCCATGCTGATCAGCACCTCCTGCCCGTCGGCAATCGGCCTGGTTACTTCCTGCAAGGTATTGTTGTCGGCCAGGCTGACGTACTCGATCTGTGCCGCTGGCTCCTGCTTTAGCACATCCAGCACTGCCGCCTTGAGCGTGTGCGGGTCGCGCTGCCCACCATCGTACAGCCGCTTGGCGGTGGCTAGTGAGCGGTAGATGACGGTGGCCTGCTCTCGCTCATAGTCGCTGAGGTAAGTATTGCGGCTGCTCATTGCCAGGCCGTCTGGTTCGCGCACGATAGAGCAGGTGACAATCTCAAGCGGGTAGTTGAGGTCGCGCACCATCTGGTCGATCACCTTGACCTGCTGCGCGTCCTTCTGGCCGAAGTAGACGCGGGTGGGCTGCACGATATTGAACAGCTTGGCGACGATGGTCGTCACCCCAGCGAAGTGGCCTGGGCGGGCCGCCCCCTCTAGTGGCCTGGTCACATCCTGCACGCTGACGTAGGTCTGGAAGTCTGGCGGGTACATCTCCTTCGCGTGGGGCGAGAAGATCACACCGACGCTACAGCAGCGCAGCAGGCCGAGGTCGCGAGCGAGGTCGCGCGGGTAGCTCTTGAAGTCTTCGGCTGGCCCAAACTGGGCGGGGTTGACGAAGATGCTGACGCAGGTTATCTGGTTTTCGGTCATCGCCCGTTCGACCAGGCTGAGGTGGCCGCCATGCAGGTAGCCCATAGTGGGGACGAAGCCGAGGCTGAACTCGGCGTACTCCTTGCGCCAGGCGATCATCTCCTGGACAGACTCGATCAGTTGCATCGTTGCTCCTTCTTAGTCTTAGCTGCAAGCCCACACAGCTAACGTAACCCTAAAACGAACGGACGGCTGGGGCGGCTTTGTTGCATTTGCCACGCTGTTTCATTTCGATAAAGTGCCAGAACCATTAGAAACTATCGATCCCCTCAAGCAAGCTCTCGTCCATCTTGAAGGCGTTCGCCTCGGTAGGGAACGCGCCACTGGTTACTTCGCTCAGGTATGTGCTACCAGCCTGGATGATCAGGGCGGCTAGGTCAACGTACTGGCGGGCATGGCGCGGCTGGTGGCCGAAGTTGAGGCCGAGGATGTCGTGGACAACCTGTACCTGACCGTCGCAGCCCGCCCCTGCCCCGATGCCAATAGTGGGGATGGTCAGCTTCCCACTAACCAGCTTCGCCAGTGGTGCAGGAACGGTTTCGAGGACGATAGCGAACGCCCCCGCCTGCTCCAACTCGTATGCGTCGGCTAGCAGGCGGTGGGCGGCCTCACGGCTCTTGCCCTGCACCTTATAGCCACCAAGCTGGTTGAAGGATTGGGGGGTCAGCCCCAGGTGGCCGATCACCGGGATGCCAGCGGCGGTCAATCGCGCTACGGTAGAGGCGACAGCGTGGCCGCCTTCCAGCTTGACCGCCTGCGCGTTCCCTTCGGTCAGCAGGCGGGCTGCATTGCGGAGTGCATCGCGGGGGCCAGTCTGGTAGCTCATGAAGGGCATATCTGCGACAATCAGGGCGTGCTGCGCGCCACGGGCCACCGCCGCCGTGTGCGAGATCATGTCGGCCATAGTCACGTGCAGGGTGTCGGGGTAGCCAAGCAGCACCATCCCCAGCGAGTCGCCGACCAGCAGCATGGCAATGCCCGCTGCATCGAGCAGGCGGGCAGTGGGGTAGTCGTAGGCGGTCAGCATAGCGATCTTCTCAGCACGCAGCTTCATCGCCTTGATATCGTTGATCGTGACGCGGGCTGTCGTACTGTCAGTCCCTCTCCGGTCGCTGCCGGTAGTGGCTGTACTTGCATAAGTCATCGCCAATCCTCCTCAATCCTCTATCAACCAGAGCCAGCCAAAGCCAACCAGGAAGCTCACATCGCCTCCGCAATCGTGCTGTCATCGTACAGGTCGGCATCGCTAGCCGCCGGTTCGGTCAGCAGGTCGTGCAGCGCGTTCAGCTTGTCCGCATCCAGCCCCTTGCCGAGAGCAACTCGCAGGGTAAAGGCCGTCAGCCTGCGGTAGAGTGCGGCTACCTCGCGGTCGGTTGCGTCGAGGGCCGTCAGGTGGCGGCGTACCGTTCCCACATCCCCCCGCGCCACCGGGCCGGTCAGCGCGTGTGGCAGACCAAGCTCCTTCAGGTTGTCCAGGCTACCCTGCAAGAGCGGCAGCAACGCCTGCAACGCCTGCGCCTTCGGGATGCCAGTCTGGGCCAGCAGGCCGGTCGCCACATCCGCCAGGGTCACAGCATAGTTTGCCGCGATCACCGCCGCCGCATGGTACAGCACCTTGTCCTGAGGACGGATTGCCATTGGCACGCCACCGAGGTCGCTGACCAGCCGGGTCAGGGCTGGCAGCAGCAAGGGGTCGCCTTCGATAGCGAAGCTGCTGCCTTGCAGTTTACTGAGGGCCGCCTCCACGCTAGCGAAGGCTTGCAGCGGGTGCAGGCTAGCGATCAACGCCCCATGTTCGCGCACCCCCGCCAGTACCAGGCTGGGCAACGCCCCGCTGGTATGCACTACAGCCTTGCCCGCGCTAACCCCTGCCCGCCCGATCTGGCCCGCTACTGGCGCGATAGCATCGTCTGGCGTGGTGATGAAAATCAGGTCGCTGCGCTTGGCTACCGCCACCGCATCGACGACTACCAGCCCGCTGTCGCCCAACACCTGGGCTAGAGCCTCGGCACTGCGACGGTACTCGCTGCTGATCGCGCTGACCCGATAGCCTGCCTTTCGCAGCAGGATCGCCAGTGCGCTACCAACCCGCCCCGCCCCCACGAAACCAATCCGCCAATTGCGGCTGTCGTCAGCCAGCCAGCCTGTTACCCTATCCTCGCTCATCCGCAGCCCTCCCCGCATAGACTAGCGTGTGCGGCTGGTCAAGGGAGCAGGACGACAGGTGGCGCAGAACGCACAACCGCATCTTTTCGCTCTATGACCATCTCAGGCACTATCGCTCTAAGTGGTTAAATGGATGATACCAAATGCTAGACTCGTGCTGCAAGATTGTGATCTGCTGCACGCACTGGAGGGGGAGCGGGGGTTAGCGGTGGGGACAAAAAGAAACCCCACTGACCGATCTGGCCGATGGGGTTGTCTCTTTTCTTCAGATGTCCTCAGGTACGCCCCTACTCAGGGCCTAACTGTCAATCTGAAACCTCATGTGCAAGAGGTGAGGATTGATCAAAGGGTACATTGGCGTGTGCCTCCTTTCCCTATCGTTACCGATGCCGTCGTACTGCTAGTGGCGGCAGAGGCTGTCCTCGTAGGAAGAATTGTAACACAGGACGATGGCTGTTGTCAAGCGGTTTTGTCCAGAACCAGCCGCCAATTTGCGGAATCGGAGTTGACCACTGCCGCACAGCAGCAGCCAAGCCGTCGATCACCAACTTTAAGGGCGAATTGCTACTTTGGGGCAGCTAGTGGCACGCAGGTTGCTCATAGAGTGGTGAACGACGATGGGGCCGCCCATAACAGGGTTGCGCTGGGCGCGTTATAGAGGAGCGAGCAGGAAGTATAGTGGCCGCAACAACAGCCACCCACGACTTACAAGAATCCCAAGCGGCTGATCTTAGCCAACACAACCCTAAAGGAGAACGAAGAACATGGCTACCGTAGCAGGTTTGTTCCGCAATGAGAGCGATGCCGAGCAGGCAATCAACGCCCTCAAGACTGCTGGTTATGAGGCGAGTGAGATCGGCGTAGTTGCCCAGAACCGCGACACCAGCAAGGCAATGGCCGCTGACAACGATGTGACCGACGCTGGTACTGTCGCTGGGGCGGGTGCCGTCGAAGGCACGGTCGTTGGTGGCGCACTGGCTGCCTTGATCGCCACTGGTACTATCCTCACCCTGCCGATCCTCGGCCCCATCGCCCTTGCGGGTAGCGCACTGGCCTGGACTGCTGCTGGGGCCGGTATCGGTGCCGCAACCGGGGCTATCGCTGGTGGTTTGCTCGGCAGCCTGACCGACTCTGGCGTACCAGAGGATGAGGCCCGCTTCTACCAGACCGAGGTTGGTCAGGGTGGTATCCTGCTCACCGTCAACAGCAACAAGAACGAGAGCCAGACCCGCCAAATCCTCAGCACTGCTGGGGCCGTCAGCTTCCAGGGTGACAGCGGCAGCAGCATGGGGACTGGTAGCATGAGCAGCACCTATGCTGACAGCACTAGCAGCACGATGGACAACGCTGGCTATACCGCTGGCAGCGCAATGGGCAGTGCTGGCTATGCTGCTGGCAGCGCACTTGATAACACTGGCAATGCCATTGGCACTGCGGCGAGCAACACCGGCAACGCCCTCGGCAACGCCGCTTCTGCCACTGGCAACGCGGTTGGCAACGTAGCCCACGACACTGGCAAGGTCCTCCCCGACCACGACCAGGTTGGCGGCGCAGCACAGGAGACCTTCGGCAACGTCAAGCGCGGCGTTGGTGACGTGTTCAACAACGACAACCTGCAAGCCAGCGGCACCAGCGATGTGGTTGAGGGCAAGATGAAGCGCGCCGAGGGCGACGTTCGCAATGAGCTTGGCGACCACAGCTAAGGCTGACCGCCAGCTTAACCACTAGCAGACGCTGCCCGCAGCTACAACCCTGAACCGCAGTGGTTGGCAACGCGGGCAGCGTCTTTGTTTGGCGACCAGTTCGCCAGCCAAGAGGAGGAGCGAGAATGGCTACTGTAGTAGGTTTGTTCCGCACTGAGAGTGCCGCCGAGCAAGCAATCAGCGAGCTGAAGGCGGCTGGCTATGATGCGAGCAAGATTGGCGTAGTTGCCCAAAACCGCAACACCAGCAAGGCAATGGCCGCTGACAACGATGTGACCGACGCTGGTGCTGTCGCTGGGGCGGGTGCCGTCGAAGGCACCGTCGTTGGTGGCGCACTGGCCGCTCTGATCGCCACCGGCACCATCCTCACCCTGCCGATTCTCGGCCCAATCGCCCTTGCGGGTAGCGCACTGGCCTGGACTGCTGCTGGGGCTGGCATTGGCGCGGCAACCGGGGCCGTCGCAGGGGGGCTGCTGGGCAGCCTGACCAATGCGGGTGTGCCATCCGAGGAGGCACAATACTACCAGACAGCAGTAGGCGAGGGTGGTATCCTACTCACCGTTGACCCTGCGGGTCAGGACGAGGCTGCTACCCGCCGCATCTTGCTTGATGCTGGGGCTGAGGATGTGCAGAACCGCGTGGGCAGCAGCCGTGCATTGACCGATGGCAATGCAGGGATTGGTAGCACCGCCAGTGGCAGGATGACTGCTGTCAGCCCGACGATGGTCGCCAGCGATGCGCTCTCTGGTGGGGTCTACCCGGCTAGCGAGATAGAGGCAGGCAACAACCCCGCCGCCAACTACTTCGATGCACACGACCCCGCCCTGCGCGATCAGGAAGCGATCTATGCCGCCGCCAGCAATGCCGCGATGGGCAATGCTGGGCTGGCTGGCTCCGAAGGTGGCGCAGACTACGCCAAGACCACCACTGGTTCGCAGTACGCCGCAACCAGCAGCTATACCGCCAGCGAGAGCCTCCGCACCGACCAACCCGACGCAGCCAGCACGGTAGGCGACGCGGTGAACCAGGCAGGTGGCTACATTGACAACAGTAATGCGCCCGCCCGCGCCGCTGCCGACCCCAACCAGGTTAGCAGCAAGGACGCAGCCGGTACCACCCGCGACACCTTTGGTAACATCGAACGCTGATCGCCTGCTCCATTGCAGAGCAAAAGAGCGCACCCTTTTGCGGTGCGCTCTTGCTGTTTACTGGAAGCGGGGAGGTGTAGAGCGGCGGTTTTAGCCGAGACCCTCCATGCCATAAATCCAGACGTAGTGGGCGCGCCCAACATTGGCGAACTGCACCTTCTGCCCCGCTGCCCCGTCGGGCATATAATAGAGGACACGCCGCTCGAAGACCTGTACCAGCACGTCCATGTTTGGGCGGTTGCCTATTTTGGCCTTGATCCAGTACGGTTCGCTAATCGGCAGGCCGCTGTAGAGGTACCAGGGACTGGCTAGCTTGCGCCCGGTGGGGCCACCGACAACGCAGCGAGCCGCACTGCAATCGTAGGTTGGCCCGCTCGCGTTGAGGAAGTCCCAGAAGGCGAGCGGGACATTGTGGCCGATGATGTTGTCGTAGTATACATAGTTGAGGGCGGTATTACCAGCGTTGAACTTGCCGCCGTCGCTACCAACCTTGCCCTGGTAGTCGAGGGTGGCGATAGGCTGGTTCTGCTTGCCAGTCACCCCCACGGAGATGTTGGCAGCCCGGCTGTTGATCAGGCTCTTGAAGCTGGCATAGGTGACGGCTCGCGCATCGTCCATGTCAGAGACAATCGGGATCAGGGCAGAACTGCGGGCGATCTTGAGCCGCTCCTGCACCTCCCGCTGACCGCTGACCAGTTCCTTCGCCAGCAGGCTGCTGCTGACATAGTAGGGGCCGCTCTTGTCGGCGTTCGCGTCGGTGATCTCCATCCGCCCCTTGTCGAAGTATTGGACGATGCGACCCGGATCGCTGGGGCTATTGTCCAGCTTGTCGCTGACCGGCCCCGCCCCCCAATAGAGTGACCGCCGCACCACCCCGTTCGACACCACGCCGTCCACCTTGTACCACGAGTTGTAGAAGGCAGGATTGGCGTAGGCGTAATAACCGGGATATGCTGCCGCTGCCTGACTGAGAGGCAGCAGCACCGCCGCTAGCAGCAGGGCAAGAGCCAAAAATCGTACCACAATAGACTTTCTCATGATCAACCTCCTGGCCGCAAGGCCACTATGCGAGGCCAACTACCTGTCGGCACCCACTCTCCAGGGCGCAGCTTGTTGCACCCTTACTACTATGCCTGTTGATTATAGCACGGTCAGGGCAAGCTACGATAGGGGGTGGCAAGCACCGTGCGCGGCGGCTAGCATTTGTGGCTAGCAGTGGCGGCCACCTTTTTGCTATAGTTAAAGGGTTGGCTAGCACAGTGCGTAGCAAAGGGCTGAAAATCGCCCCAGGAAGACAACCGATCTGCTGCCTGCTGCGTAAGTATTATGAGAATACTATCCAGGTTAGCTAGCGAGTTGGTGGGGGGAGAAGCAGTGAACGAGCGCGAGCAAATTGAGGAAGCGATCAGCAAGCTGGCGGGCCAACGTAGCCAGCTTGGCGATGCTGTGGTTGAGGCAGCGGTAGCCGCTCTAAGCGAGAAGCTAACCCTGCTTGAGCGCAACCAGCAGGCCCAGCGCAAGCAACTGACCATCCTTTTTGCCGACATTGCCAACTATACCGCCTGGTCTGAAGCAGTTGACGCAGAGGATGTGGCCGATGCGCTAGATGCTTTGTGGGCCGAACTGGACGCTATCGTGCATCAGTTTGGCGGGGTAGTGGACAAGCACCTGGGTGACGGCCTGCTCGCCTTGTTTGGGGCGGCTGTCTCCCACGAGGATGACCCCCAGCAGGCAGTGCGGGCTGCCCTGGCGATGCAGACCGCCTTTGCCAGCTTCAGCCTGCCTGCGGAGATGAACCGCCGCTTGTTGCCCGAACTGGGCCTGCGCGTAGGGGTGCATACTGGCCCTGTGCTACTGACCACGATTGGCACGCGGGGGGAGTATACGGTGGTTGGCGATAGCGTCAACCTGGCGGCCCGCCTACAACAGACTGCCCCCTCTGGCGGGGTGGTCATCTCGCAGGATGTCTACCGTCAGGTGCGCGGTGGCTTCCAACTGCGGCGGCTAGAGCCACTGGCCTTGAAGGGCAAGAGCGAAGCAGTGCAGGCGTACCTGGCTCGCGCCGAGCGGCCCCGCCCGCTGCGGGTTAGCCAGCGCGGAGTGGAGGGGGTCGTGACCACGATGGTGGGCCGCGACGGGCAGTTGGCGCGGCTCAAACAGGCCCACCAGGAGGTGCTGGAAGGGAACAGCCTACGACTGTTGACGATAGTAGCCGAGGCTGGTATGGGCAAGTCGCGCCTGCTCCAGGAGTTCAACATCTGGTTTGACCTCACCACCCCGACCGTTTGGTACTTCCGCGCCCAGGCCGAGCAGAACCAGAGCAACGTTCCCTATGGGCTGCTGCGTGAGATGCTGGCTCTGCGCTTCGATATCCTCGATAACGATCCGCTCCCTATCGTCTGCGACAAGTTTGTGCGCGGGGTAGCCAGCTTCCTCGGCCCGGACAGCGCGGAGCAGGCCCAAGTGTTGGGCCAACTGCTCGGCTTCGACTTCAGCGACAGCCCCGCCGTGCAAGAGCGCAAGCAGAGCCAACGCCAGTTGCACGATGACGGTTCGCGCTACTTTGCCAGCCTGATGCAGGCCGCCCTTGCCCGCTTCCCGGTGATGCTGCTGCTCGATGACCTGCATTGGGCCGACGCGGGTTCGCTGGCCCTGCTCACCTACCTGGCCCAGCAGAGCCAAAGCGAATCACTGCTGATCATCGCGGCAAGCAGGCCGATCCTCTTTGAGGAGCAGCCCCAGTGGGGGGCTGGGTTGGCGGGCTACCAGCGGGTTGACCTCACCCCCCTCTCGCAGGAGGAGAGCCGCAGCCTGGCTAGAGACATCCTACGGCCCGTCCCCCAAGTACCAGGTGCGCTGCTCGACCTGATCAGTGATGGAGCCGAGGGCAACCCCTTCTACATCGAAGAAATTATCAAGATGCTGATTGAGGAGGAAGTGATCCTGCGTGGCGAGGAGCAGTGGCAGGTGGTTAATGCCCAGCCGGGCCGCCTGCGCGTGCCGCCCACCCTCACTGGCGTGCTGCAAGCTCGCCTGGACAGCCTCAGCCGCGAGGAACTGGCAACGATCCAACGTGCCTCGGTCGTAGGGCGCATCTTCTGGGATAGCGCAGTGCAGCGGCTGGCGAACGATCAGCCCAAGAATGAAACTCGCGCCTTGCTGCAATCGCTGATGGGCAAGGGGCTGATCTACCAGCATAACGACTCCGACTTCCAGGGCAGCATTGAGTATAGTTTCAAGCATGCGATCCTGCGCGATGTGACCTACGAGGGGGTGCTGCGGAAGGTGCGGCGCAACTACCACGCGGCTATGGCGGCCTGGATTCAAGAGCAGAGCGGCGCGCGGGTTGGCGAATACGCCGCCCTGCTCGGCCTACACTACGAGCAGGGCAACCAACGCCTGCTCGCGGGGCAGTGGTATGCCCAGGCGGGGGGGCAGGCCGAGGTGCGCTATCTACCCGACGTAGCTGCCCGCCATTATCAGCAAGCCCTTGCTCTCATCCCCGACGAGTCGCTCTATGCTGGTCAGCGGTTGGGCATCTACGAGGCTCTTGGTCTGGTGCTGCGGAACCAGGCCCGCTTCGAGGAGGCGATGCTGATCTACGCTGCCATGCGCCGCACCGCCGCCACTGCTGCCGACCCTGACCGCCAGGTACAGGCTCTACTCGGCCTTGCCTTCCTCCAAGACGAACTGGGCGACCACTACGCCTCGCTCAAGAGCGTGACCAGGGCCGAACAGGTCGCCCGCCGAGGGGGTTCGCCTGCGACCCGCGCCCGCGCTCTGCACGGCAGGGGCTGGGTGCTGCATCTGCTAGGCAGGCTGACCGAGGCGAAACTGCTGGGGCAGGAGGCTCTATCCCTCAGCCGGGAGATCGGCGACCTGCGCCTGGTCGCCAACTGCCTCAATCTACTTGGCACGGTGGCAATGGTCGAAGGTGACTATGAGCAGGGGGTGCTGCAATTCGAGGAGTACGTGACAGTGGGCCAGCAGATGGGGGTGCGGGGCATCTTGCCCATCGCTCTCGCCAACCTGGCCGAGGTATGGGTGGCGATGGGCAACTATGAGACTGCGCTGCGCCTTAGCACGGAAGCGGTTGCCATTGCCCAGCAGATCGGGCAGCGACGCGGCGAGTTGTCCAGCCTGGTTACGATCAGTGAGGCGTTGGTCGGCCTGGGCCGCTATGCCGAGGCGGAGGCTGCTGTGCGGCAGGCTCTGCTGCTAGCAGGCGATGACCGCCTACCCTTCCTTGTTCCCACCTACAAGTCGCTGACCAAAGCTCTGCTGGGGCAGGAGCGGTGTGCGGAGGCAGCTTCGGCTGCACAGCAGGCTCTCAGCTTCGTGCAGGAGACGGAAGGGCCGGAGTACATCGCCACCGCCTGGGAAGCCCTCGCCCTGGTTGCGGCTGCCTGCAACGGCGTGGAAGCAGAGGGCAGGCTCTACACCGCCAGCAACTGCTACGCCGAGGTAGCCCTGATCTACAGGCTGGGCGGTGTCCAGGTGGAAGAAGCGCGTAGTTTGCGTAGCTGGGCAGAGTACGAATTGCAGGCGGGCGATCCGCAGCGGGGGCGCGAGTTGTGGCAACAAGCCTACGCTCTCTTTACCAGCCTCGGTCTGCTCTGCGAAGTTGAGCGCATGAATGCAGCCCTGCGCGTAGCCAGTTAGGATCAGCCCTGCGGTAGGGTGTTGAGGCCGCCAAAGAGGTCGCTCTCGAACGGCTCCCCTGGGCGGCGGCCCGGCTTGCCGACTGCTAGATGGAGGTAGACCTTGCCCTCTAGCGTGCTGATCTGTTGCTCGAAGGCTGCGGTGCCTGCACTCAGGCTGCGGTGGGCGCGCCAGGCTGCCCGCTGCGCCTCAAGGTTGCGGGCGACATTCAGCACTGTTGTCGGCGGGTACCAGTCTGCCTGCTGCTCAGGGTCGGGGGGCGGGGTGGGGCTAGTCAGGTAGTAGAGCTTGTCGGCCTGGTGGATTGGCAAGCCCTTCTCTAGCTGCTCTACATAGCGGCGATCATCGGCGGCGGCTGGCACGGCGGCAGCAACGACCTTCGCCAGCGCATTGTTGTCGGCATCGGGCGCAGAGCCGGGCGCGTAGGTAACGACCACCTGGGGGATCAGCAGGCGGATGATCTGGGTTACGCGCTGGGTCATCTCGTTCTGGTCGCCAGCCGCCAGTGTGCCAGCCTTGTAGCTCCAGAAGTAGCTCTGGCTAACCCCGATCAGCTTGATTGCCTGCCTGCTCTCCTCCTGACGAGTCGTTGGCGGCAGCGCACTAGCCTCACCCTTCGTCATCACGATCAGGCCGACCAGGGCAGCGTACTTCGAGTAGCGGTCGATCAGCCCACCAAAGTCGCGCGCCTCCTCCCCCGGATGGCTGACGGCTACCAGGATGCGCTTGCCAGTGGTGCGGATCATCGAGAGCGGGTCCATATTTCACCTCCATTGAGGGCTATAAGGTAGGCGGTGCAGCAGGGCTACCCGCCTCATGCCTTGCGGCCCAATAGTACCTTGAACTTACCGTCGCCCGCTACCTCGCTAACGCTAGCCAGGTGCTGGCGCATGGTCGGCTCGTACTTGATGAAGCGGCTAGCAACCAGGTAGAGGCTACCTGCTGGCTTGAGCAGCCGGGCTGCCGTAGCGATGAAGCGGAGGCCCGTGGCAGTAGTCTGCTCGTGGCCCTGGTGGAAGGGCGGGTTGGTCAACACCACGTCGAAGCCGCCCCCCTTCGGCAACGGTTGGTTCGCCCCGTCGCCCCAGTGCAACTGCGCCTCGGCCACCCCGTTTTGGCTCAGGTTGAAGCGGGCGCGGCTCACCGCATAGTCGTTGCTGTCTACCAGGTAGAGGCGGGCGGCCCCCAGCTTCGCCGCCAGGATTGCCAGCCCACCACCGCCGCAGCCGAGGTCTAGCACGCTGGCCCCCCCCGCTATCTGCATTGTCTCCGCCAGCATGATGCTAGCCGGGTCGAGCAGCCCACGGTTGAAGATACCCTCACCCTCGTAGAGCGTGATCTCCTGCCCGCGGATCGTCAGCGGGTGCATTCGGCGCGCAACCTCAGCCTTGCCCTCGCTCAGGTCTGCGTCCGAGATAGGGGGCTGAAACTGGTAGCGGCCAGCATCCTTGAGCGCAGAGTAGAGGCGTTGGCCGCGCTTGTAGGCGACCAGGCGGCTGTTCTGGAAGATTTCGGCTAGCAGCCTGCCCGCCGCTTCGATCCCCTCGTCGCGTGCGCCCACGACGTAGAGGCGGCCACCGTTGCCCAGCCAACGGCCAGCAATGCCGATCTCGCCAGCAAGAGCTTTGTGGCTGGGCTGGTTGGCAGTATGCAGGATCGCCAGGTCGAAGTCGGGTAGCCTACCCGCAGCATCGCGCAGGCGGTGGGTTGCGTCGGGCGCGTCTGGCAGGGCAGGGCTGTCGTAGAAGTAGGAGGGCGGCACGCTGGCGATCTCCAGCTTGCTGGCGCGGTATGTCACTGCGGCAGCTTGCTGGGCCACATAGTCACTCTCCACCACCAGCAGGTTGCGGTCGCCGACGATCTCGGCTAGCGCGACCGCCAGCCCGCCCTCCCCACCGCCCCAGAGCAGCACCCGCTGCCCGGCAGCCAGCGCGATCTCAGCCAGCAACAGCGTATCCGCCTCCGCCAGGCTTGCTTCCAATAGATTTACTTTTGTCATGCAGAGATTATACCAAAACGGGCTGGTGGCAGGAGCATACGAGGGCAGAAAGAAGCCGAAATGGTACCAGAGATGGTATAATGAGCGCAAACCTCAATCACCTGATCGAATTGGAGCATAGATGGCGACTACCCAGGAACCGACCGTAATCAGCAGCCTACCTGACAGCCGGGCTACTGCCCGCCCCAGCCCACAGACGGCAGTGCTAGTCGGCCTCGTCTTCGTCGAAGGGATGACCACGATGGCGACGGAGATGAGTGCCAGCCGCCTGCTGCTGCCCTACTTCGGCAGTTCGCTCTACATCTGGGCGATCCTGATCGGGCTGGTCTTCATCTACTTGAGCGCAGGCTACTATCTTGGCGGCTGGCTGGCAGACCGCCAACCCCGCGCCAGCCTGCTCTACCAGATGACGGTGGGGGCCGGGTTGTTCCTCGGCCTCGTCCCCTGGCTTGCCCAGCCGATCCTCGAAGGCTCGCTAACTGCCTTCAAGTCGGAGAGCGTGGGCGGCTTCGTTGGCGCACTGCTAGCGGTGGTCGCCCTCTTTGCCGTGCCAGTGGTGATCCTCGGCACGGTGACGACCTTCGCTATCCGCCTGGCCCTCGGCAACGAGCAGCCCAGCGCAGGCAGCCAACCAGCAGCCAGCGGCCAGCAAGCTACGATAGAGAAGGGCGGGCGCATCGCTGGCAGCATCTACGCGCTCAGCACGGTAGGTAGTATTGTGGGTACGTTCGTGCCAGTCTTCTTGCTGATCCCCAGCTTCGGGGCGCGGGCCAGCTTGCTGCTGGTGGCGGGTTTGCTAGCCACCGCCAGCCTGCTCGCGCTCCTGGCTGGACGGGGGGGCAGGCGGGGGCCGCTGCTGCTGGTCGTCTTCTGCTCTGGCATCAGCGGCATGGCGATCCAGATGACAGCCAGCCGCTTCGTGGAGCCGTACTTCGGCAGTTCGCTGACCACCTGGGGGGTGCTGATCGGCCTGACCCTGGTCTTCCTCAGCCTCGGCTACTATCTCGGCGGCAATGTGGCCGACCGCGCCCCCCAGCCGCGCACCCTGTTCAGCCTCACCCTCGCCTGCGCTGGCCTGTTCGCCCTCGCTACCCTGCTAGCAACTCCAGTGCTGGACTTCACTATCGCGGCGATCCCTAACAGCATCGCCGCCACCTTCGTCGCAGTGATCATCCTGTTCGCCCTGCCGCTAACCCTGGTCGGCATGACCTCGCCGTTCGCCATCCGCCTGGCTCTCGGCAAGGTAGAGCGGGGCGGGCGCACTGCTGGCCGCATCTATGCCCTCAGCACGTTGGGTAGCATCATTGGCACCTTTGGGCCAGTGTTCTTGCTGATCCCTACCATTGGCACCTTCCGCACCATCCTGGCCGCATCGCTGATCCTGCTAGCCTTTAGCATCGCCGGGTTGCTGATCACCCAGCCTGGCAGGGGCTTGTTCGCCGTGGCTGCCCCGCTCCTGCTGATCGCCCTGATCCTCTTTGTGCCACCCAGCCTGGTCAAGCCCGCGCCCTACGGCAGGCTGGTGGCCGAGCGCGAAAGTTCCTATGGCTACATCCAGGTCTTGGAGCGTGATGGGCAGATGCTGCTCGCCCTGAACGAGGGCCACGCTATCCACAGCAAGTACAACCCCGACCCGGCCCAGGTGCTAGTTGGTGGCCCCTGGGACTACTTTGGCATCGCCCCTTACTTCAACCCCAACCATGACCCCGCCGCTGTGCAGAGCCTCTGCATGGTCGGTTCGGCGGCTGGCACGGTCAGCAAGGAGATTACGCGCATCTACGGCCCAATCCGCGTAGACAACGTAGAGATCGACCCGGAGATCGTCAAAATCGGCCAGACCTACTTTGCGATGAACGAGCCGAACGTGAAGATCAACGTGGCCGACGGTCGCTACTTCATCCGCACCAGTGGCCTAACGTACGATATTGTGGGCGTGGACGCTTACCGCCAACCCTACATCCCCTTCCAGCTAACCACCCGCGAGTTCTTCCAGGAGGTGCGCGACCGCCTCACGCCAGGCGGGGTGATGGTCGTCAATGCTGGTCGCTATGGGGCTGACTTCCGCCTGGTTGAGGCGATTGCGAACACGATGAGCGCGGTTTATCCCAGCGTCTGGATCGTAGACGTGGCAGGCGGCGGTAACAGCATGGTGATCGGCACCAACCAGCCGACCAGGGCCGCCGATTTTGCGGCCAATGCCGCCCGTCTAACCGCCGCCGCTGGCACCAATCCCAACCTCAAGACCATGTTTGCCCGCGCCCTGCAACAGGGCAACATCCGCCCACCCGACAGCACTGCCCCCGCTCGCATCGGCTTCCCTGCCCCCTTCACCGACGACCGCGCCCCGCTAGAGCAGGTGGTCAACCAGCTGATCCTCGGCGCAGTGGCTACCGAAGGCAAGTAGAGAGACCCACATCATGCGGTTCAGCGGCGTGGCTTGCTGATTCGCTACTAGGCTGGCTTGCCAGTGAGGATAGTTGGCAGGTCGCGCAGCCAGGGGTAGACCTGCATGATCTCGATCATGAACAGCAGCCAGGCAAGCAGTGCGTTGCCCAGCAGCAGGGAGAGAGGTAGCCGCGAGTCTTTGATCTCCCAGTTCTTGCGTAGCAGATAGCTGCTAAGCGCGATGCTGACAATAGCCAGCAGAACTCCCCAGCCGCTCAAACCGAGCAAGCCCAGCAGCGCGACGGCCATAGTACAGGCGTAGGCAACATAGGGCAGCGAGCGGATCGGCCCCACCAACTGCTCGACGAAGCTGATCGGCTCAGGCTGGCGTGGCTCCGGGCCGAGGCTGGCGACTGGCAGCGGTGGCCTCGCTGCTAGCTGGTTGTGGCTCTGTTGTTCGTTCGGGGCCAGGTTGTTACCTCCGTCAGCCAGTGCTACCGCCACGCATACCTGCTGGCAGATGATGTCCGGGTTGGGCAACCTCACAGGGTGGAGGCCGCCGCGCTGCTACTATACCATGTTGCAGCGGGTGGCGGCAAATAGCAGCCAGCGCACCTGCTCAGGTGGGGCTGGTAGCTGCCGCCCACTGGCAGGTTGCGGGACAGCAATCGGTGAGGAGGATGTTAGTTTTGGCCCCAGACCGCAACAAAACAGGTGGAGGCTGCGTATAATCTAAAGCAGCGTCCATTTTATGCAGTTAGATGATCGTTTGCTCGTTTCATGCTATAATGGGCTGGCAACTTCCGCATTGTGAGGTGGCTCGCAAGTGGGCCACAGCCCCGGCTACCCAGCCAGAGGAGTGTTCAAGATGGAGAATCGTGTTACTATAAAACTGCTGCGCCAGGGCATGGCAATGCTGGCAGGGTTGGCTGTGCTGCTGTTGACGATCAGCCTGCTTACGCCCCAGACTGCCCGCGCCCAGAGTAGCAGCGCGGTCGGAGGCGGTAGCAGCGACGCAGCCGGGAACAGCGTCTCTAGCTACCTGAGCAGCAAGGGCTACAGCATAGTTGATGTCGGTTATGTGACCGACAGTAAGGGCAACGTAGACCGCAGCACCGTTGGCGTGATTATGGACCTCTACTCCCCCACCTTCGACCCAACCAGCCAACACGCCTATGAGGATGAGAACAACATCCAGCAGGCGGTTGAAGGCTTCTACGCCTTGCACACCTACTACCCCAAGTCGGCCAACCTCTTTAGTGCGCTAGAGATAGGTAACTACTGGCTAGTCTTCCCTGCCCAGGCCAGCGACTTCCAGCGAGCCATTGAGGGCAAGTTGAGCGGGGACGACCTCTGGAAGGGCGTGAGCAGCAACTTCTTTATCCTCGACAAGACCAGTGGTACCGAGGTGAGCGAGAAGGAGTTTGCCAAGATCAGTGCGGGCAGTAAGGATTTTGGCGACAAGAGTGGCGGCACTACCCCCACCCTGCCGACCGACAATACTCCCCCCCAGAGCGACCAGCACAGTGCTGGCAATGGCTACCTGCGCTTGCAACCCTCCTCCGCCTTTGTGCCAGCCGACGATAGTACCAGGCTTACGCTCGTTGCTACCGTCAGCGACAAGGACTACCGGCCCGCACCCAAGCAGAAGATCGTCTTTACCGCCCAGACTACTGGCAATGACGAGCAGGCTCTCGGCGACGAGCCGACCAGCGGCGACGGCGCAGCCCGCGGCCAGTTGACGCTCGGCCAGGCGGTCAAGGAGCTAAGGGTCAAGGCGAAGGCCAACGCGGGCAACGACGTACAGATCGACAGCCCCGCCAGCGCAGTAGTGTTGGTGGACAAGCCCGCCCGCAGCACCGAAGCGACCAAGCAGCAGATCGCCGACGGCCTCGCCTTGCAAGGCTATAACGTGCAGCAGGTGGACTACATCGAGCAGAAGGACATCCACGGCGACAACGTAGCCCAGGGTGCAGTCTACATGGACATGGTGAGCAAGAGCTTCGACCAGAACCTACGGGCCGAGATGTTGAGCGGTTGGGGTACGCTGATGACTGCCTACCCCAACCTCAAGAGCGGCCTCTGCGCCCTCCTCTACCCGCAGAAGGGTAAGCTCTATGTGATTGTCTACAGCCTCAGCCGTTCCGACTGGCAAGCGTGGCTGGATGGCAAAAAGAGTGAAGCCGACCTCTGGAAGGCGGTCAGCCTGCTCTCCGTGATCGACGGCAAGACGGGTGAACCGGTCAGTGGCGACAAGGATTTTGTAGACAAGAACTTTAATAGCAGTAATAGTGGCGCGGGCTTCACCCAGCAGCGCACAATTGAGAGCCGCGTCGTCAACGAGAGGTGGAACAGCCGCCAGGTCTATGACGACAACATCGTGGTGCCACTCGGTGGCTACGCCGACAACTTCAAGCTGCTCTCTGGCGATGGCCTCTGGGGTATCTACTCGGTCAACGACCCGACCAAGCCGCTCTATAGCAGCCAGAGCAGCACACTCGCTAGCCTCAAGCTGCCCAGCGGCAACTACATCCTGGTTGCCCTCGGCAATGCGGGCCAGGCCGTGAAGCTAAGCTATCAGGAACACCTCAGCAGGTGAGGCGCAGCGGGGGCAGGCAACAAGCCACGCCCCCACCAATGGAGGAACAAGTAACTATGAAGAAGCAAACCATGAGTAAGGCCGCTGGGTCGCTGCTACTGCTGGCTCTGCTACTGCTGGGTCAAACCGCTCCAACCCACGCCCAGGCAGCAATCAGCATCAAGCAAGCAATCCTCAGCCAGACGTTGGCTAGCGAGGATTTGATCGTCGGTAAGGACATGGTGGTGATCGTCATCCTCAACCTGAACAACACCGCCCCAGTGTCGCTCAAGGCCACCGCTATCTTTGAGAACCGCAGCTATGAGGCAACCAAGAACGTCAGCAGCAGCGACAACTACATCGCCGTGACCGTCCCCGGCGGCCCCAGTCGGGCGGCTAGCTACACTGCCAATGTCAAGATCGAGACGCAGGGGGCTAGCAACACGGGCAGCAATACCCAAGTAACTACGCCAGAGAAGAAGGCGATCCAGATGAAGGCGACGAAGATCAAAATCTTCTTCCTGCCCGTAGACTGGACCGACTCTAACCGCAGCCGTTACAACTTCGACCGCGAGATACCGAAGATGGCGCAGGAGAACTTCGAGTTCATCAAGGCGACCTACCCGCTACCCAGCAGTGCCTTCGAGTACGACTATGCGGATGCACCCTACAACCTGCGCCCCTTCGAGAGTACGGTAGCCGACGACAATGGGGAGATCAACTGGACAGCGATCACCGCCATGTACGCCAGCGTCGGGGTGGTGGGCCGCAATACAGTGGGCCACAGTGGCAAGACGATGCCCGACGCGACCATAGTGGTCGGGGTGCTGCCGCCCAAGTGGTTCGCCGACCACATGAAATCGCCGACCACCGCTGGCCTGGAGATCACCTCGATCAAGGGGACAGTGACGAGCGCGATCCTTAACTACATCGCGGTGGCGGGCCACGAGATGGGCCATACCTACGGCTTGCTAGACGACTACGACGCGAGCAAGAACAAGGTAGGCAACCCACTTGACGACAATGGCTACTGGGTCAATATGCCGAACAACGACAGCAAGCTGCCCGACCTCAAGGGCCGCCCAGCCCTGATCCAGTCCAAGTTCAAGGACGCAGACGGCGAACCCTACTACAGCTTCATGGCCGCCGTTAACAGCAACCCCTGGATCGACTCGACCACCTGGCGGTTCATCCGCGATGCGATCAACAAGTAGCTTGGGGGCAACGAGCGGGGGCGCACTGCGGTGCGCCCCCTTCTTCTTGCCGCCCATGATCGCCTTAGCTCACTTACAAGTGTCGGCCAGCCCACCGACGGTGATGGTGCAGACTTGGCGCAGAGCAACGTCGCGCACGGGATTGGGCAAGGCGGCGTAGGAGCGTACCTCGCGGTTTTCGACGTAGCGTTGGCCCTCGCTGAGTAGCCAGCGCAGGAGATTGCTGAGGGCAATAGCCCGCCGCCGCTCGTCGGGGGTATCCTGGTAGTCGCGGCGCACGATCAGGTAGCTAGCAGTGGTGATTGGATAGCCACCCTGCGCGTCGCTGAAGCCGAGGTTGAGGCTGGGCGAGAGGGTAGCATCACTGGCCGCCTCGCGGACGCTCTCCCAGGTCGGCTCCACATACTTGCCGCTGCTATTCTGTGGGTAAGCGTAGGATAGACCCTGCGGGAAGCTGCCGCGCAGAGCCGCATCCAGGTAAGCAATCTCCACGTAGCCAATCGTGTACTCGCTGCTGGTCAGTTCGCCGATCATACCATTGTTCCCCTCAACTGCCCTACCGCCCGCCGCCCTGGGGAAGACATCCTTGTTCTGCCAGGCTGGGTCGCCAGTGCCACGATAGAGATAGTTGGCGAAGGCCCGGCTGGTGCCACTCGACTCCTTGCGGTAGACTGGGACGATCTGTTGGTCGGGCAAGGTTGGTTTGCTGGGGTTATTGGCGTTGTCAGCGGCAATAGCCGGGTCGTTCCAGCGAGTAATCTCGCCCCTGTAAATCTTGCTGATCGTGGTGGGGCTGAGGTAGAGATGGTTGCCCGCGCTACTGCCTGGTAGCCTGGTCAGCACCGCCACCCCGCCAAGAACGATAGGGATTTGCAGGTAGGCCCCATCCTGCGCCTTGCTGATGCTATCGTCCTGGTAGTCAGCAGCGGCAAAATCCACCTGGTTGTTGAGGATCGCACTGATCCCAGCCCCAGAGCCGTCACAGCGGTAGTACAACCCAGCCCTGGCGTTGTAGCTGGTGTCAAACTCTGGAAAGACAAGCTGGTAGTAGATAGCAGGGAAGGTAGCCCCGCGCCCATTCAGCAAGGTGCGACCGCCTGCCCGCTCCTGAAAGACCGCACCAGGGTCGGTCACTGGGCTGGCATTAAGGGCAGGCACGGTGCAACGATCAACCAATGGCAGCGGCGTGGGGTTGGCAGGGCGGGCGGGCGCAAGGCCAGCAGGGCTGGTGGTCGGCGCAACGGCAGTGCTGCTGCGCTGTGGGCTGACAACTGCGACCGGTGTGGCGGGTGTAGGCGTGGGCGTGGGCGTGGGGGCATTGAGCCAGCTATAGAGATAGTTAGTTAGCAGGCCGAGGACGATGCCGCTGAAGACCAGGCTGCCTACCGCCTTGACCCAGTTGGGCAGGCTGGTAAAGAAGTTCTCGTCGCCGCGCAGGTCGCGGATGAACTCGCCCACATCGCGCTGCCGTCGGGCGGGGTCGGCTTGCAGAGCCTTGTCTACTGCCTTGCGGACAGCACGACCGAAGTTGGCGGGCAGCTTTGCGCTGGGGACAGGCACGCGGTCACGGCCCATCAGCATCACGTAGAGGGTCGCACCCAGCGAGTAAATATCTTGCTGGGGGCTGGGCGGGATGGCCGGGTTGTCTAGCAGTTCGGGGGCAGCGAAACCGCGCCGATACTCCACCATGCTCAGGCCGCCCGCTATCTCGGTCATGTACCAGCGGGTTGCGCCGAAGTCAATCAGCACTGGCCCGCCCGCGTCGTTGATCACCGTGTTGCTGGGGCGCAAGTCGCGGTGGTAGACGGCTGGCTCATGCGCGTGCATCACATTGAGGGCGCGGGCGATCTCCTCAGTCATCCGCTTGGCCTCAACCTCTGGCAGCTTGCCGCCCCGCGAGCCGAGGTACTCGTAGAGGTTCTGCCTACCAGCCGGTTGCGTTACCATGTAGGCGGTATTGTTCTCGTCGAACTGATCGAGGACGTTCATGATGCGCGGCTCTGTGCTGAACTGCGCGACCAGGCTGGCCTCATCCACGTAAGCCTGGCGCGCCTGCTCCCACTCATGCTCCTCGTACTGGCTGGTTGGCTGCACCGCACCGCTAGCCAGCCGCTCGCTGCGGCGGGGGAACAACTCCTTGATCACCACGCTCTGGCGGATGCGGGTGCTAACCCCCTCGTAGAGGAAGCTGAGGCTGCCTTGTGAGAGGACGCGCACGATCTGGTACTTGCCATTCTGGAGCAGGGTAGCAGGGGGTAGTGGTTGGTCGCGCATAGCTCGCTTTCTACTTGCGGCGGTAGCAGGCCCAGCTATGGGGGTCGTCTGCGGTCAGCCAATAGGCGAAGGAACGACGGTAGAGACGCGTGCAGGCCACATCCCCATCCACCCGCCCCACTTCGGGTGGCGCAAAGCAGGCCCAGCGGAAGGCAGGCTTCACATCGGGGGTCAGGTTGGGGTCTAGACGAGCTTCGCCGTAGACCGTGCGGCGGGTGCAGTATTCGTTGATCGGCACAGCACCGACCGAATTGTAGCCCTGGTAGCAGTTCCAGCTAGAAGCATCATCGGCGTTGGTGAAGTTGGCACTGGTCCCATCGCCGTATTGCTCAACACAGGCATCCTTCATTACCATGCCACTGACGCGCACGGGGTTGCCGTAGCAGGCCCAGTCGAGTACACCTGCATCTTGCAGTTTGTCGAGCCGGGCCTGCGCCCCACCGAAAGCAGTGGCGCAGTAGCTATTAAAGTCAGCAGAGCCGAGCCGCTCCCAGTTTGCACCGAGGGCGGTTGCCGCGGTTGTGGTCGGGTTTGGCGCAAGCTGCGTGGGCGGCAGCGGCGTAGCAGTCGGTGGCAAGGGGGTAGTAGTTGGCGGCTTCGGCGTGAACGTCAACTTTGGCGTGAGGCTAGGCAGCGGCGTAGCGGTGGCAGGCGGGGTGGGTGGTGGGGTAGCAGTAATTATGTACGGCGTGTTGCTGGCTGCTGGGACAACCACCAATGGCGTATCAGGAGGAGCGGGTGTATCAGTAGCAGGCGGCGTATCAGTAGCAGGCGCGGTGTCGGTTGGTGGCGAGGTGCTGTCAGCCTCTGGCAGTTGGGTGCCGTCAGCCTCTGGCGTGGAGGGTAGGTTAGCCCCAACTGATGATGGCTCAGTGGGCAGAGCAGCCACATCATCGGCGGGGGTGAGTGTGCTATCAGCAAGCAGCACCGCCGGGGAGGGTTTACCCGCATTCTCAGGGTTGGACGGCAGCGATGGTGACAGCCTGTTGCTAAAGACCAGCAGCAGGATCACCGCCACTGCCAGCAATAGCAGACCAGAGACTACCGGCAAGATGCTCAAGCCCCGCCGAGTCATCTCCTGCTCTAGCGAAGGAGCGACAGGCTGGCTGATCGGCTGGCTAGGCGGCTGGCTGGGTGGCGCAATAGCGGTCAAGGGCGGCGGCACGATAGAAGTCAGCGACGGCACGCTCGGTGTAGGCGGCTGGCTGGGTGGCACAATAGCGGTCAAGGGCGGCGGCACGATAGAAGTCAGCGACGGCACGCTCGGTGTGGGCGGCTGGCTAGTCGCGGCGGGAGGCAGGAGCGGGTTGGAGGAAGGCCGCTCGTTGAAGGGCTGTGAACCACCCACCGTCTGCGGCTGGATCGTCGGGGCGTTGCTCATGCCAACGGTTAGTTCGGCCAGGAAGGCAGCAATCGTCGCAGGCCGCTCCTTCGGCTCAAAGGCCAGGGCGTGGGCCAGGGCAGGCAAGAGCGGGCTGGCGGCGGCGGCCTCGTCCAGGGGGGGAGTTGGCGCACTGCCAGTGATCATATAGTAAGTAGTAGCCGCCAGCGAGTACACGTCCGTATACGCCCCCTTGCGGCCAAAGACGTGGAACTGCTCTGGGGCGGAGAAACCCAGCGTGCCAATGGCGGTCTGCTGTACCGAGCGGTCAACCAGGAACTCGCGGGCGGCCCCAAAGTCAATCAGCACCGGCCCGCTACGGGTAAGCATAATATTGTTTGGCTTCACGTCGCGGTGCAGCAGGTTGAGGCTGTGCAGCACACTCAAGGCGTTGCCAACCTGCACTGTATAGCGCACCGCTTCTTCGTCACCCAGCTTGCCACCCTGTTGCCACACATAGCGGTCGAGCGGGGTGCCATCAATAAACTTCATCACCATGTAAGCAGTATTGTTTTCTTCAAAGTAGTCGTAGACGGCTACGATACCCGCGTAGTCGAGACCAGCTATGGTGCGAGCCTCGCGCAGGAAGTCGTCAACCGCCTTGCCCCACCGCCCCTGCGTATAGGTCAGTGGGGCGGTCACTGCTCCCTCGTCCTCGCGGTTGCTGCCAAAAGGGAACAACTCCTTGATCGCCACGGTGCGACCCAGGCGATTGTCGTTCCCTTTGTAGGTAACACCAAAGCCGCCCTCGCCCAGTACTTCGGCGATGGTGTAGCGTGCGTTCTGCAAAGTTGAGGCAGTTGTCAGCGTGTGTGCCATCCGTCACCCTCCCGGTCGCTGTCTAGCACGCCCATTATACGGAGAAGCAGGCAGGAAGTCAACGCCTGCTATCAGCAGCAAAGAAGATACACAAGGGTTAACCGCTCATCTATCCCGCCCGCAATCCAAAACAGTCCCCAGCAAAGTAGATTGGGGTAGCAGTACTATCGTACTCTGCTCTTTGGTACTACTGGGTTATTGGCAGCCCTTGCCCTGTCAGGTAGAATGAAGCAGGCTGGCGTAGGGGAGAGCGAACCAGCAAGCCTGTAGCAGGCTAACAACATTGAGGTTGAGAAATAGTGGCAAAGGTAAACGACTACATCTATAGAGCGCAGGAGAGCCAGGCGGCCTATCACGTGCGGGTCTACCAGGTAGAGGGTCAGTTGACCATCGTCCTCTACGAGCCGGTCGCGCAACCCGCTAGCGGTGGGGCAGTCTGCCAGCTAGCGGCGGCGGTCTGGCAGCACGCGGGTCAGCCCCGCCACTGCATCTGGATCGAACATCAGCCGAGCGCAGCACAGAGCCGCTTTGGGCTGGTCAACTTCGTTCGCCAACCCGACTGCTTCCACCAGTTGGGCTGGTTTCCCTTCACCCGCGAGTGGGCCGAGAAGCTGATTGGTGAGACGATCAGCTTAGGCCAACCACCAGCTCAGCTTGCGTAAAAGCACGGTTCGGTGTACAATTCGCCTTACCATCTTGCGCGTACTTGCGGATAGGAATAGAGCGTGGCGAAGGCGAAAGACAGGCAGGCTGGCGACCACCAGTTGGGGATGATCGACCTGCACGGGCAGCGAGCCGAGCAAGCGGAGGGCTACAGCCCCCTCGCCGCCCGGATGCGCCCGCGCAGCCTCGGCGAGTACGTGGGCCAGGAGCAGGTAATTGGCCCTGGGCGGGTGCTGCGGAAGGCGGTGGAGAGCGGCAACCTCAACTCGCTGGTCCTTTGGGGGCCGCCCGGTAGCGGCAAGACTACCCTCGCGCACCTCCTCGCCGAGGCGGTCAGCGGCCACTTTGTGCCGATCAGCGCAGTGGCGGCGGGCGTGGCTGACCTGCGCCGCCTGATCCAAGAGGCCAAAGATCGCCGCTTGCAGAGTAGTCAGCGCACTGTTCTTTTTATCGACGAAATCCACCGCTTCAACAAGGCTCAACAGGATGTGATCCTGCCCTATGTCGAGGATGGCACGATCACCTTGATCGGGGCCACCACCGAGAACCCCAGTTTCGAGGTCAACTCTGCCCTGCTCTCGCGCGCCCGCGTCTTCGTCCTCCAGGCTCTGGACGACGACTACATCCGCGCCCTGGTGCAGCGCGCCCTCAGCGACAACGAGCGGGGGTTGGGAGCCACGAACGTAGTGCTGGAGGAGGGGGCTGTCAGCCTGCTGGTGACGTTGGCTAACGGTGATGCTCGTACTGCCCTGAACGCCCTGGAACTGGCCGCCCTGGCTGCTCCGCCAGACGAGACTGGCCGCAGCACGATCACCGTCGCCACCATCGAGGACGCGATGCAGCATAAAGCCCTGCTCTACGACAAGGATGGGGAGCAGCACTACGACATCATCTCTGCCTTGCACAAGACCATGCGCGGCAGCGACCCCGACGCAGCCCTCTACTGGTTGGGGCGGATGCTGGAGGCGGGGGAGGACGCGCAGTATATCATCCGCCGCATTGTGCGCTTCGCCAGCGAGGATATCGGCATGGCCGACCCGCAAGCCCTGGTTGTTTGCATGGCGGCGCAGCAGGCGATCCAGTTTATTGGCCTGCCCGAAGCGGAACTGGCCCTGGCCCAGGCTGTAGTTTATTGCAGCGTCGCGCCCAAGAGCAACGCGCTCTATGCGGGCTACAAGGCGGTCAAGGACGACGTGCGGAACACGCGGGCCGATCCAGTGCCGCTGCACCTGCGGAACGCTCCCACCGGGTTGATGAAGTCGCTCGGCTATGGCGCGGGCTACAAGTATGCCCATGATTATGAAGGTGGCTACGTACAACAAGAGGGATTGCCTGCTGCCTTGCAGGGCCGCCGCTACTACATCCCCACAGATCGCGGGCGCGAAGCCGCGATAAAGCAGCGATTGGAAGAGCTGCGTGAGCGCGGAGACGCGCCATCCTGAACCCCCGGCCCTCTGGTGAGGGGTCGCGCCGTCAGGCAGGGGTTCGCAGTAGGACGCTGCGATGCTTTCACAACCGCATGAGGTGGCTGCGCCGGACGCAGACCGCTCGCTCACTCCACCCCTCGTCGTGCCACCGCGCAATCACGCGCTCGAAGCCAGGGAGGTGCGCCAGCGGTTTGCCCCCTTGGTTGCGGCAACCGCCGCCAGCTATGGCCTCCCTGGGCTGCGCCTCGACCGCCACCTGAATCTGCATGGTGGGCGGCTAGCCCTGCGCCTCAGCGATGCGTGGGGGCGCGTCTACCTGTTGCACCACCACGACCCAGCCGCCAGCCCCCAGGATTATCGCCACCAGCAAGCGATCATGCTGCACGTCTGTCGCTACGGGCTGCCCGTCCCCAACCTGATTGCCATGCCCGACGGCGCGACCACCCTGGCGGTGGCGGGCCAGAGCTACGAACTGCAAGCGTGGGTGGAAGGGGTGAACTTCGTCTACGACAGCCCAACGCAGGTAGCCAGTGCAGCCCGTACCCTCGGCAAGCTACACCGCATCAGCGAACAGTACGCAGGCGAGACCAACTACTGGCCGGAGCAGTGGTCAATGCTGGGGCAGGGGCGAGCGCGGCTGAATCGCCTCAGTCACTACGTAGCTGCCCTGCGCGACCCCGCCGACCGTCAGCGGGCGGATACTGCCCTCGACCAGATCGCGGATGCCCACAGCCTGGCCGACCGCCGCATCGCTGCTGCCGCCCCCCACCTGCGCCTGCTACACATCCACGGCAACTATCACGGCTACAATCTCACCTTCAACCGACGGGGCGAAGTAACCACCGTGCGGGGCTGGGATAGCTCGCGCTACGCTCCCCGCCTGCTCGAACTGGCCCAGGCTCTACTCTACTTCAGCGTGCTGGTCTTCAGCGGCGGCGGTCAGCCAGAGTTGCGCCCCGAACGGCAGGCCAACGCAAGGCTGTTCGACCTCTTTCTCAGCGAGTATCAGAGCGAGTGCAAATTGAGTATAATAGAGCGCGACCTGCTGGCCGCCGCCCTTACCGTTGCCTGGCCTTTTGTGCTGGCCGAGACGCTGTTGGAGAGCCTCTTTTACCCAGAGGAGTACCCCAACCAGCCGCCGATCAGCAGCAGCATGGTAGCCTTTACCTTGCACGCAGCCGCAAGGGTGAGCCGTGCCTTCCAGCAAATCCAGTCGCCCCTGGAGTTAACCGTGCCGAACAATGCTCGCCCAGATGGTCGCGCCGCCACCGACCTGCGCCCCATCAAGATCACCACCAACTATCAGGTCTTCCCTACCGCTTCGGTGCTGGTTGAGTTTGGTCGCACCCAGGTGATCTGCGCCGTCACTGCCGAGACCGATCTGCCACCGCACCGCGTCGGCAAGGGCGGCTGGGTGACGGCGGAGTACAGTATGTTGCCCTCGGCTACCCCCGGTCGCAACCGCCGCGAAGCCAGTACAGGCAAGGTCAGCGGGCGCACCCAAGAGATTCAACGGCTGATCGGGCGCAGCCTGCGCGGGATCACCGACCTGGCCGCCCTCGGCGACATCCAGTTGACGGTGGACTGCGACGTGATCAACGCCGACGGTGGCACCCGCACCGCCGCGATTACTGGCTCCTATGTTGCCCTTGCCCTGGCGGTAGACAAGCTGCGGCAGGCGCACCGCGTCGGCAGCAAACGCATCCTGCTTGAGCCGCTGGCCGCCATCAGCGTCGGCATCGTCGCGGGCGAAGCGCGCCTCGATCTCGCCTACGAGGAGGACTCGCGGGCCGAGGTAGACTTCAACGTGGTGCAGACCGGCAGTGGCAAGTACATCGAAGTGCAGGGGACGGCGGAGGGCAAGCCCTTCGACCGCGCCGCCCTCGATCAGCTACTCAACCTCGCCGACAAGGGGTTGGCAGAGTTGTTCGCCATTCAGCAGGCGACATTGAAGGCGGCGGGGGTCAGCAGCCGGTGACGGTGGCGGACGAGCGGGAGGGCTGGGGGCGGCAACGGTTCAGGCGGCGCAAGGTGCGGCTGCTGGCGAAGGTGCTGGGGTCGGCAGTGTTGGGTATCGGCACGTTGGGCTACAGCTACTTCATCGAACCCTTCTGGCTGGAAGTAACCCACACTACCATCCGCCTACCTGGCCTGCCCCCCAGCTTCGACGGTCTGCGGCTGGCGGTGATCAGCGACATACATTACGGCTGGCGGGTCGGCGAACGGCAGTTGCACCGCGTGGTAGAGATGACCAACGCCCAGCAGCCAGATGTGATCTGCCTGCTCGGTGACTACGTAACGCGCAGGGCTGGCTACCGCTTCCCGACCCTGCTTGCTGGTCTGGTGGCAAGGGAGGGCATCTTCGCCGTCCTCGGCAATCACGACTACTTCGGCCACGAGCAGGCCAACGTGCGCGGGCTGCAAAGCGGCGGCGCACAGGTGCTACGCAACCAGCATGCCAGCCTGGAGCGTGGGGGAGAGCGGCTGCACTTCGCTGGGGTTGAGGATTTGCGTTCGCACAACTACGACCTAGCTGCCGCCCTACGCGGCCTGCCCGCCAATCAGTGCCGCGTGCTGCTGGCCCACAACCCCGACTTCGTGGAGCGCACCGCTGGGCAGCGCGTAGACCTGATGCTCTGCGGCCACACGCATGGCGGCCAGGTGATCCTGCCCTTCTTCGGCGCGCCACACCTGCCGCACAAGCACGAGGAGTTGTTGCGCGGCTACTGCGATCATCACGGCTTGCCGCTCTATGTCAGTCGCGGCATCGGCATGAGCGGCATCCCCCACCGCCTGCGCTCCCGCCCAGAGATCGCAGTGCTGACCTTGCACAGGCGGTAGCAGATCGACCGCGCCGTGAGCGGCTAAGCAGCGGCGAGGCTGGTTATCAGGTAGCCGATCCGTTACAATAGATCAGCAGATCATCACATAGAGGACGAGCCAATGACCGCAACCGCTAACCTGCACAGCACCGCTGAAGCCCTGGCCGAGCAACTACGCGCCCAGTATCCCCTAACCGTAGCTGCCTTCACCGCCATGCCGGGCGGCCTGGACGCGCTGGGCCACGCCTACGGCCTCAATCGGGCCTGGCAACGCTACTTCGTGCAGCACGACCCTGCACCGGTGATCAGCTATGTGGACGTGCTGCCAGCCAGCGACGGTGAGTTTGAGGTGATCTACGCTGGGGCTGGGTTGGGTCTGCTGGATGCGGCATTGCTAGCAACCCGCTACCGCCGCAAAGTGCTGGTCTTCGACCGCAAGGAGATCGGCAGCACCCACCGCGAGTGGAACATCAGCGCGGCTGAACTGGGCAGGCTGGTTGGCCTCGGCCTGTTCACCTGGGCCGAGCTTGAGCCGATCATCCAGCGTCGCTACCATACGGGCGTGATCCGCTTCGCCCCCAATACGATCAGGGTGCCAGCGGCAGACCTCAAGCTGACTGGCGTACTAGACCTCGCGTTGGATGCCAGCGCACTGCTGGCCCTCTGCGTGCAGAAGATCGAGCAGTCTGGCACTGGCAGCCTGATCCGCTCTGGCTATGGCTTCCGCCACGCCTACGTGCAAGCGGGCGGCAAGGTGGGCAGGGTTGTGGTGGAAGTGGAGGATGACAGCGCGACGGTTTGTCGCTTCAGGGCTGCGCTGCTGGTGGATGACATGGGCAGCACCTCTCCCCTGGCGCAGGCACTCAACGACGGGCGGCCCTTCAGTGCGGTTTGCCCGACGGTTGGCACGGTGGCGCAAGGCTTTGTGCAAGGCAACGCGATAGATGAGGTTGATCCGGGAGTGGGTGACGTGCTGGTGAGTGTGGCCGACGCGCAGGGGGGGCGGCAGTTGATCTGGGAGGGCTTCCCTGGCCGCGAAGATGAGATGACTACCTACGTCTTCTACTATGCCAACCTGGACGAGGGTGGCGAGTGCGACCTGCTGGCCCTGTTTGAGGACTACTTCCGCCTGCTACCCACTTACAAGAGGATTGGCAAAGATTTCCAGCACTGCAAGCCCGTCTACGGCTTCATCCCCGCTCGCCACCGCGACGGCCTGCGCGTGCGGGCGGGTAGTGGGGCCACAGAGCGGATCATCAGCATTGGCGACGCGGCAGCCCAGCAATCGCCGCTCACCTTCTGCGGCTTCGGCAGCCACGTTCGCAATCTTGGCCGCATCACCAGTTTGCTCGATCTCGCCCTCAGCCGCAACCTGCTAGATGCTGGTTCGCTGCGGCGGATCGGGGCGCACCAGCAGAACCTGGGCATGATGTGGGTCTTCAGCCGTTTCATGTCGCCGACCCAGGTGGGGCTAGCCCAGGGCAAGCAGAACGAGGTGAACCAGATCATGAACATCTTTTGCCGCGTGCTAGCCGACCTCGGCCCCGACCTCAGCCGCCGCTTCTTCCAGGACACGACTTCGCTGGGCGACTATACCCGCGTGACGCTGCACACCCTGCGCGTCTACCCGCGCATCCTGCTGCTGGCCTTCGGCGTGCTGGGGGCAAGGCGGATGGGGCTGTGGGGGCTGGACTACCTGGCGGCGATCAGGGCTGCCGCCAGCCTGCGCCTCTACCGCAAGGCCGCGCGCCTACTCGGTGGGCGGCGGCTACGGCGGATCGAAGGCGGCTTGTTGCAGGTGGCTCCGCGCTTGGGCTTGCGCCTGCGCTCGGCCCGCCTCGGCTGGGCGGTGCAGCGCGAGAACCGCTAAGCTCTGGCAAACATGAAGGGTCAGCGATGATTGACGCATTGGAGACGATCACCGAAGCAGTGCGCCAGCATGGAGCGAACCGCGAGGCTTACCGCGCCCTGGGCAACATCCGCGCCCAGGTCGAGGGTGAGTATCTGATCCTCAACTACACCGAGCAGGCAGTCTACGATCACGGCTGGACGGAGATCGAGCAGATGTGCCGTGGCCTGATCTTCCACTGGCCGACGGCGAAGCTAGCCGCTCGTCCTTTCAGTAAGTTCTTCAACCTGGGCGAGATGCCGCAGACCACGCTGAACAACCTGCCGCCAGAGCCGCCAGAGGTGACGATCAAGCTGGACGGCTCACTGGGCATTGGCTTCTGGTACGCGGGGGTTTACCGCATCGCCACGCGGGGTGCATTCAACTCAGCGCAGGCCCAGTGGGCAACCGCGTTCGTGCGCCGCAACTTCGCCAGCGCGCAATTCCCGCTGCACACCACCTTGCTATTCGAGATCATCTACCCCCAAAACCGCATCGTGGTAGATTACGCGGGCGAGGAGAACCTCTATCTGATCGGCGCGATAGAGATTGCCGATGGCTACGACCACAATTACGCTAGCTTGCAACTGATCGCCGCGCAGTACGGCTTCAAGCTGGTGGCGCAGGCGGAGAGCATGGCTGTGCCGTCGCTGGTTGCATTGGCCGCCGCCTCACGGGGGGTGGAGGGCTGGGTGCTACGCTATAGCAACGGCCTGCGGGTCAAGCTCAAGACCAGCGAGTACCTTGAACTGCACCGCCTGGTTAGCGGCCTGACCAGCAGGCGCATCCACGAGGCGATGGCCGACGGCAGCTTGATGGAGATGGTCAAGAAGCTGCCAGAGGAGTTTCGGCTCAAGACCGAGGTAGTCGCGGCTGCTATCGAAGCGGCGGTGGCTGCGCGTGATGCTAAGCTACGCGCCGCCCATGCCGCGATCCTGGCCGCCCTGGCTGGCGCAGAGGTGGGAGAGCGCGACCAGCGCGAGTACATGAAGCAGTATGCAAGGCTGGTCAACGCTACGGGCTTGAGCGCAGACGAGCGCAACATCCTCTTTATGCTGGCGAAGGGCCGCGAAGTGAGCCTGCTCTTGCTAAAGATGGTAGACCCTTCACCCTACGACGGCTTGCTCACCTTCGGCCCAACCAGCGAGGGAGCCGCGTAGTCCCGGCTGTCTGCAAGGCCGCTGGCAACCAGGCGCAGGTTGCTGGCGGCTTCTGCGCCCACCGTCGCGCTATCTGCCTCCGACTGGGCTAGCCGCACGAGAGTACGCATCTGCTCAACCACCTCCTGGCTGGCTAGCCGCTGCTGGCCGGTCGTCTGCGAGATCGAGTCGGCGAGGCGGTCGGTCTGGTCGCTCAGGTCGTTGATCTGGGCGGCGGCCTGGCCTATGCTCCGCAGGTAGTGTTCGCTGCGCCCCGCGAGCGCGATACCCTGCTTGCTAGCCCCAGCCACCGCCTGGATCGCTGCTTGCAACTGCTGCAACTGCTGGCTGACTATCCGCGTCTGCTGCTCTGCCGAGTCGGACAGGCTGCTGACCTCATTGGCGATCACCCCAAAGCGGCGGCCATAGCTGCCCGCCCCCGCTGCTTCGATGGCAGCGTTGAGGGCTAGCAAGCGCACTTCGTCGGCGATCTCCTGGATCGAGGTGACCACCAGCCCTATACCCCGCGAACTCTCCTCCAGGGTGCTGACGGTGCTGGCAATCACGTTGACCTGGCCGAGTACCAGGGCGATCTCGCCGATGCCGTCGGCTACCTGCTCCTGGGTGCTGCGCGACTGCTGCAAAGTGCTAGCCGCAGCCCCACGCACCTGGGCGGCGACCGCAGCGATCTGCTGGGAGATGCGACTCAACTCCTCTGCGCTGGCCTGCGTCTGGTTGAAGGCACTAACGGCATCGCGCACCCGCACTGTCTGCTCACCAGTAAAGGCAGCCATATGGTTTGCAGCGGTAGAGACCTGCTCGGCGGCAAGCTGGCGGACCTGCTGCTGGTGGGTTAGCTCCTGGTTCGCCCGGCTGAGGTCGGCACTCTGCGCCGTTAGCCGCCGTACTGCACTGTTCAAACCCGCACTGAAGTAGTACATGATCGCTGCCAATATCACGGTTGATAGGGCGTAGGAGAAAGAGAGCGACTTCGGGTCGAGGGCAAGCACGGGTGGGTTGCCGTTCAACTCGTAAGTTAGGACGATGGTAGTGCCAACCAGGGTAGAGATCAGGTTGGCTACAAAGACTGGGCGAGGAACAAGGAAGGGGGTGTAAGCCAGCGTAACCAGCAGTAGGGAGGCCGTAGAGCCGTAGATGCCATCGGCAAAGTGCGCGCTACTGATCAACGTCAGGGTGGCAAAGACCGTAGTGATCGAGTTCACCACATTGACGTAGCCACGACCCAAAGCAACCAAGAGGATGACACCAACAGCGACGGCCAGAGCCGCCATAGCACTGAGGACCAGGTTGGGTTTGGACAAGGTGAGCGAAGTAAACAGGGAGATCAGACTGACAAAGATGGAGAAACCCAGCACGATGGTGCCAAACCGCTTACGGCGGGCCAGCAGGTCTGGTTCGTACTGCTCGGCGGCAAAAAGACGAGGACGAGTTGAGGGGGTTAGCGGTCTCATACTGCTTTACTCAACCTTTTCTTGAAGGAAGTGGGGGGACTACCACTAAGTTTTACCAGTGGACTGCAACGGAGTATAGCACAAGCTGGCTGCTTTGTAAACCACCTAATGCAGGGCGGCCAGCAGACGCAGGGTGGCCGCCTTTGCATCCGCGCCTGTTTCTGCCGCTGGGCCGACGCAACTGGGGCAGCCGCTCTCGCAACCACAGGCACGCACCAGTTCGCTAGCTGCTTGCAGCAAAGCGGCGTGCGAGTCGTAGAGCTTCTGGCTGAAGCCGATCCCCCCTGGGTAGCTATCGTAGATGAAGATGGTTGGGCGGCGGGTGAAGGGGGAGCGCACCTGCACCGTCGAGCCGATGTCGCGTGGGTCGCACATCAAGTAGAGCGGCGCAAGCCCGGCCAGCACGTTGCCGAGGCCGATCAGCCCCGCCTGCAACTCGTCCTTCGCCAGCCCCGCCGCTACTTCTGGTGGCACCGTCAGCCAGTAGGCGGTAGTGTGCATCTCCTGCTCTGGCAGCGTGATTCGCCCCCAGCCCAGGTTCTCATGGGTCAGCAGCTTTATCTTCTTGTAGATCGTCGCCATTGCCGTGACCATCACCTCCCCATGATTACGGGCTGCGTGCAGGGTGGGGTCAACATCCTTCCCCGCGCCCATCGCAGCAGCAGGCAAGGTGGCGGTCTCCTCTTGCAGTGCGCCCAACTCTGGTCGGTAGCCTTCTCTTGCCTGCCGCGCTACTAGCAGCGGCCAGCCAGCCTCGGCCACCGACTGGGGGGCGGCGGCGGCCTTGCGGCCCAGCACTTGATCGGGCGCGCTGAGAACATCCAGCACCTTGAGGCTAACGGCCAGGTTTGCGTCGGTGTAGTAGTCTACCTCGACCGCCCGCACGTAGGCTTTCTGCTCGTCCCAGTCTAGTTTGTCCACGTGGTAAGGCTGGGCGTTGTGCAGGTAGATCGCCTCCTCGTGGATCGTGGTGGGCGCGGCGAAGCGGTCAACCTCACCGATGGTGCGTGGGCGGCTTGGGTCGCTCACGTCTACGATCAGGAAGTTGTCGTTAGAGGCCGTACGCAGGCTGACTGCCTGGGCGGGGAAGTTCTCGGCCATCCAGTGGTATGTTCCCCCAGAGTAGTGCAGGATACCCTCTTGCTCCAGGTAGGCAAGGTGTTCGCTGACATCGCTCGGCCCGAACCGCTCGCCCTCAGCGAAGGGTAGCTCGAAGGCGGCGCACTTGAGGTGGCCCATCTGGATCAGCAGGTTGTCGGGGTTGACCAACCCGTTCTCTGCCGTCTGGCCGAAGAAGTAGGCGGGATGGTTGACGATGTACTGATCCAGAGTGCTGCTGCCCGCAACCAGCACCGCCACGCTGCTGCCCACCTGCCGCCCAGCCCGGCCCGCCTGCTGCCACGTGCTGGCGACAGTGCCAGGATAGCCCGCCATCACACAGGCTTCCAGGGTGCCAATATCTATACCCAACTCAAGGGCGTTGGTGCTGACCACCAGGCGCACCTCACCATCACGCAAGCCCCTCTCGATCTCGCGCCGCTCCAACGGCAGGTAGCCACCGCGATAGCCGCGAATGGCATTGGCGGGCCGTCGTCCCTGCGCGGCATTCCGCAGGTAGGTGAGCAGGATTTCGACCGTCGTCCGGGCGCGGGCGAAGACTATCGTCTGCACATCATTGGCGAGAAACTGGGTGGCGATCTCGCTGGCGGCCAGCGTGCTACTGCGGCGCAGGCCCAGTTGCTTGTTGATCAGCGGCGGGTTGTACATGATGAAGCTCTTTGCCGCCCGTGGTGCGCCATTGTCGTCCACCAGTTGGATGCGCTCCTCTGGCACGCCGATCAGATTGGCGGCCAGTTGACGGGGGTTGGCTATCGTCGCGCTGCAACAGATGTACTGTGGGGTCGCGCCGTAGAAGGCGCAGATGCGTTCTAGCCGTCGTAGCACGTTGGCGACGTGGCTGCCGAACACGCCGCGGTAGGTGTGCAGTTCGTCCACCACCACGTACTTGAGGTTCTCGAACAGGCGCACCCACTTGGTGTGGTGGGGAAGAACGCCAGTGTGCAGCATATCGGGGTTGGTGATCACGATGTGACCGGCGGAGCGGATCAGGCGGCGTGCGTCGGGCGGGGTGTCACCGTCGTAGGTGTAGGTCTTGATATCGCGGTCAAGCGCGGTGATCAGGTCGTACAGCCCTGCTAGCTGATCCTGGGCCAGAGCCTTCGTTGGGAACAGGTAGAGGGCGCGGGTGCTGTCGTCGCGCAGGATGCGGTCAAGCACGGGTAGGTTGTAGCAGAGCGTCTTGCCGCTGGCAGTGGGGGTGACGACTGCCAGGTGCTGGCCCGCCTGCGCCGCCTGCAACGCCTGGGCCTGGTGGGTATAGAGGTTGACAATCCCCTTCGCCCGCAGCACCTCGGCCAGGCGCGGGTGGAGGGTGGTAGGGAAGGGAGCAGTGCGAGCGGGCTGGGCGGGGACTTCGTGCCAGGCGGTGATGTAGGGGCGCATCTGCGGCGACTCGCGCAGCATGGTCAGGAGTTGGGGGAGGTTCATATTAGCTTTCTTCTAGTTTTAAGTCATGGGGCGGAAGGGGGGCAAGTGGGCGGCGGTCATCGTTCATGGCAAGAACCTTCCTCTCTGCTGATTAGTTGTTGCTCATCATCTGGTTGGTTAGCTAACCCGGCGGGATGTTCCTCAATTCGCACTAGCCACTGTGCCAATCCGCTGGCAGACTGCTTCTACTGCACACTGAGCAGTGACCAGACCAGTAGGCCTAGCATTAGCACCAGGATCAGGCCGCTGATCACTGCCGCCACCCCGCTGACCAGGCGCACCTGCTGCGGGCGGCTAGCTTCGTTGCTGCGGTTGAGGGTGATCACCGCGATGGCGCAGCCCGCCAGCAGCCAGATGACGATCAGCGGAGCGGCAAAAAGTAGCGGCGGGATCAGCAGCATCAGCACGCTAGCCGGGCCAGCCAGCAGGGTGCAGGTCAGCCCGATCAGCGACCAGCGGGTAAGCAGTTCGCCATTCGCGGGCAACGGCACATCCTCCTCTACCCCAGCAAACAGAGGGCGGGCGGGTGGTGGCGAGAGATTGGTAGAGCGGTCATCGTGCATAACCCTATTATACAGTATCCCCGCCAGTAGTTGGCAGGGATGCTGGTTGGGGTAGATAAGATGGGCTGCTAGCTCGCGCTCAAGCCTCCACTGCCAAATGTCGCTCGGTGACTTCGCGGGCGCGCTCAACATTGGCTTCCAGTTCGTCCTCTGGCATGAAGACAGGCAGCGGCTGCATGGTCATACCCTCCTCATAGGTTGCAGGGGCCGAGGAGATTGCCCGCTCCAACAGCCGCCCTGTGATCGCAAAGACCTGCTGCGCCCCCCTGCTGATCCGGGCTGGCAGGTTGAGCAGGGCGTGGATGCCGTCGTGCTTGCCAAACGCTGCGCTGTAGTCTGCCGCAGCCTCCGCAGGCGAGAGCTTCTTACCCTCGTCGCGCGCCAGGTAGTAGGAGTAGTCCATCACCCAAAGGTAGAGGTCGGCCTCGGTCGCGCCAGGGAAGTCCTCCAGGATGTGGTCACGGCGGCTCGCTTCGGCTACCGGGCAGTAGAGGTTGTCGTACCAGGATGTGACCGCTTCGGGCCAGCCCAGCGAAGTACCAGTGTCGATCTGGTAGAAGTAGCGGTGGACGCGGATGTGGTCGAGCAGGATGTCGTAGCGGCCCAGTTTGCTGAAGCGCACGTTCTGCTCTGGGCGCAGGTGGTCGAGGTCGGTCTGTTCCAGGAAGCGACCGTACTCGGCCAGGGCGAGCATCTCGCGGGGGTCGGTGTCGGCGGTCAGGGGGATGCGGCTCCGCACCTCGGTTACTTCCGCGTCCACAAACTGGATGCCCCGCGCCTTCGCCACTGAAATGCGGTGGTTGCCGTCTTTGACGAAGTAAACCTCGCCCACCTTGTAGAGGATCACTGAGGGCAAGATCGCATCCTCGTAGTAGGCGCGGTCTATACTTTTCCAGCGGTCGCGGGTGGCGGCGTTGTTGGGCAGGAAGCGGCGGTCAAAGTCGGCATAGCGGTCTACGCTGCCCACGATCTGATCGACATCCACTGTTTGTGCGCCCCGATAGGTCTGGTTGGTAGTACCAAGACTCTGGACGACTTGCTCGAAGGAGAGCAGTTCGCTGCCTTGCTTGCCCAGCAGCTTGCCGAGATCGGTGAGGAAGGACTTGCGGCGGGCGCGCTCATAATCAACCCGCACCTGTTCTTCGATCAGGCCAGATGTTGTCACTGTAAATCCTCCAATCAGTGGCACATCCTTGTGCATGGTAGTGGTAGATAGCTGCATTGCCGTAGTCGCTAAGTGGCAGCCAGCCCCATCGCTGACTCACCCCCATTATACCTAATCTGTTGGCAGATCAGAAGGCGATGGGGTTAACACCTGGTTAACAGCCGCCCGAATTATGCCAACCAGGATCGCAATCGCGGTATAAATCCAACAAAATCCAACAAAAACTGACCCCCCTAGGTGCTAAGATTAGGGCGTAGCCACAACTATGGTTGGATCGCTACCCACCCACTAACCATGAGAGCGACCCTGAAAGGACGTACCCTTATGCTATCAATGCCCTTCACCCTGCGCCGCCTGTTGGCGACTACCCTCGCTCTTGTCCTCATCCTCAGTGCTACTTTGGCCGCCGCCGAGGCTGCCAGCCCACTCCCCACTGCCAGCCACCAGCCAGTTGCCGCCCTTGCCAACGGTAGCAGTCAACCCTTGACTGGCCCTACCTGGCACCAGCCCTACCCCAACTATACGGCAGTCAAGATGCGCTCGGCAACCGATGGCTGGGCCGTCGGTGACGGAGGCATCATCCGTCACTACAGCGGTGGCGGCTGGCAAGAGGTCGCCAGTCCAGTTAATGACAACCTCAGGGCGGTGGATAGCCATGCTACCAACGACATTTGGGCCGTCGGCGATCACATTGGTCAAAGCACTATCATCCATTCTGATGGTGGTCCCTGGCAGCAGGTCGCCGCTCCCAATCAACCGCAACCCACCGAGCTGCTCGACGTGGACATGACCAGGCTGGGGGAGGGCTGGATACTCGGCAGTACTATTGATGAGCGGGACGCATCCCGCCCCATGTTCCTTACCAAGTTCGGCCCAAACTGGCAGGTGCTACCCACCCCCGCCATCATGACTGGTTTTGTGGAAGTCAGGCAGATGAGCGCGACCAGCCAGCTCGACTTCTGGGTGGTCGCCGAGGTAATTACCAACACCAATACCAATACCAATACCAGTAACAATACCAGTACCATCTTTGATTCCTTCCCCTATGCCTTCCACTTCCAAGACTACAACTGGACAGCGGTGCGGCTTGGCAACAGCAACGTGCAGGTGCGGAGCATCTCCATGCTGAACGCGAACGAGGGCTGGATCGGCCTCGCTAACAGCAGCGACAGCGGCGGCGACAGTGTGCTACACTATGACGGCACAAGCTGGCAGCCAGTGGCAGGCAGCGGTGACAGCGATGTTACCAGCATCTTTGCCCTTGCCAGCAACGACTATTACGCGGCCACAACTAGCGGCACCAGCTTTGGTTTCCGCCACAACAGCAACTCCTTTAACGTGGTTGCCAGCCTCAAGAGTATCTCCGGGGAGGCGGCCAACGACATCTGGGCGGCGGGGACGGATGGGCTACTCTACCACTGGACTGGCAGCAGTATCAACCTGGTTACCTGGGGTGCGAAAGGCTCAGAGGTCAAGATGCTAGCCCCGAACGACGGTTGGCTCAACGGCTACTCACGGATGTACCACTACAACGGGGTTGGCTGGCTAGACGCAGGCGTAGGTGCGGATACGCTGGACTTCTTCGCCAACAATGACGGCTGGAAGTACACCTCTTACGAGCTGCCAGTGGGCCGCTTCAGCCACTACGACGGTATTACCTGGACGGACACCCTCCAGGGCTTCGACAGCCAATACCATCTCCAAGCCATGCAGATGACCGGGGCGGACAGTGGCTGGGCGGTCGGCGAATACTACACCGATGTATTCCACCCGCAGCCCATTTACGCTCGCTACCAGGCCGGTAGCTGGACAATCCAACTAATAGAGCCAGGGCTGGAGGGAAGATTGGGTTCGCTCAGCTTCACCAGCCCGACTAGCGGCTGGGCGGTGGGATTGTACAACTCGTCAGCCCGTGTGCCGTTGCTTTACCACTTCGACGGCACAAGCTGGCAGCGCGTCAACCTCAACCAGAACGGCTTTGTTCCTTTTGCCATTAGTGCGGCTAGCGACAACGACGTATGGATCGGCGGCCTACACCGGCGGATGCTACACTGGGATGGTAGCACCTGGACGAGTGTCAGCGTGCCGTTCGATGGGGTTGATAGCCTCAAGATGCTCTCAGCTAACAACGGCTGGGCAACGACCGAGAGCTTTAGCTTCGAGCCAGCCACAATCGCGCACTACGATGGCATTAGCTGGCAAGTGGTCTATTCAGCCCTTGGCCCTCTCACTAGCCTCAGCTTCCTCAACGCCAACGAAGGTTGGGCGGCGGGCGACACTGGCTTGCGGCACTTCTACGACGACAGCCTACCCACCCCTGTGCCAACCAGCACCGCCAGTCCAGCGGCCAGCACTGCCACCAGCGTGCCAGTTGCCCCAACCAACACCACTGCGCCCGCTGCCACCGCAACCAACACCGCCGCTGCTAGCACCACTACGCCAACTGCTACTGCGCCAGCCGCCAGCACTGCGACCAATACCGCCGCTGCTAGCACGCCAACCGCCACCGCTGCTGCCTGCACGATCAGCTTCAGCGACGTGCCGACCACCAGCATCTTCTACGGCGACATCCAGTTCCTCGCCTGTCGCGGGGTAGTCAGCGGCAATGGCGGCCTGTTCGCCCCCAACAGCAACAGCACCCGCGGTCAATTCGCCAAGATAGCCGCCCTCGGCTTCGGCATCACCGCCTTTACCCCGACCACGCCCACCTTCAACGACGTAGCCAGCAGCAGCGTGTTCTACCAGTACGTGGAAGCAGCAGCACACGCGGGGGCGATCACTGGCTTCAACGACGGCAGCTTCCGCCCCAACCAGAACGTGACGCGGGCGCAGGTGGCGGTGATTAGCCAAAGGGTGCGCGCTTACGCCCTGTTCACCCCGACCGTAGCGACCTTCAGCGACGTGCCAGCCAGCAGCTTCGGCTACGCCGCCATCGAGACGCTGGCTAGCCACAGCATCATCAACGGGGCAAGCTGTGTGGGGGCTAGCGGCCTCTGCTTCCGCCCGAACGACAACATCAAGCGCGGTGAACTGAGCAAGGTTGTGCGCCGCGCCATCGAAAGCCAGCCCTGAAGTTAGCAGCAGCGAGCGAGCCAGCATCCGTCATGGATGCTGGCCTCTTGCTGCGAAACCCACTTGCGCGCTTCATGCTTCAGCACCACGACTGCGAGCAGGTGATCGCGCTGGCGTTTACTGCTTTCGTCCGCCGCAGCCTTGAACCTGCTATGCCAGCCGCTTGCACCTTACCGCTACTTGTAGTACAATCAGGCCATCCTAGCGGGAGGTCACTAGCCCACAATGCGCTGCACCCTCGGTTGCCTGATGCTCCTCTTGTTGCTCACTGCCTGCGACCAGGCCGCGCCTGTTATGCCCAGCCCAACAGGGGTCGCTGCGACGGCTGCGCCCACCCTCAGCCCCGACCTCAAGCCGATCCTCCTGCTGCCCACCTTTGCCCCAGACAACCCCACTGCGCCCAACCCTGGGCCAGCAACGGACGAAGCAGCCGTTGCTACGGCAACCAGCGCAGAGCAGCCTGCCGCCACCAACGAAGCGACGGAGAGCGGCGAGCAGCAGACCGCCCGCAACGAGCCAGCCCAGGCCAAGGCCACCCGTACCACCAGGCCGCCGCCCGCTGCTAAACTCACTTCTACGCCAAAGCCCTCTGCCACCGCCAAGCCTACGCGCACGCCCAGGCCGACCAGCACCGAGACTGCCACTCGTACACCCAGGCCAACCAGCACCGCGACCGCCACCCGCACACCCAGGCCGACCAGCAGCGCAACCGCCACCCGCACGCCTAAACCGCTGGCGACCGAAACCACCGTGCCGACCGCGGCCCCTGGTCGCTACGTGGTTAGCAGCAAGTCACGCAAATACTACTACTGTGCCGACGACCCCGGCTGGCACAGCATCAAGGCCGACAACCTGCGCTGGTTCCAGAGCGAGGAGCAGTTGCTACAGGAGTACCCCGGCCTGACTATCCACCGACCTTGCGGCAGCTAGCTCAGGGCTGCTTGTCTACCAGGAAGGCGAGTTCGCCGGGGACCTCAAAGCGAGCGACCTGCCAGCCGCGCCCAGCAACCAGGGCGTTGAAGTGTGCCTCGTAGCTCGCGCCCATGCCCTTGCTCCTCCCGCCCAGGCTGCGGGTGGGGAAGGAGACGAGCAGCCAGCGGGCGCGCAGGCCATCCAGCAGCCTGCGGCCCGCCGCCTTGTCCACCTGCTCAAGGCAGGGGATCGTCTTGAGGATGAAGGCAATGTCCGCTTCGGTAGTGGGGATCGTCTGGGTCAGGTCGCACTGGCTGGCGGCTCCCTGCACGCCGAGCAGCGGGAAGCTAGCGTTGAGGAAGGCCACCATGTCGGCGTAGATGTCGCAGGCGTAGTAGAGTGCGTCGGCAGCCAGCGGCAACCAGGGGATCGTCAGCGGGTTGAGGCCGCAAGCCACGTCTAGCACCGAGCGTAGCGGCGGTAGGCCAGCCAGCACGGTGGCGTAGAACTGGTCGAGGATCGGCAGGCGTTCGCGGGTCGAGGCGTGGTGGCGCAGCACCTCCCGGCAGGCTGCCAGCAAGCTGGCCCGCCCCTCTGCTGCCTGCAAGCTCGCCAGCCAGCGGTCGTAGTCAGTACCCGCTTCGAGGTAGGCACCGCCCACCTGATGCAGGCGGTTGCGGATCGCCTTCACCGTCTCCTTCACGCTGCGCCCTTTCGCCGCCTCCTGCGCGGCAAGCTGGCGCACAAGCTCAGGGCTGACCGCCCGGTACTTGCCACTCTCCTGCACCTGCACGATCAGCCCCTCTAGCTCCATCCTCCCCACCTCCTCTACTTGACCACCACATTGACCAGCCTACCAGGGACGTAGAGGACGCTGGTGGGCTGCCTGCCGTTGAGGGTGGCGGCCACTTTGTCGGCGGCCAGGGCTGCTTCCTTTACTGCTGCCTCGTCCATGCCCGCAGGCAGGGTCAGGCGGTCGCGTAGCTTGCCATTGACCTGCACCACAATGGTCATCTCCTCGGCTTGCAGGAAGGCGGAGTCGACGCTGGGCCAGGCTTGCAGGTGGATGCTGCCCTTGCCACCCAACCGCTGCCAGATTTCCTCAGCGATATGTGGGGCGGCGGGGGCGAGAACCAGCAGGAACAGGCGAGCGGCCTCGTTGAAGGCGGCGGTCTGCCCCTGCTGCTCGCGGTAATCGCTCAGTTTGTTGACAAAATCCATGTACGCGCTGATGATGGTGTTGTGGTGGAAGCGTTCGATATCGCTGCCTACTCGTTCTACCAGGCGGTTGGCATGGCCGACGATCTCGCGGGCGGCCTTGTCCAGGTCGGCAGCGGCTGGGCGGGCGGCGTGCAGGTCGATCCCCTCGTCGAGCAGGTGCCAGACACGACCCAGGAAGCGTGAAGCCCCGATTGCGCCCGCGTCGCTCCACTCACTATCGTCGGTCGGTGGGGCCATGAACAGCACGTAGATGCGCCCCGCGTCTGCCCCCAAGCGCGCCACAAAGTCATCTACCGGCACCACATTACCCTTGCTCTTGCTCATCTTCGCCCCGTTGAGGTAGACCATGCCCTGGGTAAAGAGCTTAGTGAACGGCTCGCTAATGCTGATCATACCTGCGTCGTAGAGGGCTTTGGTGAAGAAGCGGGCATACATCAGGTGCAGGATCGCGTGTTCGACCCCACCAATGTACTGATCCAGCGGCATCCAGTAATCTACCATCGCCTTGTCAAAGGGCAGTTCAATGTTCTGCGGGTCGCAGTAGCGCATGAAGTACCAGGAGCTATCCACGAAGGTGTCCATCGTATCGGTCTCGCGGCGGGCGGGGCCGTCGCAGGCCGGGCAGGTGGTGTTGACGAACGACTCGACGCGGGCGAGGGGCGACTCGCCGCCCGGCTTGAACGCCACATCCAGGGGTAGCACGACCGGCAGTTGGTTGAGCGGCAGCGGCTGCATCCCACAGTGGTCGCAGTAGACGATGGGGATTGGCGCACCCCAGTAGCGTTGGCGGCTGATCAGCCAGTCGCGCAGGCGGAAGTTAACCTTACCCCTGCCGAACCCCTGCGCTTCCAGCCAGGCGATCACCTTGCTGACTGTCTCTGCTGCGTCGGGCAGCCCGGTGAAGGGGCCAGCCGCCACCGCCACGCCAGTGTGCAGGATAGCAGAGGGCATGGTAGTAGCATCTTGCGGCGGCTCGGTGTTGTAGACCAGCTTGATCGGCAGGCCGAACTTGCGGGCAAACTCGAAGTCACGCTCATCGTGGGCAGGCACGGCCATGATCGCGCCCGTGCCGTAGGTGGTCAGCACGTAGTCGGCGATCCAGATTGGCACCTGTGCGCCATTGACCGGGTTGATCGCGTAGGCACCAGTAAAGACCCCCGTCTTCTCCTTGTCAGTCGCCAGCCGCTCAATCTCGCTCTGCTTGCTGGCCTGCTCCTTGTAGGCGGCAACCTCGGCCTGCCGCTCTGGGGCGGTGATCGTCTCTACCAGGGCGTGTTCGGGGGCCAGCACCATGAAGGTTGCCCCCCACAACGTGTCGGGCCGGGTGGTGAAGACGGTGAACTTGCCCTCACTGCCAGCGATGGCAAAGTCTACCTCGGCACCCTCGCTGCGACCAATCCAGTTGCGCTGCATGGTGCGGACACGCTCCGGCCAGCCGTCTAGACCGTCAAGGTCGTCGAGCATCCGTTGGGCGTAGGCTGTCGTTTTGAAGAACCACTGCTCCAGGTTGCGGCGCACCACTACGGTGCCGCAGCGTTCGCACTTACCCTCCACTACCTGCTCGTTTGCCAGCACAGTCGCGTCTTTCGGACACCAGTTGACTAGCCCTTTGCCGCGATAGGCCAGCCCCATCGCATACAGCTTGAGAAAGAGCCACTGCGTCCAACGGTAGTATTCGGGGCTGGAGGTGTTGACCTCGCGCTCCCAGTCGAACATCGCGCCCATCTTGGCGAACTGCTGCTTCATCGCGGCCACGTTGTTCGGCGTGCGGGTGGCAGGGTGGATGCCATCCTTGATCGCAGCGTTCTCGGCGGGCAGCCCGAACGCGTCCCAGCCCATCGGCGACAGCACCCGCTCCCCCTTCATCCTGTGGTAGCGGACCACTACATCGCCGATAGTGTAGTTCCGCATATGGCCCATGTGCAAGTCGCCGCTGGGGTAGGGCAGCATCGAGGCCACATAGAACTTCCGCTCCTCTTGGCCGCCCGCCGCTGGCTGGGGTACGTTGTAGATACGCTGTTCGGCCCAACGCGCCTGCCACTGTGGTTCGATATCTTGCGGTATGTATTTGTCTCTCATCTCTGCTCCTCACTATCGCTAAACCCGGCTTGATCTGCCTGGGGTCGCCATACAACTCAACGTAGCCACATCGCTCGCACATCAGCGCAAGTATGCCAGACCGCTGCCTGTTGAAGATGCCTCTGCCCAGCGGCACCAGCGTCACCCCCAGGCTGCCAGCCAGTTGCACTGCATTGCTGGTCTCGATCCCGCACTCAAGCATACCGCCCCCGCACTTAGGGCAGGCGGTGGCTTTTGCCTCTTGTTTCGGCTGGTCAGCATTCATCAAGGTGATCCTTCCTGCTGCCCGGTCTGGCAGCGGCAATCCTGCTCAGCTTTCGCGCAGCTTCTCCGGCTGGGTGGCGTAGACTTCAGCGTAGCCACACTGGTCGCAAACCATCGCTTTCGCGGGCGAAGTGCGTGCCTGTGTCCATTGCAGCTTGTCGGGCGCAGGACTGAAGACCGCCTTGTTAGGGTCAATAAAGCCGCGCTCGATCATATTGCCCGCGCACTTGGGGCAGGCCATCGCCTTCGGTTCTTGCTTCAGTTGCTCGTTCATCACACTTACCTTTCTTCAAAGAACTGTTTGATCAGGTCAGGTCGGCGGGCGTAAACTTTGGTGTAGCCGCAGTTTACGCAGGTAGTTGAGTGGCTGGAACTCTGGTAGCGATCCAGCCTGGCCTAAGGCTCGACTGCACTAGGAACGATGTAAACCCCGTCAGCCGCGATTCCCGCCTCTAGCCGAGTAGGTACCATCTCCCCACTACAATCAGGGCAGCGGCGCGAACGTGACAGCAAGCTCGGCTGCTCCAGTGGCAGCGGCGGCATGGCCGCGTCGTCGGGGTCGAACTTCGGGTTATCATTCATCCGCTACTCCTTAGGGCGCAACTCGCTGGGGCTGAGGGCATAGAACTTGGTAAAGCCACAGTTCTCGCAGACCAGCACCCGCACCTCGGAGCGGCGGAAGTCGAAGAAGCCTTTGTCGGGCGGCGTGAAGTAGAATTGATACTCACTGTTGCTGTGGGTGTTAGCGATAAGCATATTGCCACCGCACTCTGGACAGCCACTTGCCGTGTGGACTGGCTGCGGCGCGGCATAGGCGGGTTGCGCTGGCTGCGACTGCACGTCATAGGGGGAAGTGCTGCTGCGGGTTAGCTGACGGATCAGGTCATCGTTGTTGTAGTCCGGCCCCGCCTGGTTGTAGCCCGCTTCGCCTGGCAGCGGCGGCATTGGCGCAGAGTAGGGGTTGTTCGGGTCGAAGTTGCGGTTGCTCATCCTGGTTGCCTCCTTGTGATACTCACTCTACCACGCTGGGATCAGTCGCGTACAGCTTGATGAAGCCGCAGCGGGTGCAGACCAACGCCTTGACCGCCGAAGTACGACTGAAGAAGGGGTTGCCATCCGCTACCCGCACTGTAGTGTAGCTGCTCATCTTGCCCTCTACCATGCGGCCACCACACTCGAAGCAGCCACCTTGCCGCACGCCCGGTTGAGTGCGGGGGCGGTGTTCTGCCAGCCTTCGGTTCATCTGCTCGTAGAAGTTGCCACCCTGCTGCTGACCAAGCTCGTCCTCTGGCGGCAGGTCGGGCATCGGCGGGTTGTCGGGATCGTACTTCGGGTTGTCGCTCATCACTTTACCTCCGCTTCGGCTTGGGCCGCAGGCTCTTTGGGCTGGTAGCGTAGAGGTCAACGTAGCCGCAATCTTCGCAGACGTAAACCTGCACCCGCGCCAGCCGCGAGTCAAAGAGGCTTTGGTCTACTGGGGTCAACTCCATTTCGTAGCCAACGGTACGGCTGCCATAGTTGAGGTTGGCGCGGTTGGTTGGGCCGCTACACTGCGAACAGTCGCGCTGGCTGCGGCGGGCTGGTCCAGGAGTGGGTAGCGGGACGACTGGGGCGAGCGGTGGGGGCAGTGTACTTGCTGGCGGCGTGGCTGACAGCACGAACGACTCGGCTGCCCGCAACTCCCGGCGGGCTTCCTCGGAAGCAATGGCGGCCTGGCGGCTAAGTTCCTCTATCGTCAGCAGCTTCTTTCCTTGTGCCTGGTAGCGACCCACAATCGCTGCTTCCTCAGCCGAGAGTGGACGAGCGGGTTGGGCTGGCAACGGCGGCAAGGCTGGGCCAGCGTAGCCTGTTGGTTGTTGCCTGCTACCTTCGGGTGGCAGCGGCGGCATCGGTGCCTCGATAGGGCGGTACTCGTCCTGTTCATCCTGGTTGCTCATCTTGCTTCCTCGCTACTTAAGAGATACAGCCGCTCCGGGTTCAAAGTCCGCAACTCCGTGTAGCGGCAAGCTGGGCAGACCAGGGCCATCGTCTGGGGACGCATGGCCGTCGCCTCGTCCTTTGCCTCGTCGCTCATCACGCTCAATCCTCCTGCAAAGCGGTCTACTGCATCTACGCAAACAGACAATCACTGGTTACACTACCCTTGCCAGCCCAAAACAAACAGCCCTCCACCCACAACTCCACATCTGGAGTCAGGGGCGAAGGGCTATGCGCTCTCCGTCGGTACCACCCTGGTTGACGCATCAGCCCTGGCCGGTTGCCGGGCGAAACGTCCGCTTGAGGGCGCGTTAACGGGCGCAACTTCGGCTGCGGCTACGATTGCTCTCACCGCTGCGGCTCCCAGGCGAGTTCGGCCTACCTCACGGCCCCCCTGTCAGCTTGCACCAGCCGCCGACTCTCTGGGTGGGGAACGGCCTACTACTCCTGTTCGATGCCTGCTATCGAAGAAAACGCACCCCTGCGGATGCGTAAAAGATGGTGGAGACTAGGGGGCTCGAACCCCTGACCTCAACACTGCCAGTGTTGCGCTCTCCCAACTGAGCTAAGTCCCCGTTGCCGAGCCATTATAACAAACTATGCCCACTTTTGCAAGCCCTTGCGCTAGTTTCGCCTACGCCTTTTTGCCGAAGGCAGCCCCAAGTTGTTATAATAGGCCGACACAGGGCGAAAGGGGGAGCGAACGATGGCGATGAACGCACCGATCCGAGTGACGAAGGTGCAAATGGGCAGGCTGATGACGCTGGAGGTGGCATTTGAGCCGATGGCAGGGGGCATGGCCGAGGAGATGATGCAGAACATCAGCGAGATCACCGGTCTCAGCTTCAGCCGACCGCCGGGCAACCTGGGCGCGTACAAGGAGTTGCACATCGCCCGCCTGAACACCAGCCCCGAAGAATACGACCGCCTCTTTCTACTGGCCTACGAGATCGCCGAGCAGTATGGCGAGACGGCGGAGACGCGCCAGAACCTGGGTGCGCCAGAGCCGGGCGACGAGCCAATGCCGATTGATCGGCGCGGCCTCGCTCTCCGCATGAAGTCGATCCGCGAGCGCGAACTGGGCGGCCAGCCTGGTTGAGGGCGGCTATCTCCCACCAGCCGCCGCCTCAGCGATCACCTCGTCGAACAGCCGCTCCCACTGGCGGGTGACTACCCGCGCGCTGTACGCCTGTTCCACCTTCGCCCTCAGGTTGTCGCCCAGCAGTTGGCGCACCTCCAGGTCGTCCAGCAGCACGTTGAGGGTGGCAGCCAGGGCGACAGGTCGCTCGTGCGGCACGAACAGGCCGCTTACCCCATCCTCGATCTGCTCGGCGGTGCCATTATCGCGGGTGGCGACCACGGGCAGGCGGGCGGCCCCGGCCTCGGCGATCACGTGCGGCATCCCCTCGCCCCGCGCTAGCCAGCAGAATACGTCCAGCCCCGCCAGCAAGCGTGGCACATCGGGGCGGTCGCCAGTGAAGATGATCGCTCCACCCAGCCCCAGCCGGGCCGCCAACTGATGCAGTTCGGCCCCGTACTCTGGCATGAAAGCATCCGGCCCGCCGATCACCACGAAGCGGGCGGGGGGGTGCTGGCGGCGCAGGCGGGCAGCAGCCTGGATGAAGTCCTCCACCCGCTTCTTGCGATCCAGCCGCCCCACCCAGCCGACCACCAGTGTGTCAGCAGCGATCCCCCACTCAGCCCGCACTGCAGCCCGTGCTGCCGGGTCGAACTCGTCAAGGTCAACCATTGAGGGGATTTCTAGCGCGTGCTGTTCGCGGCCTGGCATTCTGGCCGCCGCCGCGTCGCGGATCGTGGCGCACACGCCGACGTAGCGAGCAGTGAGGTGCTTCGGGCCACGCAGAGCCTCTACCACCAACCCGCCATGCTCGATCAGTGGCGGCCTCGCGCTCAACATCTCCAGGGCAGGGTAGACATCTGGCACCGCCTGACAGGCCACGATCAGGTCGTAGGCTGGGAACTTGGCTGCCAAGTAGGCGACAGTATCCTCGTAGCAGAGGTCGTAGGGTGTGCGGTCAACCAGCACGCCCATCGCTTCCAGTTGCTGGTGGGTCTGCTCGGCCATGTTCGGCTGGCGGAAGCAAGCGACCACCTCAAGCTGGTAGCGGGCGGGGTCAAGGTGCTTCGCCAGCAGCCGCACCTCCGTCTCCTCACCCCCAACCACCAGCCAGGCAAAGACGAACAGCACTCGTCGCGGTCTAGCGGCTGGCGGCCCCCCGTTGGCAGGGAGCGAGAGGGGCTGGCTTTCGTTGTTCATCGTAGTTGGGGCAGTACCTTGCTAGTGAACCGCTCGAAGCCCGCCGGGTTGGGGTAGTCCATAAAGCGCATCTGGAAGTGGTCAGCCCCTGCCTCATGAAAGGCGCGCAACTCAGCCGCCACCTCGTCGGGGTTGCCCGCCACGATGTGCAGATTATCCCAGCGGGTAGCCTGCGCCGAGTGGTCCTCCACGCTGATCCAGGTCACCTGGGCGTTGGTGATCGCCTGCGGGTCACGGCCCACCGCCGCGCAGTGGTCGCGTAGCACGCCGACTTTGTGGCGGAAGACCTCCAGCGGGGCGATGTCGCTGCACCACCAGTCGCCTTGCTCGGCTACCAGGCGCAGCAGCTTCTTCTCGCCCATGCCGCCGATCATCAGGGGGAGGGGGCCGTCGGGTCGCGGCGAACTGAAGGCCCCGTCGATCTGGTAATACTTGCCCTGGAAGCTGGCGGGGCTGTCCTGCCAGAGAGCCTTGATCACCTTGATCGCCTCCTCGGTTTGGGCGACACGCTCGCCAGGGGGGAGGAACTGGTAGCCGTACTCGTGGTGTTCGCCGGGGTTGTTGCCCGCGCCAATGCCGAGGATGAAGCGGCCCTCGGTGAGCAGGTGCATGTTGGCGGCCAGCTTCGCCAGGTAAGCGGGGTTGCGGAAGGCTTGTCCGCAGACCATCGTCCCCCAGCGCAGGCCGGGGTGCCGTCCTGCCAGCCAGGCCATGTTGGTAAAGCACTCAAGGTGGGCCTTGTCACCCCAGCCCATGTGGTCTTCGACCCAGATCGTGTCTACCCCAGCAGCACGGGCAATCTCCACGTGCTGCTCGTTGGCCGCGATGTTGGCGCGGGCGATGCTGGGGTCGCTAGCGGACAGGCCGGGTGGGTCGTTGAACAGGGCGGGCTGCATGATCCAGCCGAAAGTCAGTGGTTTGGTCAAGGTGCTATTCCTTTCGCCCCTGCCAGCGGCAAGGTAGGCGGGTTAGAGCTTGATCGCCAGCCCCTCGCGGGCAGAGCGTTCGGCGGCGGTGGTCAGCAAGTGCGTTTTGAGGGCTTCGCTGTAGGGCGAACGGATGCGATTGGGCTTGCCCTGCACCGCGTCTACAAAGTCGCGGTCTTCGCGCACGAAGGGGTCGCCCTCAGCCCGGCGGGTTGGCCGCCCCCGCCCCACATCCACCATGATCTCGAACTCGGTCAACTCAATCGCCATGCCTTCGCTGAACAGGTGCAGCCCCACCCGGTGCGGCCAATTGAGCAGGCAGGTGGAGGCGAGCGTGCCGATTGCCCCGCCCGCAAAGTTGAGGGTGGCCGCCGTTACATCGAACAGGTCAAGGTCGGGGAACAGGGCGCGCTGTTTGGTCGCGCCGCTGGCGTAGACTTGCTCTACGTCACCAATCAGCAGGCGGGCGAGATCGAAGATATGGGTAGTCTGCTCCACCATTTGGCCGCCCGACTCGGCCTGGTGCCGCCACCAGGCAGGTGGGGGCGTGCTGTCCAGCCAGTAGCCGAGGGCCAGGCGTGCGGGATTCTGGGCCAGCAACTCCTGGGCCTCGGCCACCGTATCCAAGTAACGCCAGTGGTAGCCAACCGCCGTCACCAGCCCCTTTGCGGCTAGCGCGTCGGCGATCTGCTGGGCGGCCTCGCCAGTGACGGCCAGCGGCTTCTCGACGAAGAAGGGTAGGCCACGCTCGACCGCTGCCAACTCTGGCCCACCGTGCGCGAAGGGCGGCACGCAGATATAGAGCGCGTCTAGCTGCTCGCTGTCCAACATCTGGCGGTAGTCGCTGTAGACCTTGCCACCGCAGCGGGCAGCCTGCTCCTGCGCCCGCTCGGTCGCGGGGTCAGCCAGAGCAACCACCTGCACATCCTCAAAACCAAGCAAGTCACCCAGGTGGCGGCTGGCGATGCCGCCCGCACCGATAAAACCGATTCGTGTCTTTATCATCTTTGCTACCTTCTCTCCTTTGTTTGCTTAAACCTCTGCTGCGTTCGTCACATAGTAGGGTGTATTGTAGGTCAGCAACTCGCGGTAGATCGCGGCTGTCTCTGCGGCCATGCGCGCCGCACTAAAGTGGGCGCGGCCCCAATCGCGCCCGGCGGCCCCCATCTGGCGGGCCAGGGCCGGGTTGGTCAGGAGGCTGCTGATCGCGGCAGCCAGGGCGGGCGCATCGGCGGCTGGCACCAGTCGCCCACTCACCCCATCGCGCACTACTTCACTGGTACCAGAAACGTTAGTACCAACCACGGGCAGGCCAGCAGCCATCGCCTCTAGCACCACTAGCGGCAAGCCCTCGAACAAGGACGGTAGCACGAACAGGTCGGCGGCAGCCAGCAGGCGTGGCACATCGTCGCGGCGGCCCAGCAGTTGGACGTTGAGACCACGGGCAGCAGACTCTGCCTGCAATATCCCCCGCAGCGGCCCTTCGCCCACCCAGAGGAACTGGGCAGCAGGCACCTGCGCCAGAATAGAGGGGATCGCGGCTAGCAGGTAGCGGTGGCCCTTTTGCTCGACCAGCCGCCCGACAGTTAGCACCAACGGCGCGTCGTCTGGCAGAGCAAGCTCAGTACGCACCGCCTGACGGTCGCCATAAAGCGGCAGCGTGGGAATGCCATTGTGGACGACGCGCAGGCGGCTGGCTGGTAGTCCGCTGGCGGCAAAGCTCTGGCGGGCGGCCTCGGAGACGCAGATCAGGCGATCCACATTGCCCACGATGCGGCGGTGGTCAAGCTGCTGGGCCGGGTGGGTGAGCAGGTAGGGTAGGTGTTCTGTCCGCACTATCGCCCGCACACCTGCTGCCCGCGCCGCCTCGACCCCGCCAAACCCCTCCCAACCGATCCCCGCGTGGACATGGAAGATATCGCAGGGGTTGGCAGCCAACCAGCGTTCCAGTTCGGCCACCGCTGCTCGCTCGTGGTAGGGTGCAGCCAGGGGCAGTATGCCCAGGCCGAGGCGGGCGGCGCGTTTGAGGAAGACCAGGCCTGCGGGGCTTGGTGGACAGACGAAGGTGATCGCGAAACTGGTGCGCAACTCGGCAGCCAGGGTCAGCATATGTTCACCTACCCCGCTCGGCTCCTCGCTGTCAGTAAACAGGCAGAGGTTGGGGAGAGGTGGCCGCGTCACCAGGATCGCTAGCTGGCTCAGTCGCTCATTCATCAGCTACACCGCCACCGCTGGCTGGGCAAACAAGCTCTGCTGCTCGGCCAACTCTGCCGCCAGCGGCGCGTAAATCTCGCGCTCTCCCTGCTCGTCGGCATAATCCCACAGCGCATTGTAGAGATGCTGGTCGTCGTCCCACCAGGGGAAGTTGAGGATCGGATAGAGGCAGACTCCCTCCACTGCCGCCCCCGCCAACTGGGCCAGGCGCACCTCGCGGCCCATGTAGCGCAGCCAGTCCGCCCGCTCGTCACCGTCGGCCCCCGTCTCGGAGACGATGATCGGGCGGTGGTAGCGGTTGTGGACTTCGGTCAGGATGTGGCGAAAGTTGCGAAACAGCGGGTGGCCGCGGCGGATCGTGGTCGGTGGGTCAAGTAGCCGCTGGTTGTGCGGGTAGAAGTTGATGCCGATGATGTCCAGGTAGTCGGGCCGCCCACCCAGGTGCAGAGCCTTGCGCCCTGCGATCATGTCCCACCCCTCGAACATCGCCTGGGTTGCGCTACGCGCCGCCCCCTGCTGCCCCTTGCGGCGGGGATTGGCGACGACATTGATTGTCGGGTCGGGGTGGACAAAGCGGGCTGCGGGGGCAACCTCACGGATCGCTTCGATGCCCGCGATCACGCAGCGCACCAGTTGCTCCTTCAACTCGTCACCACGACCACCAACGAAGGGGTTGATGTAAGCGACGCTCGCCCCGGCCCAGGCGAAGAAGGAGATTTCGTTGACTGGGGCGATGAACGGCACCATCTCCCCTTCAGCAACCAGCAGTTGGGCAAAGGCGCGGGCAAGCGCGACATAGCGACGCACGAACTCAGGGCTGAAGATGTCCAGGTCGGGCGGCCACCCAAAGTGGATGATGTCCCAGATTACCTGCACCCCATTGGCGCGGGCCGCCCGCAAGATTGGCAGCACGCTGCTCCAATCATAGCGGTAGGGCGATAGCTCGATCAGGTGCCAGCGGATGCCCTCACGGGCGGTCAGCAGCCCTTGTTCGCGGATGCGCGCGTAGTCGGCGGCGGCGAAACGCTGGTGGTCGGTCGCGGCCACCAGGTCCAGCCGCCGCCCATCGCGCAGAACATGAGTGGAACACTCGAACCCAGCCATAAAGAAGCTGTTGAACGACGATCTTTCAGCCGAAGCCAATCCTCTACCCCCTGTCTTTGTTGCTCACTCTCTTACGGCAGAGCAGGCCAGCATCAACAAGCACGCAGCGTGCCAGCAGCGTTGTTGCAGGGACGCACATGCCAGTCTGCAAGTATGGCGTTTGGTAAGGCGTTTGGTAAGGTCAGCGGCTACCAGTGGCTGCTATGCTGATGTTGACCAAACCTCCTATTGGTGCTATAATAAGTGACACAGACAGCAGTAGAACCGGGATAATGACCCCCGCTACCCACTGCTGGCCGATGAAGGCCTAACCGGCGGATGGAGTGGGCAGTAGCAACCGAGGCAGCAAGAGGGGAAGTTAGCGCAATGCAAGAAGTTGACAGTAGCGAACGGAATACTCGCTGGGTACTATATCTGATGGGCGTGGCTACTGTTGGGGTCGGCATCTACAGCCTGTCGCGAGACCTCTCTGATGGCAGCCAGCTTTCTATCATTGCTGAGATAATGGCACTCGGCATCGGGCTGGCGATCATCGTTGCCGCCCGCTTCCGGCTTGATGTTGCAAAGTATCTCAGTGCAGTTGCCCCGATCCTGCTGGCGAGTATCGCAATCTCCCAATCCCCCTCCAGCACCAGCGTCTTTGGCTACACCGTGAGCATTGCCCTGGCAGGGGTGCTGATCGGGGGACGGGCGATCCCACCAGTGGCCGCATTCGCCGCCGTAGCCTACCTGATAGCTGTCTCTTTTGGTTCGGCTGCGGGGCAGAACGTTGTTGATGTGGTTACCATTCTCATCGCCAACCTGATCATTGCTGTGCTACTCACCCTGTTTGCTAATGCCCAGCAGCAAACAGCGCGTACTGCCCAGCGGAATGCTGCCCGCGCCCAGCAAGCCCTGTTGACCATTGAAGCGGGGGTTGAGCGAGAGCAACTGGCGAAGCTGCGAGCTGGCGGCATGGCCGATGGCCTGATGAGCAGCAGCCAGCAGCAACGGGGGGCAGCACGGGGGGCGGCCAGTTCGCTCCAGGAGGTGAGAGCGCAGGTGGCGGAACTCTCTGCCACCGCCGAGCAAATCGCTAACTCGGCTCGGCGGGTGCGCGACAGCAGCGAGCAGACCACCCGCCAGGCCGAGGACTCCAGCCGCAGCCTCGCTGGCGACCGTGAGCAACTCAACCGCGCCGCCCTCGCTGGCGAACAAATGCAGTCCGCTGCCCGCCAGGTTGAGAGCCGTGTCGCCCAGGTCAGCCACGTACTGGCCTTGATCACCGAGATCGCTGACGAAACCCACCTCCTTAGCCTCAACGCCACCATCGAAGCGGCAGGGGCGGGGGCAGCGGGCAAACGCTTTGCCGTCGTCGCAAGCGAAGTGGGCAAGCTGGCAAGCAAAGTGAACACGGCTGTCGGCCAGATCAGCGAACTGGTAGCCGCAATGCAAGGTACTGTGCAGGTTATGCTGCGTGACGCAACCCAGGCCGTCACCTCGGTACACCAGAGCCAGCAATCTAGCAGCACTACCGAGCAGAGGATCAGCGAACTGGCCCGCCAAGTAGACGAGGTGACGCGGGAGAGTTACCTGATTGTTAGTTCCACCGAGCAGCAGGGCAAGGCTACGCGCCTGATCGTCGCCGCGATGGAGGGAGTAGCCGACCTTTCTAGCCAGACCGCCACCCTCAGCGAGCAACTGGCAGGTACGGCCAGCCAGCTAAACAGCTTGATGGACGAATTGACCACCGAAGCTGTCCGCCCCAGCACTAGCCTGGTGACCGCCCACTAGCCAGTAGGGGCGGCAACTGACGGGCTAGCCAACCGCACAAAGGGGGCGCAGCATTGCTGCTTGCCTGCTAACTAATACTCCTTTCTCTGTGCCTGTTCCACTCTACCCTGCTGTTTTACAAGCATTTTACGCTGCGCTAATCACACGTTTACCTCCCTCAAGTATGATATGGGAGTAACGTAGCAACCAGGCAGGTTAGGCTGGACACGCAGGAAAGGTAGAACTGAGATGGCATTGACCAGGCAACAGATAGCAGCGCACCTGCTGCGGCGGGTTGGCTTCGGCGGCAACCCAGGCGAGCTTGCAGACTTCGCCGCTCTTGACCACAACGCAGCGGTTGACCGCTTGCTGAACTACCAGGACGCAGATAACAGCGCGTTGGACGCGATCTTGGCCCGCGAGGGGACGGCTCTCGACCCGGCTAAGATACAGGACGTACAGTATTACTGGTTGCTGCGGATGATCTACACCAACCGCCCGCTAGAGGAGAAGATGACCCTCTTTTGGCACAACCATTTCGCCACCGGCTACGACAAGGTGAAGGACGCAGTGGCGATGCAGCGACAGAATAACCTCTTTCGCCAACACGCGCTAGACAACTTCGATGTAATGGTCAAGGCTGTTGCCCGCGACCCGGCCATGCTGCGCTGGCTAGACAGCAACACCAATCGCAAGGGTTCACCAAACGAGAACTGGGCGCGGGAATTGTTCGAGTTGTTCACCCTCGGCATTGGCAACTACAGCGAACAAGATGTTAAGGAGTCGGCCCGTGCCTTCACTGGCTGGTTCGAGCGCATGGGTGCCTTCTACTTTAACAAGACCCAACACGATGGTGGCAACAAGACGGTGCTGGGCCAGAGCGGGACGCTCAATGGCGACGACGTGATCGACATTGCCCTACGCCAGCCCGCTGCTGGTCGCTTCCTTGCTCACAAGCTGATCACCTTCTTTGTCACCGACCAGCCCAGCGAGGGTTTCGTCAGCAGCATCAGCAAGGTTTATTTTGACAGCCAGTACAGCGTGCGCGCAATGGTGCAGGCGATCCTCAGCAGCGACGAGTTCCAAAGTGAAGCTAACTATCGGGCGCAGGTCAAGTCACCTGCCGACTACCTGGTGGGTATGGTCAAGTCGCTGGGGGTTAGCAACCCGAACAAGATGCTGGCGATTGCAATGCGCCAAATGGGTATGGAACTCTATAACCCACCGAGCGTGAAGGGCTGGGATTGGGGAACAGACTGGGTCTCGACCAACACCTACTTCGCTCGCGCCAACGTCGCCAATAGTATTCTCAGCCAGCGCGACAAGGGCAAGCCACTCTACACCGACATTCTCGGCCTGCTGCACAACAACAATGCCAGCAACGGTGGCGATGCGACCAACTACCTGCTTGGCCTGCTGACCGACAACAACGTTAGCGACGGCGTGCGCCAGAAGTTGCGCGATTACGCCAGCAATGTTGACCTCAGCCACACCAACGCCGACGCGGATGGTAAGGCGCGTGGCCTGACCCACCTCGTTGTTGCCTCGCCAGCCTACCAGTTGAACTGAAGTAGTATGTGGGCGCAAACCCTGCGCCTTGAGAGGGTAAGAAGATGACAGTCTCCAGACGTGACTTCCTCAAACGGGGCGCGATCATGTCGGCTATCGGCATTGGCGCGCCGACCTTCCTGGTCAAGGGTGCGGCTGCCCTGCAAGGGCGTGACGCAATCGCCAGCGCGCACGCCGCCACCGCCGTCAACAGTGGCGCGGCAGCAGCCCAGGCCGCGGGCCAGCAAGCGGTCAGCGACCATGCCATCGGCAAGCGCATCCTCGTTGTCGTGCAGTTCACTGGCGGCAACGACGGCCTCAATACTGTAATCCCCTACAGCGACCCCGCCTTCTACCAGGTTCGCCAGACCCTGGCGGTGCCACAGACGCAGGTACTCGACCTCGATGGCAAGGTGGGCCTCAGCCCCAGCCTGCGTAACCTCAAGCGGCTCTACCAGGGCGGCAACGTGGCCGTAATTCAGGGGGTAGGCTACCCCAACCCCAACCGTTCGCACTTTCGCAGCATGGAAATCTGGCAGACCGCTGCGCCAGAGAAGGCAGGCGGCACCGCCAGTGGCTGGCTCGGTCGCTACCTTGATGCGTCCGCCGCCGACGACCAGGCCGCCCGTGATGCCGCCTTCCGCGCTGCCAACATCGGCAGCCAGCTACCACGCACCTTCTGGGACAGCACCACGCTCGTCCCCTCCATCGCCAGCCTCAACAGCTACGCCTTCCAGACGGATACCCGCTACCCGAAGGATCAGAGCGCGCAGCTAGATGTGATTGAGCAGATTTGCGATGCCGCCAGCCAACATGGTGAGTACGAGGACTACATCCGCCGGGCGGCCCTGGATGCCCTCGGCAGCAGCGCGACGCTGAAGAAGATTGTCAGCAACTATCAGGTCAAGGGCGATTATGGCACGGCGGCGGCCAAGAACCCCTTCAGCGACGGCCTCAAGATGGTGGCCCAGATGATCGGCAGCGGGCTAGAGACGCAGATTTACTACATCACCAGCGGCGGCTTCGACACCCATGCCAACGAGAAGACGGTGCATGACCTGCTGATGAAGAACTTCGACGATGCGGTTAACGCCTTCTTCATCGACCTCGAAGCAGCCGGGCGCACCGATGACGTGCTGCTGATGACCTTCAGCGAGTTCGGGCGGCGGGTCAAGGAGAATGGCAGCGGGGGTACCGACCACGGCACTGCCCTGCCTATGTTCCTGATCAGCGGCGGCATTCGTGGTGGGGTATACGGCAATCACCCCAGCCTGACCGACCTCGACAATGGCGACCTCAAGTTCAACATAGACTTCCGCGCGGTCTACGGCTCCGTGCTACGTAACTGGCTGGGAGCCGACCCCAGCCTCGTTGTTGGCGACGGCTACCCAAACCTCGCTTTCCTCAAGTCATAGCTCGCTGCCAGCCGTAAAAGCAGCCTCCGATCAACAGGTCGGGGGCTGTACTTACATCCACGCACGACTGCCTCTGCCATAGCCCGCCACCGCGACAGTGTTGCTAAAACTACTGCTTTCGGGTATAATTGCACTCAGCACTATGCCCCCGTAGCTCAGTGGATAGAGCGCAGGCCTCCGAAGCCTGAAGCAGGCGTTCGAGTCGCCTCGGGGGTACCATTCAGCAGCCGATCACGCTACGTGGTCGGTTCTTCGTTTTGCAGGGTTGAAACATTTGTTGGCCCAGGGTTGTTCAATTGGCAGATGGAGATCAGGACAAGGAGTTCGCTAATGAGCCACAACCAGAACAGTGACGATCAGTTCCGCAGCAACTTGCCGCCAAGCCAGCCCCAGCCAGAGCGACGGGAGCCACCCACCCAGGCCTTGCCAGAGCAGGCTCCCCTACCGCCCCACGCCCAACCAAACCTCGCAGACCTGGCTCAGCCTTACACGCCACCCCAGCCCTACAGCCCAACGCCGCAACCCCTCACCCCCACCACCCCCAGCTACAACCAACCGGCGGGCTACACCCAACCACCCCCCAGCTACAACCAGCCCTACCAGCAGCCCCAGTATCAGCAGCCTCAGCCCCAATACCAGCAGCCCCAGTACCAGCAGCCTCAGCCCCAATACCAGCAGCCTCAGTATCAGCAGCCACAGCAGCCATATGCACCGACGCAGGGTTATGTGGGGCAGGAAAACAAGTCGCAACTGGTAGACCTCAGCAAGAGCCAGCAGGGGATGCAGCAGTATCAGCAAGGCGGCCATGTTGGCTACCCAGTACCAGACCCACAGTACCAGCAGATGCCCTTCCAGCCACAACCTTACGGCCCACTACCAGCCAAAGACCCCAACATCGCCTTCCTGCTCGAACTGATTGGCTACCTCGGCTTCCTCGGTATCGGGCATATCTACGCTGGTAACGTGGTCGGCGGTATCCTGATGCTGATCTTCGGCTGGTTCGTGGTTGGTTCGGCTGGCTTCCTCTTTACTGTGCTAACCCTCGGCATCGGGGTCTGCGTGGCTCTACCAGTGCTTGCCCTCGTTCCAATCGCCAGCGGCCTCTGGGCCAAGAGCATCGCGCAGCAGAACAACAGGATGAGCAAGCGGTATTAGACCACTAAAGCCGCAAGCAACAAAAAGGGCGCGTCCATTGCGGATGCGCTCTTTTTTGCCCTCAGCCGCCAACGTTGCTCAGGGTGCAGGCGAGGCCACGAGGTAGGTGGTGTTAATCCAGCCCTCGTCGTTCGAGCCGTCAGTCGTCCGCACGTTGCGCCAGGTAGCGTCCGTGTTGGTTTGGTCAAGGCCGATCACCTTGAGGATCGTCCCCTCTGGCAGGCTGGTAACGCGGGGAGCCGACTGCTGCGGTCGCGCCCGTAGCCGCACCCCCTGACCATCTGTGTTGGCAACCTTGACGTACTCGCTGCTACCCGCTGGCGTAGCAGTTGGCGGAGCGGGGGTGTCAGTTGCCAACGGCAGGGGCGTGGCAGTCGCCAGCAGTGCTACCGGCACCGTGGTAGCGGTTGCGCTCAAGTTGCTGATCGACAGGCTGATGTTGTCTACCCAGCGGGGCGTAACCTGCGTCACTAGAAAGAAGAAGACTGCGATGGTCGCCAGGCCAATGAAGGTGATCGCCGAGAGGCCGGGGATCATGCGTTGGCGGCTGAGGGGGCGACGCTCCGGCTCGAAGGGAACGCGCTGCTCGGTGGACTGCTCGTTCAAAAGCAAACTCCTGCTAGTTCTTAATTGAGAAAAGGTATGCGATGTAGGAAGCGGCTTCGCGCAGAGCGTAACGGGCCTCCCAGCCCTGGTCGGCAGAGATCGGGCTGGTGCGCGTGGGTGAGGTGTAGGCGGTAATGCCCAGGTCGCCTGCCATCTTGGCCGAGCGCATCATATGGAAGGGGTCACTGACCAGGATCGCGCTGTGCCAGCCATGCTCGCGCATGATGCCGCTGACAGCAGAGAGGCTCTGCCAGGTATTGCGGCCCTCCTCCTCGCGGGCGATCTCCTCCACCGGCACGCCCCGGTGGGTTAGATAGCGGGCGGCAATATCGGCCTCGGTGTAGCGGTCGCCGTCGCCCAGACCGCCAGTGGTAATGATCGCCTGGGCCAGCCCTGCATTGTAGAGGGTAAGAGCGTGGTCGAGGCGCGCCTGCAAGACGGGTGAAGGCTGGCCGTTCCACTGGGCTGCACCGAGAACGACGATCACATCTGCCGCCTGCGCGTTCTCCTCAGCGGCCACCCGGTAGACCTGCCAGACGATCAGCGCGTAGCCCACAGCGACCAGCAGTAGCAGCAGCAGCAGCAGGCGCACAAACGAAAGGCCACGCCTACGCTGCGCCCGCCGCAGATTCGCCCTCTGCTCTCGTACTATCGCTCCACGCATTCCCACCTGCGCTCCCCTCCGCACGCCAGTACAAACTTCAGCCAGGCTCAGTATAAAGGAAGCGAACGGCCACGTCAAATCTCCTTATCTTCTTTGCCGCTGCGGAAGGGTGGCTGCTACGAACCTGCCAGGGGCTGGCATGGTATAATGGGAGAGCGGTGGTACGAACCACTATGCGGCTGCAAGCTACAATCTCTATCACGACAGTGCGAGGGTAAAAGATGGCGAAGATTACGATCATTGGGCTGGGGCTGATCGGCGGTTCTATAGGGCTGGGTTTGCGCCGCTGGCAGGCTTCGGAGGAAGGGCGTAGGAGCAAGGCCAGCTTCGAGATCATCGGCTACGACACTGACCTGGAGCGGGCGCAACTGGCAGTCAAGTTGGGCGCAGTTGGCAGCATCAGCCGCGACTTTGGCTCGGCGGTGCGGAACGCCGACATGGTGATCGTCGCCACCCCGGTGCTGGCGATGCGCGAGGTGTTCGCTGCCCTCGGCCCAGTCCTCGGCAGCGGCGCAGTAGTCACCGACACTGGCAGCACCAAGCAGCAGGTCTTGCGCTGGGCCGATCAACTGTTGCCCAATACCGTCCACTTCGTTGGCGGCCACCCGATGGCTGGGGCGACCGGCAGCCTGGAGGCCGCCCGCGCTGACCTATTCGACGCAGCCAGTTATCCCCTCTGCCCCACGCTTTCGGCCAGTGAGGAGGCGATTGAGCAGGTTGCCACCCTCGCTCGGATGTTGGGGGCTAAGCCGCTGTTCATTGACCCAGCCGAACACGACATAGCGGTGGCCGCCGTCAGCCACCTGCCCTTCCTGATGTCCAGCAGCCTGGTCAGCGTGACTACTGCCAGCGACGGCTGGGGGGAGATGGGCCGATTGGCGGCGGGCGGCTACCGCGACATGAGCCGCCTGGCCGGGGGCGACCCTACCATGTACCGCGACATTTGCGTGAGCAACCGGCAGGCGATCCTCACCTGGCTGGATCGCGCCGTCAACGACCTCTACGAATTGCGCGAAATTATCGCCAAGACTGACCCCGACCAGCCCAATAACCCGGCCAGCAGCGAACTGCTCGCCAGCCTCAACGAGACGCGGGATCGCTTCGACCAGTGGCGCAAGAGCGGGCGCAGCGACGCACAGGCTGCATTGGAGAGCGACCTGGGCAATATTACGCTGGGCAGGACGATCAGCCAGTCGCTGCTCGGCGGCCTGGGGCGCAAGCGAGGGCAGTAGTTGCAGCGCATCCTGATCGTCAAGCTGGGCGACCTGGGTGACTTGCTGCTGGTCAGCCCCGCTCTGGCTGCCTTGCGCGAGGCGCACCCTACCGCCCGCCTGGATTTGCTGGTGCCGCCGCGCTCGGTGGAGGTTGCCCGCCACATCCCCCAGGTGGACGAGGTGATCGCCATTGCTGCCTTCGACCGCCCGCGCGAGCTGCTCCAGCCGGGCAAGTGGCTGGCCCAGTGGCGGTTTAGCCGCCAACTTCGCCGCAACCACTATGATGCGGTGCTGATCATGCAGCACATGACCACAACGTTCGGCGCGGCCAAGTTCGCCCTGCTGATCCTCGCAGCAGGGGCGAAGGTGCGTGCAGGGTTGGACAACGGGCGCGGCTGGTTCCTCAATCGCCGGGTTCGCAATCGCGGCTACGGCGCGCAGCACGAGGCTGACTACTGGCTGGCGGTTGCTGCCCTGGTTGGAGCCGACCCGCGTCCGCGCCCCAGCGGCCTGTTGGTTGCGGCAGCCGACGAGGCACAGGCGGCATTGCTGCTCGCGCCCCTGGCCGACCACCGCTCCAGGGTGGCAATCCACCTCGGCACGGGGACATACGCGCCCGCCCGCCGCTGGCCGCTAGCCTCCTTCATCGAACTGGCGCAGCGGTTGCAAGCAGAGGGCGCGGCGATCATCCTCGTTGGCGGGGCCGACGTGCGCGAGTTTGCCGGGCAGTTGGTCGCTGCCATGGCTGCGAGCGGAGCCGGTCGGCTGCTCAACCTGGTAGAGCAGACAACCGTCAGCGAGTTGGCGGCGGTGCTGCGCCACTGCGACCTCTACGTGGGCAGCGACAGTGGGCCGCTGCACGTGGCGGTGACGGCGGGGGTAGCAGTGCTGGGCATCTATGGGCCGAGCAACGAACGGGCTTGGGGGCCGTATGGGAGCGGCGCGGCGGTGGAGTTCGACGCACTGACTGGCACGGCAGAAGACTGGCGGGCTATGTATAGCGGCGGCAACGCAGTGATCCGCCAGAGCCTGGCTTGCAGCCCTTGCCTTTACCGCGAGTGGGTGGTTGGCCTGCGCGACGGTTGCCCCGACCGCGAGTGCCTGACTACGCTCGAACCGGCAGCCGTCCACGCGGCAGCCCGCCTGCTGCTAGCCAAAGTAGGCCACACGCCCGAATGATCCTTACCAGCACCTTACCATACCTTCTATGACCACCAGCGCGGCTATTGCAGCAGGGTATCTACTTTCTAATTGTAGAACTGTTTGCCCATAAGCCTGTGCTTTTCTGCTATAATCCATGTAGGAGAGCAAGCGACAGGGGGCGGCAAAACGCGTTGTTGGCGAGGGGAGCGGGAGATGAATTGGCGTAATGCAAACCGACTGGGTGGCAGCAAGCGGCTTCACCTGGTGCCTGGCGATGAGGAAGCAGAGGAGGCCGCGCAACGGTTGCTTGAGCAGCAGGTGCAACCGGTACTGGACTGGCTGATCGCAGGACGGCAGCTAGACCTGGCCCGCTACACCATGGAGCAGAGCGTGCCGGGCCACAACCTCCTGCGCCTGTTGCGCTGGGTGGACAGCAGCCCCGACACCCAGCAGATCATCCTGGTGCGGGCGGTTGGGGTGTGGGTCTGGCTACCAGTGCGGGATTGCTTGCTGACGGTGCAGATCGAGGCAGCCTACCACCCCGAACTCAATGGCGGGCTGGGCCAGCCGCGCGTCCGCAAGGCGAATATTGCCCGCCTCACCTGGCAGCAAACCGCGCAGTTGCCCGCCCTGCTGGACTACGGCTTCCGTGAGGTTGGCTACTGGCAGATCAACGGCAAGGTTGACCTGCAAAGCCTCGGCTTCCGCCACCTCCAGCCCCATAAGTGAGCCTCCGCCTCCACCAGCTTCTTCGCTGGCTCCCCTACTGGCGGCAGCGGTTTGGCTTCGCCGCCACCTTCGATGGCGATGCGCGGCAGCCAGCCAAGCCATGTCGGTAGCCACCAGTTCCAGTCGCCTAGCAGCCGCATGGTGGCGGGCAGCAGCACAGAGCGGATGATCGTCGCGTCGATGAAGACGGCAACCGCCAGCCCCAGACCTAGTTGCTTGACCGCCAGCAGTTGCAGGGTGGCGAACACAGCGAACACAACGACCATGATCGCCGCCGCATTCGTCACCGTACCGCTGGTTGCGCTGATGCCCCGCTCCACCGCTTCGTTAGAGGAGTAGCCGCGATCCCGCTCCTCTTTGATGCGGGTTAGCACAAAGAGGTGATAATCCATTGAGAGGCCGAAGACGATAGCGAACAGGAAGATCGGCAGCCAGCCAGCGATCACCCCGGTGGATGTGACCCCCAGTTGTTCCTTGAACAAACCGTCCTGGAAGATAAGGATGATCAGCCCATAGGTCGCCCCGGCGGAGAGTAGATTGAGTAGGATCGCCTTGATCGGGATCACCAGCGAACGGAAGGCCACCAGCAACAAGATGAAGCTGAGGCCGAGGACGAAGCTAAAAACCAGCGGCAGCACGCTGGTGTACTGCTCTGTTGCGTCGAGCGAACCCGCCGCCTCGCCTGCCACGTAGACGTTTACCCCCGGCACGCCCACGAAGGCGGCTGGCACAAGCTCGCGGCGCACCTGACGCACCAGATTCCAGTTGCTCTGGCTGTTCGAGTCGCCAGGCAGGGTGTAGCTGACCGAGCGCACCTTGCCGTCAGGGGCGGCAGTCTCTACCCCCTTTTCGCGCAGCAATGCCCCCACTGCGTCATCCAGCTTGCGGGTGGCCGCCTGCACATCCGCCCGCTGGGGGTCACTGGCCTGCACTATAAGATCGAGGGTGAGGGTCGTCCCCTGCGGCCACTTGGCCTGCAAGATGTCGGCGGCCTTGCGAACTTCGAGGCTGGGCGGCAGAGCCTCCACGTTCTGGTCGGCAGAACCGAGGCGGATGTGGAGCAGAGGAGTGCTGAGAGCGAGCAGCAGCACCGTCACGCTGACGGCGAAGAAGATAGGGCGAGCTACCACGCTACGCACGATCTGGCCCCACAGCCCACTACCTTCTTCGCGTTCGCGGCCAAAGTAGGGGATGCGCCCACCATCAATGCTACGCCCTAGCACGCTGAGTAGCGCAGGCAGAAAGGTGAGGCTGGCGAGAATCGAGACAGCAACGACGGTGATCGCACCAATCGCAATTGTGCTGAAGCTGGGGTTTGGCACTGCCAGCAATCCCGCCAGAGAGATCATCACTGTCAGGCCGCTGAAGAACACCGCTCGGCCTGCTGTACCGCTGGCAACTTCGAGGGCCGCGAACTTGTCGCCCAGCCTACGCCGCTCGCTGCGGTAGCGCGTGATGATGAACAGTGAGTAGTCAATGCCGACCGCCAGCCCGATCATCACCACCACGTGGCCCACTGTCAGGTCGATCTTAGCGACCAGGTGGCTGTAGATCGCCATTACGCTGAAGGTCGTCGCCAGGGTCAGCATCGCCATCAGGATAGGCACCAGGGCGGCAACCACCGCCCCGAAGGCGATCAGCAGGATGATCATGGTGAGGGGCAGGGTGAACTTGAGCGAACTCTCCAGGTCACTGTTCAGCAGCTCGGAGAACTCTGTGTCTGCCAACACCCCGCTGTAGCTGTAAATCTGGTAGGCAGGGTGCGCCTGGCGGGCCGCGGCTACTGCTGCCCGCCCCGCCAAAGCCTGTGCCTTCGCCGCCACCTGCTCGCCACTCAGCGGGGCAACCACCTGGGTACTACTCTGGTCGGCAGAGACGAACTGGGGGTCAGGCACGGCGTAGTAGTTGTAGACTGCAGGGAAGGCCGGTTGTGGCTTGCTGCCCACTGCACTGTAGCTGGTCTGGCTCAGGCGGGCGGCTACATCCAGCACTGTTGCCTTGTACTCGGCATCCGTCACCTTGAGGGTTGGGTGGCTGACGACGACTAGCAGCGTTTCGGGCTGCACTATGCCACCAGCCCGCAAGACTATATTGCCGCGTGCTGCCTCGGTACGCGCCTCACCTGCATCGGTCAGGTCGCGGGTACGCGTCCCCAAGCCAAGCAGACCGCCCGCCACCAGAGCGGTGACCACCACCAGCCAGACCACAATCACCGGCCAACCGTGCCGCGCGCTCCACATCGCCAAGCGGGTCGTCAACTGCTTGCTGCCACCATTCGTTGCTGCCATCGTTTTCTCCTGATCCACGCCCGTAGCCCATCATAGTTTGTTACATTATACACTAAGTTGGCCGCAAGATGGAAATGGGCGGAGGAGGTGAGAGTTCAGGTTCAGGCAGTCGGCCAGCGGCTTGGCCCAGCGGAGCAGGTAGGAGTATAGCTGTGGCTGGCAAGGGATCGCGAGCCAAAACGATGACCCCCGGCATTGCTGCCGAGGGCCATCGTAACGCGAGAGGCGGAGAGGAGAGATGTGTATGATGCAGGGTGGTCAGGTACACGCCGACCTGGAAGTGGTGGAATGCCGTCGTGTACGAGACCGGGTTCGTTGTGCCTTGCGTACAGTCAAGATTATAACATAGTTTATGCGAAAGCGCAAGGGGTTTTGGTGCCAATCCTCATCCCGTTTTGCGAACTCGCACTTCGCGGACATAACAGTGTTAACAATGTGTTAGAGTATATGCAAACCATGTGCATACCATTGACAGGTTATGGAGTTGGTTGGTATCATTGCCATAGGTTCGCGGGTGCGAACGCAGAGTAGCACAAGCAGTTCTCACATATAAGGAGATCACGACCGTGGCTGATATTGTAGATACCGCTGTAGCGGCTGGTTCGTTCAAGACCCTGGTGGCCGCTGTACAGGCTGCTGGCCTGGTGGACACGCTCAAGAGTGCTGGCCCCTTCACCGTCTTCGCCCCGACCGACGAGGCTTTCGCTAAGCTCCCAGCTGGCACGGTTGAGAGCCTGCTCGGCAACATCCCCCAGTTGACCAAGATTCTCACCTACCACGTCGTTGCGGGCAAGGTAATGGCCGCTGATGTGGTCAAGCTCCACTCGGCCAAGACGGTTGAGGGCAGCGAAGTGAGCATTGACGCGAGTTCTGGCGGCGTGAAGGTAGACAATGCCAACGTCGTGCAGACCGATATCGTATGCGACAATGGCGTAATCCACGTGATCGACAGCGTAATCCTGCCTAAGTAACCCATTTGGCGACCAGAACAACGAGGGACGTGATCCGCGAGGGTCACGTCCCTTTTTGCTACCCAGTAGGGGCAGCTAACATCTGCTGCGGTGCCGCCACACCTACGTCGGTGAGGGCGTTGGCGATGGTCTGGCGCGTGGCCTGGGTCAGGGCGAGGCGGGCGGCCTGTACCTGCGCTGCCGACTTGAGGATTGGACATTTGTCATAGAAGGTAGAGAAGGCATCAGCCAACTCGAACAGATAGCTGGTCATGTTGATCGGGCGGTACTGCTCGGCGGCGCGCTGCAACTCGTCGGGGTAGCGGGCGATCAGTTCCAGCAAGGCGGTCTCCTCCTTCGTCAGGTCGGCAAACTGGAAGCTGCCGCCTGCTTGGGGAGCCGCCAGCCCCTCCCGCTCTGCCTTGCGGAGGACAGAGCAGGCGCGGGCGTGCTGGTACTGAATGTAGGGGGCAGACTGGCCCTCGAAGTTGAGAGCGCGCTCCCAGTCGAAGACCAACACCCGGTTGTTGTCCTTGCTCAACATCTCGAAGCGGATCGCGCCAAAGGCAACCTGGGTGGCAATCTCCTGCTTCAACTCGTCGCTTAGGTCGGGGTTCTTCTCGTTGACCACTGCCAACGCCTTCTCCACCGCGCCACTGGCTAGCTCCTCGTAGAAGATAGCGTTACCCTTGCGGCTGGACATTGCGCCGCCCGGTAGCGTGACCATTTCGTAGCTAAGATGCTGAAACTTGTCCTCATCACCGAGGCGCAACAGTTCAAGCAGCTTATAGACCTGCTGCATATAGAGCGACTGGCGTACGTCGACCACGTATACCAGGCGGTCGGCGTGGTAATCGGTTAGCTTGAGGCGAGCGAGGGCGAGGTCTTTGCTGCCATACAGCGAACTGCCGTCCTTGCGGAGCAGCACCAGGGTGCGCCAGACCTCCTTCGCGCTGCCGTCGGGATTGCTGCCCGCAAGCTGCTTCGCGTACTTCTGGCTCAATTCGGGGTCGGCGCGGATAGCATCGTCCAGCTTGACGTAGACGGGGCCGACTGGCCGCTCGTCGTGGGCCAGGCCACGGCGCACCAACTCGGCGACCAGCAGCTTACCCTCCTCCTCTACCTCACTCTCAAAGAACCAGGCATCGAACTTGATGTTCAATTGCTCATAGATGTGGTAGAACTCCTCCATACTCCAATCGCGGGTGGCGCGCCAGAGTTGTAGCAACTCCGGGTCTTGCTGCTCCCACCGCTGCCAGAGGGCGCGCTGCTCTGCCACCCAGCCCGGAACCTGCGCCCACCAGTCGCGGTTGGCGGTCAAGCTGCTAGGGCGGTCTGCGCTCAGGCGGTCGAACAGGTCGCAGATCAGATCATGGTCGCTGAAAGCCTTGTAGTCGGGGCCGTCCTTGCCCAGCAGTGCCGCCCGCAGGTAGGCTGCATCGGGGCTGGGGCTGGCGGTGAGGTAGGCGGTGGCGGTAGCGGTGGCCGCTGCGTCCTCCTGCACCCAGTCGCGCACCTGACTCAGCACCTCATTGCGGTACTCCAGGCGGGCGTTGCCTTCGGAGTAGACGCGATTAAGCCAGATACCCTTGCCGCTCTCTGGCTCCTGGCCGTTGTGGAAGCGCAGGTAGCACCAGAGGCACTTGATCACGTGCGCGCCACTGTCGCCAATGTAGTTCGCGCCGATCACCTCGTAGCCAGCCTTGCGTAGGATGTTGACCACCGTGCTACCGAGGCAGGCGTTCCGCAGGTGGCCGACGTGGAAGGCTTTGTGGGTGTTCGGCTGCGAAAACTCGATCATCACCCGCAACCCGACTGGGGCGGCCTGCCCATAGTTCGGCCCGTCGCGCAGGACGGTGCTAACCACCTGGTTGGCGAACCAGTTGCTATCCAGGTAGAAGTTGATGTAGCCCTTGACCGTCTCCACGTGATCGATCCCCTCGCGGGCGGGCAATTGGGCGGCGACAAGCTCGGCCACCGCCACGGGGTTGAGCTTGGCCGCCTTGCCCAGTTGGAAGCTAACCGAACTGGCGTAGCCCCAGGTGCCGCTCAATGCCCCCGATAGATACTTGAGATCGAGGCTGGCGGGGGGGGTCAGGCCCACAGCAGCAATAGCGTGATGCAGGTCGGCGATCAACTCGGCTTTGATATTCTGGTACATGGGGCTGGCTCCTAAACTAAGATAGGCTGTCATTATACCAAACTGGGCGGCTGCTACTTGCGCCCTGCGATATAACTCATCACCCGTTTGGCAATCGGCATGGCGTAGGAGCTACCTTCGCCACCGTTCTCGATCATTGCACAGATCGCATACTGGGGGCTGCTCGCGTCCTTGCCCATGATCGCAATGAACCAGGCGTGGTTGGTGCCGCGCCCGGTCTCGGCGGTGCCAGTCTTGCCACCGACTACCCAGCCGGGGATCGCTGCGCCGTTCGCCCAGCCGCTCTGCACACCGGTGTACATCGCCTGCCGCGCTGTGGATGCCGTCTGCGGGGTCATCACGCGAGTCAGCATTTGGGGGCTGGTCTTTTGCAGCACGCGGCCCGGCTGCCCCTCGCTAGCCGGGTGCTGGCTGATGTGGTCAACCAGGTAGGGGCGGGGCAACTCGCCGCCGCGCCCGACGGTGGCAGCGATCAGGGCCATGTGCAGGGGAGTAACTTGCAACTGCCCTTGCCCATAACTGCTGGCGACGTTCAGGTTCTTCGCCTCTGGGCCGCTGAGGATGCACTGAATGTCGGTCGGGGCGGCGGTGCTGCATAGGCTGCTGGTCGCCAGGTCAAAGTCGGCCTGCAAGTCGCGGCTGATGTAGAAGCTGCTAATGTACTTCGCCATCTCGCCTGCGCCCAGGTTGTTGGCGATCATGGCGAAGACGACGTTGAGCGACCACTTGTAGCCCTCAACTAGCGAGTAGCGTGGGCCAGTGCCAGCGGGCCGACAGGTAGTGCAGTCGTAGACGGTCTGATTGTTGAGGCTAACCTGCCCTGGGTCGTTGAAGGGGCTGGCGAGGGTGTACTTGCCAGTATCCAGCCCAGCAACCAGCGTCACCGTCTTGAAGGTAGAGCCGGGAGGGTAACGGCCCGCCGTCGCTCGCAAGACTAGGGGGTTGCTGGGGTCGTTGACCAACCCGTTCCAGTAAGCGGTAATGCGGTCGCGCTCGGCCTTCGGGTCGCTGGCGGGGTCAGCGGTGATCTGGCCGGGGTCGAAGCGCGGGTTGCTTGCCATCGCCAGCACCGCACCCGTCTGCACATCGAGAACAACCACCGCCCCGCGACAGACTCCCCTTTGCGGGCCGCCACAGCCCGCCAGCGCATCCTGGGCCACCTCCTGCACGTCCGCTTGCAGGGTGAGGTAGAGGTCGCTGCCGTAGGTAGGGCGATGCAGCAGGTTGTTCTCCGCTTCGAGCAGGGGGTTGTTGCCCTTGCGCCCGCTCAAGTAGTCGTCGTAGAGGTTCTCCAAACCAAAGTTGCCAAAGCGGAGCGGGCTGTAGTAGCCAGCAAGATAGCCAGTATACGCATTGGGGTAGCTGCGGGCAACGTAGCCATCTGGCAACACTGTGGTGTCCGCAATGGGCTGGCCGTCCGCAGCAAAGATGCGCCCACGCCGCACGCGCAACTCGGCATCGGCCCGGCGGGGGTCGCTGATCGGGTTATCCGTCCCCTGGCTGCCGATCTTCGAGCGGATAGTGGGGGCAGCTACTACCTGCTGGTAGAGCAGGTGGACGCTGATCAGCATGAAGCACGCAATCAGGGTGCCGCCCAGCCGCTGCAACGTGCGATTGGTCTCGCTGCTCGGTTGGGGCATCCCCTGCCAGACCAGGTAGAGCAGCCCAGGGAAGCTAGCCAGCAGGCAAAGTAGCCACGTCTGGTCGCTGCGGCTGTAATAACCGTAGAAAAGCAGAGCAGCTACCAGGGCTACTACCAGGGCCGCCAGTACACGTTTCATCCAGCTACTCCTACCTACTTGCCGCCACTCTTGGCCTTATCGGCCTTAGCACGGTTGGCCTCGGCGCGCTGCCGAGCGGTCTCCATGATTCCCTGGCGAGCCTGCGATCCTGTGCGTGGCACGGCGGTTGGGCGGCTGGTAGTAGTGCGGGCGGGAGTGCGGCTGGGGACAGCCCCCTTGACTGGCTCCTGCTGCTTGCCAACCTCCTCCACCTCACCCATCAGCGCAAGCAGGCTACTGTTCACCTTTGTGCGCTCGGTCATCGAAAGCGGGCGGGCAGACACCTGCTCCTCGTCGCCCTCATGGGCAAGATCGCCCTCGTTGAACGACAGCTTCTCGCGCACGAAGCGGCTGAGGAAGATGTGTTCAAAGACCGGGTACTTGCAGCCATCTATGTCGATCTGCGCCCGGTCGTTGCTGAAGACAATCGCCCCCTTGACCGTTGGGTTGGCGACCCCCTGGGCCTTGAGGAAGTTGGTCAGGTTGACGATCTGCGCGTCTAGGGCAAGGGTGGGGTTGCCGAGGGCGGGTGCGCCGATAGAGCCAATGCGGTCGATGAAGCCCACGCGCCGTTGCCAGCGGTTGTTGCGGCAGATGATGCGGCCATAATCCTGCTGCAACTGGATCACCAGGAAGCCGCCTGGCCCAGCGATCATGTGGTCAAGCACCAGGGCGCGGCTGAGGGGCAGATAGTTGTAGAAGACATAGCGGTTGTTGAAGTCGTGCAACTCGGCCACCAGCTTCTTGTGCGGCTCCTCCTTCCACTTGCGGTTGAGCCACTGCCCGCTGGTCATTACGAAGAAGCCAACGATCAGCCCGATGTAGTAGATCAGCAGGCTGATGCCAGAGGTAGCGGGCGCAGTTGCCGCGCCACCCGCTGTGCCGCTGACTACCCCGCTGCTGGTTAGGGGCAGGCTGCTGCTAACTACACCGCTGCCTGCCTTGAGCGTGTTGCTGATCGTCTGGGTGCCTGTGAGTACCGCGCCGCAGTCGCTGCTAGTCGCTGCGGCACCGCTGCCGAGGATGCCACCAGGCAGGAACGCAAGGAGGAACGCGCCACCGAGGATCACGAAGCCGATAATCTGCAACCGCCGGGCTAGCTGGAGCCTGGCCTTGATGTATGCCCGATTGACAAAAGTTTGCATTAGCCTACCTTCTGCATGGTTATCTTGAACAAGGATGCTGGGCGCAAAGAGACGCGCCCTCACCCGACTATTATAACCTATGTGGCGCAGGCAAGCCACCCCCGCCTCCACTTCTCAGCAAACCGTAGTCCAGCCTCTACTCAGTCCCAGGCCCGCAGCACCAGGCAGGCGTTTTGGCCGCCGAAGCCGAACGAGTTGGAGAGGACAGTCCGTACCCGCTGCCTGCGGGCTACGTTCGGCACGTAGTCGAGGTCGCAGGCCGGGTCAGGGGTGTGATAGTTGATCGTCGGGTGGATCACGCCGTCGTGGATGGTCATTACGCTGGCGACTGCCTCCACTGCCCCCGCCGCACTGAGCAGGTGGCCGAGCATGGATTTGGTCGCGCTGATTGGTATCCGCTGGGCCAGCGACCCGAAGACGAGCTTGATCGCGTTGGTCTCGCTCACGTCGTTCAGCACCGTGCTGGTGCCATGCGCGTTGATGTAATCCACTTCCTCTGGGGCAACCCCCGCACTCTTGAGGGCGCGCCGCATCGCCGCCGCCGCCCCCGCACCATCGGGCCGGGGCGCAACCGGGTGGTAAGCGTCGGCGGTCGCCCCATAACCCAGCACCTCGGCGTAGATGCGCGCGCCACGAGCGACCGCGTGTTCCATCTCCTCCAACACCAGGGTTGCCCCACCCTCGCCCGCTACGAAGCCGTCACGTTCGCAGTCGAAGGGACGACTGGCAGCCTCTGGCGCGTCGTTGCGCTGGCTCATCGCGTGTAGGGCGTTGAAGGCAGCCTGGCCCAGCAAGCAGATGGCCGCCTCATAACCGCCAGTCAGCATCACCTCGGCATCGCCCCTGCGGATCACATGGGCGGCCTCGCCAATCGCTACGTTGCCGGTGGCGCAGGCTGCCGCCACGGTGGAGAGGTAGCCGCGCAAGCCGAAGCGAGTCGCCACCGCCGCCGCTGGCATATTAGGCAGGCTGGCGGGAACATAGTGGGGGGAGACGCGTTGGCCGCCACGCTCGAACAGGGTGCGGGCCGCCACCTCGGTTTCGGGGAAGCTGACGTTGCCCACCCCCAGCAGCACGCCGTAATCCTCTGGCTCGTCCAGCACGGCTGGCAGACAGGCATCGCGCCAGGCATCGGTCGCGCTAGCAATGGCGAAGTGGGTGACGCGGCTGCTGCGGCTCACCTCTTTCGCGGTCATGTAGTCCTCTGGCGCAAAGTCGCGCACCTCACCGCCAATACGGGTTGGGTAGCCGCTTGCGTCGAAGCGGGTGTAGTAGCCGATACCTGACCGTCCGGCCAGGAGAGCCTGCCAATAAGCCGCTACCGAGTTGCCGAGGGGGGTGATCGCCCCCAGACCAGTGATTACTACTCTACGTTGTTTGTACATGAAAACTTGCTTCTGCGCGGGTAAGCCACTTCCAACAACATCCCGGCTTGAATGATTATATTTGCTGTGCTAAGATAGGGCGACAGCGGCAAGGATTGCGCCAGATTCTAACACAATGGTGGGCCAATGACAAGCACAGCAGACCTCTCGATCATCATCGTCAACTACAACACCAGCCTGCTGCTGCGCCAGTGCGTAGCCTCGATCTACGCCGACCTGCATGGGAGCAGCCTCGTTGCCGAACTGCTCGTAGTAGACAACGACTCGACCGACGACAGCGTGACGGCTCTGCACCAAAGCTACCCTGCGCTGCGGGTGATAGCGACGGGCAGCAATCGGGGCTACGGCACTGCCGCTAATCTGGGGCTGTGCGCCGCTGGCGGTCGCCACCTGCTGCTACTTAACAGCGACACACTGGTGCAGACAGGAGCCTTGCGCGCGATAGTTGCCTTCCTGGACGCTCAGCCAGATGCGGGCATAGTCGGTCCCCGCCTGCTCAACGCGGATGGTAGCGTGCAGCGCAGTGCCTTCCGCTTCCCCACTCTCGTGCAGGTAGCCCTCGACCTGTTCCCCCTGCTCCCCCGCTTGACCGATACGCCGCTGAACGGTCGCTACAACGAGGATGTAGCTGGCTACGAGCAACCCTTCCGCCCCGACTTCATCCTCGGCGCGGCAATGGGCATCCGCCGCGCCGCCTTTGAGCAGACTGGCGGCTTCGACGAGGGCTTCTTCATGTACGCGGAGGAGGTAGACTGGCAGCAGCGCATTCGAGCCAGCGGCTGGCAGGTCTACAGCCTGCCCGTCGCCCGCTTCATCCACTTTGCGGGCCAAAGCACCCGCCAACAGCCGGGGCGGATGTTCGTAGAGTTGCAGCGCAGCCGGGCGCGCTATTATCGTCTGCACAAGCCACCCGCCTTCCGTGCTGTCGCCCGCCTGCTCACGCGCACAGCTATGCTCTGGAATGCACTGGCCGATTGGCACAAGCAGATACGCGGTCAGTTTGACGAGCAGGAGCTTCGCCAACGCTGGCGAGTCTACGGCCAGGTCTTCCGCCTGAAGGGCTAGAAGTCGTCGTCGGGCGGGGGTGGCGATGCTGGTTGTGGCTGGCTGAGTTGCTGGCCCTGGGGCGGCAGCTTGAGCGGGGGCAGGGCATCTTCAGTCGGGGCAGGCGCAGGCTGCGGCGCGTCGAAGATAGCGTCGAGAGCGAAGGGCGCAGGCTGGTCCTGCTCGTCGGCAGGCTGCGTAGTTGGGTTGAGTGGCGGGATCAGACTGTTTGGGTTACTCTCCATCTTGTGGTCTCCTGGTGCCTGTTGCTTGCTGGCTACAAGCAATTGCGGGGCCAGCGTGCTAGTTGCTACTTGGGGCCGGGTTCAAACCATCCTCTAATGCGCCCGCACCTTGACAGCGGTACGCTCAAGTGCTATGATCTCTGCATAGGCAAGAGCTAGTGGCGATTAGCAGAAGGTGGGGGCAATTTAGATGGCTGTTGAATACAAAGATTATTACAAGCTGCTCGGCGTAGAGAAAACCGCCGACGAAAAGGTGATCAAGAGTGCCTACCGCAAACTGGCACGCAAGTATCATCCTGATGTCAACCCCGGCGACAAGACGGCAGAGGCGAAGTTTAAGGAGATTAACGAAGCCTACGAGGTGCTGTCCGACCCGGAGAAGCGCAAGAAGTACGACACCCTGGGCAGGAGCTACTTCGGCGAACCGGCGGTAGACTACAGCCGCTATGCAGGGGGCAGCTATGCGGCGGGTGGCAGTGCGGCTGACCCGTCAGAGCTTGATAGCCTGTTCGACTACTTCCGCAACGGCAACCCTGCGGGCGGCAGCCGCAGCAGCACTGGGCGGGGCGGCTATGCTGGTTATGGGCCTGGCTTCGGTAGTGGCAGCTTCCAGCAGCGCGGGGACGACTTCGACCAACCAGTGGAGATCACCCTGGAGGAGGCGTTTGGTGGCAGCCAGCGCGAGATGCAACTGGCGATCAGCGAGGTGTGCAAGACCTGTCGCGGTGAGGGGGCTGTCCGCAACGTGGTGAAGGGGCGCAGTGAGGTGCATAGCTGCCCCACCTGCCTCGGTAGCGGCGAAGTCAAGCGTGTAAGGAAGCTGGAAGTGAAGATACCAGCGGGAGTGCAGAGTGGCAGCCGCATCAAGCTAGCCGGGCAGGGTGGGGCGGGCCGCAACGGGGGCAGCAATGGCGACCTCTACCTGCTGGTCAACGTCCAGCCCCACAGCCGCTTTGAGCGCGAGGGCGATAATCCGCGCCTCAACCTGCCCGTTGATCTCTACACCGCTTTGCTCGGTGGCGAAGTGACGCTGACCACGCTCAAGGGGTCGAAGATCGCAGTGACGATCAAGCCGGTAACACAGAACGGGATGATCATGCGCCTGGGTGGGCAGGGGATGCCTGCACTGGGCGGCGAACGGCGGGGCGACCTGCTGGCGCGGGTGGATGTAGTGCTGCCCAACAGCCTCAGCGAGTTCGAGCGCGAACAGTTCGCCACCCTACGCGACCACCGCGACGAGCAGGAGGTGCAGCCATGATGATCAGCGAGCGTGGCTACATCGAGGTTGAGGAGCAGAGCGACCGCACCCCCCGCTACATCATTAGCATTGCTGCCCAGCTAGTCAGCGTCCACCCCCAGACTCTACGGATGTACGAGCGCGTGGGCCTGGTCAATCCCCAGCGGCGCAGCAACATTCGCCTCTACAGCGACTTCGACATCGCCCGCCTGCGCCGCGTACAACGGCTAATCAACGACCTGGGTGTAAACCTGGCGGGGGCCGAGATCATCATCAACATGAGCGAGCAGATCGCCGAGATGCGGGCTGAAGTAGAGCAGCTACGCCGCAATGTGGGGGCGACCGCCCCGCCATCCAACCGCGTGCTGAGCAGCGGTGAGCGGTGACAGGCAATTTTGGTCTAACGCTACTCAAGTAGTTATCAGCCACCTTGAGGGCTATAATATCAAGGTAAGCAGTTTTCAAGCGATCCATGCACAAAGATTGGGGAACAAATTATAATGAACGAGCGATTTACCGACCTTGCTCAAGAAGCCCTGCAACAGGCCCACGCTATCTTGCAGGAGAAGCACCACAGCCAGTTGGATGTCGAACACATCCTGCTTGCGCTGCTCCGCCAACGTGGAGGGGTTGTACCACGCCTGGTGCAGAAGATGAACGCTGACCCGCAGGCTCTTGAGCGCAAGGCCGACGAAGCCCTGAACCTGGTCGCCCGCACCTACTCCACACCCTACGCTTCGCAGGCGGCCCAAATCTACATCACCATGCGCGCCAAGCGGCTGCTCGAAGTGGCTGCGGAGGAGGCTTCACGCCTCAGCGACGACTTTATCAGCACGGAACACCTTTTCCTCGCCATTGCTGCCGAGCGCGGCGGGGCGGCTAGCCGCATCCTGGCCGAGGCCAGCATTGACCAGGAGAAGATTTACAAGGCACTGCGCGACGTGCGCGGCAACCAGCGTGTAACCGACGCGCAGGCCGAGAGCCGCTATCAGATGCTGGAACGCTACAGTGTTGACCTGACCGAACTCGCGCGCCGGGGCAAGCTCGACCGGGTGATTGGCCGCGACGACGAGATTCGCCGCGTGATGCAGGTGCTGGCCCGCCGCAGCAAGAACAATCCTGTGCTGATAGGTGAACCGGGCGTGGGCAAGACAGCTATCGTAGAGGGGCTGGCCCAGAAGGTTGCCAGCGGTGATGTGCCAGAGATACTGCAAGGTAAGCGCGTGGTTTCGCTCGATCTGGCTGCGCTGATCGCGGGTAGCAAGTTTCGGGGTGAGTTTGAGGAGCGGTTGAAGGGGGTAATGGAGGAAGTGAAGCGCGCCAAGAAGGAGATCATCCTCTTTATTGACGAGCTACACACTGTCGTTGGCGCGGGGGCTGCCGAGGGCGCGATGGACGCGGGCCAGATGCTTAAGCCCGCTCTGGCGCGTGGCGAACTTCAGTGCATCGGCGCGACCACCCTCAACGAGTATCGCAAACACATTGAGAAGGATGCTGCTTTGGAGCGTCGTTTCGCCACCGTCTTCGTGGACGAACCCAGCCCCGAAGATGCTATCGAAATCCTTAAGGGGCTACGCAAGGCTTATGAGGATCACCACGGCCTGACGATCACCGATGAGGCGATCAAGGCCGCTGTCACCCTCAGCCACCGCTACATCAGTGACCGCTTCCTGCCTGATAAGGCGATTGACCTGATGGACGAGGCTTCGGCGAAGGTGCGCCTTGACCTCTTTAGTGTCAGCCCCGAACTGAAGGAGATGGCAACGCGCCTGGGCGAACTGAACGCCCTGATGGAGCAGGCTGGCGAGGCGAAGGACTACCAGCAGGCTGCTTTGCTCAAGACCGAGCATGACGCGCTGCAACTGCGCTACAACGAGGCCAAGAAGCAGTGGATCGCCGAACATCATGTGGATGACACGGTGGATGAGGAGGACATTGCCGAGATCGTCGGCAAGTGGACTGGCATCCCAGTCAAGCGCATGATGGCCGACGAGATGGCGAAGCTGGCCGACATGGAGGACGCGCTACACAAGCGGGTGATCGGGCAGCACGAGTCTGTTGAGGCAGTGAGCGACGCGATCCGCCGCGCCCGTGCTGGCCTCAAGGACCCAGATCGCCCCATTGGTAGCTTCATCTTCCTCGGCCCGACCGGGGTGGGCAAGACGGAGTTGGCGAAGGCCCTGGCTGCCTTCATGTTCGACGACGAGAGCGCGATGGTGCGCGTAGACATGAGCGAGTATGGCGAGCGGCACAGCGTCGCCCGGCTGATCGGCTCGCCTCCCGGCTACGTCGGCTACGACGAGGGTGGGCAGCTAACTGAGGCCGTGCGCCGCCGCCCCTACCAGGTGATCCTTTTCGACGAGATTGAGAAGGCGCACCCCGAAATCTTCAACAGCCTCTTGCAGGTGCTGGACGATGGTCGCCTGACCGATGGGCAAGGGCGCACGGTAGACTTCCGCAACACCCTGATCATCATGACCTCGAATATCGGCAACGAGTTCCTACCGAAGGCCGACCCGATTGGCTTCCGCAAGGCGGGTTTCAGCAACACCAACAACGAGGAGGAGCGCGATGCAGCCGCCCAGCGCAAGGCTAGCAAGAGCATTGACGAGGCCCTGCGCCGCTTCTTCCGTCCAGAGTTCCTCAACCGCGTAGACGAGGTGATCGTCTTCAGCAACCTGACCCTGGCCGACCTCAAGCAGATCGTGGAGATTCAGGCCCAGGAGTTGGCGAAGCGGGCGGGCAACATGGGCCTGAGCATCACCCTGAGCGATAGCGCGAAGGAGTACCTGGCTACCAACGGCTACGACAAGGACTTCGGCGCACGCCCGCTCAAGCGGCTGGTGCAGAAGGAATTGGAGACCCCGATCAGCAAGGCACTGCTGCGCGGCACCTTCAAGTCTGGCGACACTATCCTGGTGGATAGCGATGACGAAGGCAAGCTGCGCTTCAGCGTAGCCGAGCGGCTGGAGCAGCCTGCCACCCCCGCCGAAGTAGTCGCTTAGGCCAACAGCAAGAGCGAAAACCCTTCCTCACTGGTGTCAGGCACGGCTGGGGGAGGGTTTTTTTGCTTACATTTGGTATAATCCTTACCTAGCAATAGTCGCAGGCGCAGCATAGCTCGTCCGCAGGCTGGCCGCTACTACTCTGTAGTTACAGACTGACCGAAGGGGCTTGAGATGGATGACAACCAGCGGCGCGCCAGAGCGGAGCGCAACACCAAAGAGAGCCAGGTCAGTGTTGAGATCAACATTGACGGCACTGGCGTGGCCGACGTGCAGAGCGGCTGCGGCTTCCTCGACCATATGCTCGATGCGCTGGCGAAGCATGGCTTGTTCGACCTAACTGTGCGGGCCAGCGGTGACTACCACATTGATGAGCATCATACGGTGGAGGATACCGCCATCGTCCTCGGTCGCGCCTTCAACCAGGCACTGGGCGACAAGCGTGGCATCAACCGTATGGGCGACGCGACTGTACCGCTCGACGAAGCTCTTGCCCAGGTCGTGGTAGACATTGGTGGGCGTGGCTACAGCGACATCCGCGCCAAGTTCAGCAACCCGAAGGTGGGCGACCTCAGCACCGACCTGATCTGGCACTTCCTCGACAGCTTTGCGAAGGAGGCGCGCCTCAACCTGCACGTGCGCCTGCTGCGGGGCCGCAACGACCACCACCGGGCTGAAGCGATCTTCAAAGCACTCGCTCGCGCCCTCTACCAGGCCGTCACCATTGACCCCCGCCGCGCCGACTCGCTGCCCAGCACGAAGGGGAGCATAGACAAGCTGTTACTTCCGTAGGGGCTGGGCTTGCGACGCGCAGCTAGTACCCTTGTGGTATCTGCCTTACGCTATGGAGCAACCACGATGCCAACCTACCTTGACCGCTATCTGGCGGGCGAATAGATAAAGTTCACCTACGTTTCTTATTCTGTTGATCCACCACCGTGTTAAAGGCTGCTTGCACATGGGCGCGATGGTCTCTGCTAATCAACATACCTTCTGGCGTGAAAGTAAAAAAGGCTGACGGTCCAATCTCTCTCTTATTATTTGCCAGTTCATGTAGCAGGCTGTTGAATGAAAGCACCTGCTCTTGGCTAATGACTTGATCAGTGCTGGAGAGCGATGTTATGCCTTGCAACAACTGTGCAACTGACTCTTTTTGGAACGCGTCGAACGCGCTTTGGCACGCGCCGTACCCGCTATTAGAAAACCCGCCACTCTTCGCTAGATCAGCATATTGAGTCATGTTGCGTTCGTATGCCTGAAGTAGCGTGAGTGCTGAGAAGGTAGGCTGTCCATAGCCACTCGGCTGACCGAGAAGTGACGCACTGCACATACTACAAAACCTGCTACCAACGGAAGCTACGTTACCACAGTTGCTACAGTGCATAAGTTTCCCCTCCATCTATCTAGGTATTGGTGGCTCGATAGACCCATCATACAGCATCATCAAGAAAAAAAACAAGATGCTTGGCATAGTACATTTGGATTACGAACGTAGTACCAGTAGCCACATAAAGGAGAATCTACGTGACATGTTGACTAGCCACCTCAACCAACTGACCACCGAGCAACGTAGCCGCATTATGCGCCGGGCCGAGAGCGACACCGAGCGGGTGCGGGGCGTGGTGCGCGAGATACTTGACCGCGTGCGGGCTGAGGGCGATGCGGCTCTGCGCGACTACACCCGCCGCTTTGACGGCGTAGAGTTGCAGGACTTGCGGGTGAGCGAAGCCGAGGTCGAGCGCGCCTACGCCAGCGTCAGTCCAGCCTTCCTGCACAGTTTGCGCCAGGCTGCCGCCAACATCACCGCCTTCCACCAGGCCCAGATCGAAGGCCAACACGTGGTCGAAACCACGCCTGGCATCCACATCTGGCGGGTGCGGCGGGCAATCGAGCGCGTCGGCCTCTACGTCCCCGGCGGGCGCAAAATCTACCCTTCGTCCGTGCTGATGGCGGGCATCCCCGCGCGGTTGGCGGGCTGCCAGCTGCGGGTGATGTGCGCCCCCCCCGCGCCAGACGGCAGCCTGCCCGCCCCCACCCTCGTCGCCGCAAAGGAAGCGGGCATCGAACACATCTACAAGGTAGGCGGAGCGCAGGCTATCGGCGCGATGGCCTACGGCACCGAGACGATCCCCGCCGTCTACAAGGTGTTCGGCGCGGGCAACCTCTACGTCGCTGTCGCCAAGCTGCTGGTGCGCGACGCGGGGGTAGAGCTTGATATGCCCGCTGGCCCTAGTGAGGTGCTGATCATCGCGGACGGCACGGCTGACCCACGCTTCGTCGCCGCCGACCTCATGTCGCAGGCCGAGCATGGTGAGGAGTCGGCGGGCGTGCTGCTAACCACCTCGCCAGAGTTGGCCGCGCAGGTGGCCGCCGAGGTCGAACGCCAACTGGAGGGCCTGGCGACCGCCCCGACCATCCGCAAGGCACTGGACAGCTACGGCGCGATCCTCGTCTGCACCGACGTGCAGGAGGCGATAGCCTTCGCCAACGAGTACGCCCCCGAACACCTAGAGATCATCCTTGCAGGGGATGGCAACCATCTTGCGCTGGAGCAGGTGACGAATGCGGGGGCGGTCTTCCTCGGCCCCTACGCCCCCGAACCCGCGGGCGACTATGCCAGCGGCAGCAACCACGTGCTACCCACGGGTGGGGCGGCCCGCCTCTACAGCGGCCTCTCAGTAGACAGCTTCAGCCGCATGGTCGAAGTGCAGGAGCTAACCCGCGACGGTCTCGCCAGCATCCGCGCCAGCATAGATGTGCTGGCGACCACCGAGGGGCTGCCTGCCCACCGTAACGCCGTCGAGGTACGTTTCGAGGATTAGGCCAGCACCCCTTTGAGCGGGTGCAATGCCAACCTGCTGTGCTGCCAGACAGGTGCGCCACGAGGCTATCCAGCAGGACGCACACTCTCAAGCAACTACAAGGGCTGCGACTTTGGTAGAACAGAGGCACAGTTGATGCTTGTAAACCTGGGTCGAAGGGAAGCACTACCAGTTGCAGTTGCCCCTGGCGACCTGCTGATGCCAAAATATCTGGGGGTGAGTGCTGCTACTTTGGCAGCCAAAAGCACCCAGTTGTACTGGAGGTATGTGATGTTTTTTCCTGTTATGCGTGGGGTGATAGACCGCCGCATCCTTGTCAACTACCAGGTTGACCCCGCTGTACTCAGCACGCTCCTGCCTGCCCCCTTCCGCCCGAAGTTGGTGCAGGGCAAGGGCATCGCGGGCATCTGCCTGATCCGCCTGGCCCACCTGCGGCCACGTGGCCTCCCGGCCTTTGTTGGCCTGCGCTCGGAGAACGCAGCCCACCGCATTGCCGTCGAGTGGGAGGAACAGGGCAAGCTACGCGAAGGGGTCTACATCCCCCGCCGCGACAGTGCCTCCCGGCTGAACGTTTTGCTCGGTGGCCGCCTGGTGCCTGGTTTCCACCAGCACGCCCGCTTTCAGGTGGTCGAGAAGAAGCAGCATCTCTATGTGGCAGTAGATAGCGACGACCAGCAGACTCACGTCGTAGTCGAGGGTGATGTGGCAGAATCGCTGCCCGCCACCTCAGTCTTCCAGAACGTAGCCGAAGCCTCGGCCTTCTTTGAACACGGCGCGATAGGCTACTCGCCTGCCCAGGGTGGCGGCCTGATCCAGGGCATTCGGCTACACGCCTTCAACTGGCAAGTGGTGCCGTTGGCGATCCAACAGGTGCAGTCTAGCTTCTTTGACAACCACCAACAGTTCCCGGCTGGTAGCTGCACCTTTGACTGTGCGCTGCTGATGCGGGAGGTTGAACACGCCTGGTACGCAGCGCAAACGCCGCAGTTGGCCGCCGTTTTAGTCCACTGGAGGCTATTACCGCCCGACCTGCTCGCCCTCGGCGCAGCAATAGCCCCAACTGGTACCCAGCCGTTCGCTAGCAAGGGTTGGAGTACTATTGCCCTAGGCAGCCATTGTTGGGCGATGTAGGCTTGTTCTTTCTTTATGAGCAGAGATGCGCCGTGACGAGCCGACAGCGACGAGGGGGCAGACATGAAGCTGGTAACTTACACGATCCGCAGGCTGGGCGGCTATGGCCGCGACGACCGCTTTGGCGCACTGGTCAGCATAGGGGAGCAGGAGAGGCTGGTTAGCCTGCCCGACCTGCATCGCTGGGCGCAGCGCAACCTCGCCCCCAACGAGATGCACCGCCGTCAGATCAGCAACTTCGCCCCCAGCAACAGCCTGCTGGCGACCCTGGATCGCGGCTATGGCGCAACCGTGTTCGGCGAACCTGACCTAATCCCAAGCTTCGATCCCCTGGCTGAGGTGCGCGCCCTGCTCACCCTGCTGGCTGACCTGGCCGCCGACGACCAGGAGCGGGCCTGGCAACTGACGATTGACCGTGGCCGCGCCACCCTCCTGCCACCGCTCCCGCGCCCCCGCAGCCTGCGCGACTTCTACGCCTTCCGCGCCCACGTGGAGACAGCCCGCCGCAATCGGGGCTTGCCGATGATCGAGGAGTGGTTTCAGGCTCCCGCCTTCTACTTCAGCAACCACCAGGCGGTGATCGCTAGCTCCGTTCCCTTGCGGATGCCGCAGACCAGCGCACTCGACTATGAGCTAGAGGTTGCCTGCGTTGTCGGCAGGCCTGGTCGCAACCTCACGGCTGCGGAGGCGGGCAGTTATATCGCGGGCTACATGGTGATGAACGACTGGTCGGCGCGGGACGTGCAGCAGGCAGAGATGAAGGTCGGTCTCGGCCCAGCGAAGGCGAAGGACTTTGCCACCACGCTCGGCCCTGCACTCGTCACCCCCGACGAACTAGCCGACCGCAGCAGTGGCGTGGGGGCAGAAGAACGCTACGACCTCGCCATGACCGCGAAGGTGAACGGCGAACAGCATAGCGCAGGCAATATGCTCGACATCCACTTCTCCTTCAGCCAACTACTCGCCCACGCCAGCCGCGATGTGTGGCTCTACCCCGGTGACGTGATCGCCAGCGGCACGGTCGGCAGCGGCTGCTTGCTCGAACTGACTGCTGGGCGCGGCCCCTGGCTGCAAGCGGGAGATGTGGTAGAATTGGAGATAGAACGCCTCGGCGTTATCACTAACCCAGTGGTCAGCAACGAGTGAGCAGCGGACGGTATAGACCGGGCTTGCCACAAGCCGCGCTGCTGACCACACCACCAGAAAGGAGTCGCCGATGCCTCCCTACATGAAGATGGGGCAGGTTCCGCACAAGCGGCACACGATCTTCCGCCGTCCCGATGGCAAGCTCTACACCGAGGAGCTGTTTGGGGTTGAGGGCTTCAGCGGGGTCGCCAGCCTGCTCTACCATTACAATCCACCAGTGAGGGCGACCAAAATCCGCCCCTGCCCAGAGATGACCGCCGCCCTGACCCCCGTCGCGGTGCCAGAGGAGGTGCAACGCCACCATCACCTCAAAACGTTGAACGCGCCACAAGGTGGCAACCCGATCACCGCTCGCCGCATCCTGATGTTCAACAACGATGTGCGAATCGCAGTCGCCCGCCCCACCGAAGCGATGCCCTACTTCTATCGCAACTCGCAGGCCGACGAGATGTACTTCATCCATGAGGGGCGCGGCACATTCCTCACCAACTTCGGTACTCTCCCCTACGAGGAGGGCGACTACGTGATCCTGCCACATGGCACTACTTACCAGGTGGCGATGGATGGCGCGGCCAGCCCCAATGGACAACGCTGGCTGGTAACGGAGGCCAGTGGGCGCATCGAGGTGCCAAAACGCTACCGCAACGAGTACGGCCAACTGCTGGAACACTCCCCCTTCTGCGAGCGCGACCTGAGCGGCCCAACCGAGCTAGCCAGCGTCGCTGAGGAGCCAGTGGCAGGGCGGGAATACGAGGTCGTCGTCCGTGCTGGCGGCCTTGCCACCGCCTACTTCTACCAGACCCACCCCTTCGATGTAGAGGGTTGGGACGGCTACCTCTACCCCTGGAAGTTCAACATCCGCGACTTTGAGCCGATCACTGGGCGCATCCACCAGCCGCCGACGGTGCATCAGACCTTCCAGGGGCCAAACTTCGTGGTCTGCTCCTTCGTTCCGCGCAAGTTCGACTACCATCCGGAGGGCATCCCTGCGCCCTACAACCACAGCAATATCGACAGCGAGGAGATGATCTACTACGTCAACGGCAACTTCATGAGCCGCAAGGGGATCGAACCAGGCAGCATCACCATGCACCCGCACGGCATCCCGCACGGCCCCGCGCCAGGCGCAGCCGAAGCTAGTATCGGCAAGGAAGCGACGGAGGAGTTGGCAGTGATGATCGACACCTTCCATCCCTTGCACTACACCACCGCTGCCCTGGAGCTAGACGACCCCAGCTACCCCTTTAGCTGGTACGAGCAGAGCAAGTAAGTTGTAGTGCAGGGGGGAGCGGTCTTGCCCAGCCACCCCCCTGCTACGCTGCAAAGCGGCTAGCGCAGCCTGGCTTTGACGCAATCGCCGCGATAGGGTAAAATAGGCGGGCGGAGCATAACAAGCGAGAGGATGATCAGCCCTTTGGCAGATAAGAAACTAAGAGTAGCCGTGATTGGCGTGGGGGCGATTGGTCGCAACCACGCTCGCGTCTACAACGAGATCGAGATGGCCGACCTGGTAGCCGTCTCTGACAACGACCCGGCAACGGCAGCCCGCGTTGGCGGCCAACTGCACGTCCCCCACTACACCGATTACCGCGAACTGCTAGAGCGCGAAAAGCCAGACGTGGTGACGGTCTCTGTGCCGACCACCCTACACCACAAGATCGCTCTTGACGTGATCGCGGCGGGGGTTAACCTGCTGGTCGAGAAGCCGATAGCGGCAACCGAAGCCGAGGCGATTGAGATGATTGCGGCGGCGAAGGCGAAGGCGGTCAAGTTCACCGTCGGCCACATCGAACGCTTCAACCCTGCCGTATCGGAGCTAAAGAAGCGGTTGGATGCAGGCGAACTGGGCCGCGTCTTCCAGATACACGCCCGTAGGCTCGGCCCCTTCCCCGCCCGCGTCGCCGACGTGGGGGTGGTGATTGACCTGGCAATCCACGACTACGATATTATGCGCTACCTCACTGGCAGCGAGGCCGTACGCGTCTTTGCAGAGACGGCCCGCCGCATCCACACCGGCCACGAAGACATCCTCAGCGGCCTGGTGCGCTTCAAGAGCGACGTGATTGGCGTGCTAGACATTAACTGGCTGACCCCGACCAAGATACGCGAGTTGATGGTCACGGGCGAAAAGGGGATGTTCGTCGCCAACTATATCACCCAGGATTTGTACTTCTACGAGAACGACTATGCCCACAGCAACTGGGATGCGTTGCGGGCGATCAGCGGGGTGAGCGAGGGGGCGATGACTCGCCTGAAGATCGAGCGTAAGGAGCCACTGCGTAACGAGATCGAGAGCTTCCTGCGCGCTGTCGCCGAGGACCGCGAACCAGCCGTCAGCGGTGCAGATGGACTCGCTGCGCTCAAGATCGTGCAGATGATCGTGGACGCAGGCAAAGGCAGCGAAGTGAAGCAAGCCAACAACTAGCCTGGAGGTAAAGAGTGATGTGGATGCAAGAAGGAGCATATGAGCGAGTTTAAGGTAACAGTCGTGGGCCTGGGCAAGATCGGCTTGCCACTGGCGGCCCAATTTGCTGCGCGCGAGCTAGCCGTGATCGGCGCGGACATCAACCCCGCTGTGGTCGCCGCAGTCAACCGCGGTCACTCCCCCATCCTGGAGGAGCCTGGCCTGGAGGAGCGGGTGGCTGCCGCAGTCGCCGCTGGCAAGCTGCGAGCCGTAACCGACACGGCAGCAGCAGTGCGCGAAAGCAACGTGGTCGTTATTGTTGTGCCGCTGCTGGTGGATGGGCAACGCCAGATCGACTACCGCATCATAGACTCGGCCACGCGAGATGTTGCCCGTGGCCTGCAAGCGGGTACGTTGGTGATCTACGAGACGACCCTGCCGGTCGGCACCACGCGCAATCGCCTGGGCCAGATGCTGGCTGAGGGTAGCGGGCTAGCGCAAGACAAGGATTTCTTGCTCGCCTTCAGCCCAGAGCGGGTCTACTCTGGCCGCATCTTCAGCGACCTGCGGAGCTATCCGAAAGTGGTGGGTGGCACCGACACAGCCAGCGCAGAACGGGCAGTTGCCTTCTACCACGCGGCATTGGACGAAGGGACGCAGGTACGCCTGGTCGCCAACGCAGAGACGGCGGAGTTCGTCAAGCTGGCGGAGACGACTTACAGAGATGTGAACATCGCCCTAGCCAATGAGTTCGCCCGCTTTGCTGCCAGCAACGGCATCAACGCCCTGGATGCGTTCGCCGCCGCCAATACTCAGCCCTACTCGCACATTCACAACCCCGGCCTGGGCGTGGGCGGCCACTGCATCCCTGTCTATCCCTACTTCATGGCGAACGCCGCCGCCGCAGGTGAGCTTGACCTGGTGCGTCGCAGCCGCGCCCTCAACGACAGCATGGCCGCTTATGGTCTCGACTTGCTGGCCCAGGCGATGGGTGATGTGCGTGGCAAGCGGGTGCTGATCCTCGGCCTCAGCTACCGCGAGAATGTCAAGGAGGACGCTTTCTCCACTACCCACCTGCTACTCAAGGGGCTGGCCGAACGTGGCGCGGATGTGCGATTGCACGACCCACTCTGGACAGCGGAGGAGCTGGCGAAGCACGCAGAGGTTGCCCGTGACCTCTACGATAGCGGCGCAGAGGCAGTGATCCTGCAAGCATACCACGACCAGTACAAGGAGTTGCTGGACTGGCAGCGGCTGGTTGCGGCTGGGGTGCGCGTACTGCTCGATGGCCGCAACGCCTTGCGCCAGCAGCGGGCTGAGATAGAAGCTGCTGGGCTGATCTACCTGGGCGTAGGGCAGTAGGATGCAAGGATCGCACGACCAGGATAGGCTAAACGTGTTGTTTCTTCCAAGCTGGTACCCCAACGAACAGAATCCAGTACTTGGCATCTTCAACCGTGAGTATGTAAAAGCAGTTAGCCTTAGCCACAACGTAGCCGTGATCTACCAGACAGCGCAGGATCAGCCCTACCGCAACTATGATGACGAGGGCATTCGCACGATCAAGCGTGGCCTGATACCGCCTACGCCTGCTATCAGACGCAGACTGAACAACGCCCGTAGACGATTGCAGAAGCTGTTTGGGCGCAGTGCGCCAGCGCAACAGCCAACCACCCCGCTCATGCCAGCGATCAGCCCAGTGGCAAGCACACCAGCCAGCCACAGCCCTACTTACTACATAGCAACCCTGCTTACTCTTAGCCGCTACCTTTGGGCGGGCATGGGCGAGTTTAGCCGCTTGCGTCGCGAGTTCAGGCCTGACATAATACACGTGCAAGTGATTTACCCGGCTGGCTTGCTGGGTTGGGCGATCAGTCGTCGCTACCGTATCCCAATGGTTCTCAGTGAGAACAGCAATCCTTTTAGTATGCACCTGACCGACCCACTGCGGAACTATCTGGTACGCCGTGTGCTGAAAGCGATGAATTACGTTTGCCCAGTGAGCCACAGTATGCAGCGAGTTTTGCAGCAGTATGGCTCCAGTGGACCTTTCTCTGTGACCTCTAACGTAGTTAACACTAGCATCTTTAAGCCAACCAGCCCACAACAGCGAACAACTGGCGAGGCAAAACGGATGCTGATAGTTGCTCTCCTGGCAGATTATAAGGGATATTCTTACTTGCTAGAGGCACTGGGGCAGCTGCAGCAAGAGCGCGAAGACTTCTTCCTCGACATTGTAGGGGACGGGGAGAAGCGGGCAGAGTACGAGCAGCTAGTAGACAAACTGGGCATCCGCAACAAGGTGAGGTTTCATGGTCTCAGGAGCAAAGACCAAGTGGCGGCTATGATGCAAACGTGTGACTTCCTGGTACTGGCTAGCCTCAGCGAAGGGCTAGTAGTAGTTATGCTCGAAGCTCTAGCCACTGGCAAGCCTGTACTTAGCACGCGCTGGGCTGGGGTAGAGGACGCGATTAACGAGCGAGTTGGACACCTGGTTGAAGTTGCCGACGTACAATCCCTGCATGATGGTCTGCTCTGGATGCTTGATCACTACAGCGAGTTTGATGCAGAGGAGATTGCTCACTACGCTAACGACCGCTACAGTTACGCCGCAGTTGGCACGAAGTTCGATAGGGTTTACCGCCAGATGCTGGCGGGGAACTAGCCAGTGCTAGCCCAACGGGTAAAGCAACTATCGAAGGACTCGCTAATCTATGGGGTTGGTGGCTCACTGGTGCGGGGCATTGGCGTTATCCTTAGCTTTGTCTACTCCAACAGCTTCACCACGGACAAGTATGGCATCTACACCAATGTACAGAATGCCAGCACACTCCTATTCGTGCTGTTGATCTTTGGCATGGACGCTGCGGCTAACATCTCCTACTTCGACAGTAATGATGAGCAGAGGCGCAGAGAGGTGACTACGGCCTGGCTCTACTTTGGCCTGATCTTCAGCGTGGCGGCTTGCCTGCTACTGCTGCTCTTTACCGGCCTACTGGCCCAGTTGGCGACCAACGATGCACAGTACAGTAACCTCATGATGTTGGCAGTCGTTACCCTCCCTTTCAGCGTAGCTAACGCCACTTTCAACAACGTTCTACGCTTCCGCTTTCGGGCTGTCGCTTATGTGCTACTTAGCGCAGTAGCAACCACGCTGACGGTGATACTGGGTGTTCTTTTTGTCCTGGTGCTGCACCTGGGCATCCCAGGCACTCTACTTGCCCCGCTGATCAGCACGGCGGTCAGTACAGCCTTTGGTTTCTGGCTCACCCGTGACAGCTACCTACCGCGACTTAATCCAGCGGTGTTGGTCTCCATGTTGCGCCTGGCTCTGCCAGCGGTACCAGCGGGTATTGCACTCTGGGTCAACGGCTATGCCAGTGGCCTCTTTCTCGTTCACGCCCCAAATGTTAGTGATGCAGATGTAGGCATCTTTGGACTAGCAGCCCGCATACCAGCCCTGGTGGGCTTTGCCATAGTTGCCTTTCAGCTAGCCTGGTCTCCTTATTCGCTCTCCATTGCAAAGGAGCCAGATGCGAACCGCACCTATGCCAAAATCCTTACCTATTACATGATCGTCTTCGGCAGTCTAGCGATGACTGTTGGCCTGTTTGCCCGCGAAATCCTTACCTTGATTGATCGTAAAGGTCAGGGCTACGCCGTAGGCTACCCGGTCGTCGGTCTACTTACGTATGGGGTGATCGCAGGCGGAGCATACTTTATCGTCTCCACTGGAAGCAATATAGCCAAACGCACAGGCAACATAAGCTGGACGACGATGGTGGCAGCGGGCATGAGTATTGCCCTCAACCTGTTGCTTATTCCAATCCTTGGTATCCTCGGCTCGGCGATTGCCTCGATGTTCGCCAGTTTGCTAACCCCCATACTGATCTACATAGTTTCACAAAGGCACTATCCTATCCCTTATGAAGTGGCTAAGGTGGTGGGGGTGAGTGTACTAGGCATTAGTCTCATGCTGCTGGGTGAAGGAATACAGCTTGGTAGCTGGTGGCTTAATGGGTTGGCAAAGCTAGCTATTGTTGTGGTTTACTTTGTAAGCATTGTTGTGGGCGGGGCGGTCACCAGCCGTGAACTCAGGGTGATCAATGCAGCCATGCGCCGCCGCCTCGGTAGATAGGAGTTGAACTTGAGCGCAGCGCAACCGCACGTGCTACTGATCCTACCTTATGGTGGCTCGTCGTTCATGCAGCAGGACAGCCAGATACTAAGCGACCACTTCACCACCACTGTCTATACCCATCAGCGGCGTAACCCGCTGCCGCTGCTCCGCACCGTGGTCGGCCACCTGCTACGCGGCAAAGCGGACGTGCTGGCGATGTGGTTCATCATCCCCAGCTACGCCCTGCCCGTTGCCCTGCTCGGTCGCCTCTTTCGCCGCAAGGTAGTATTCCTTACTGGCGGCTACGACGTGGAGTGGATACCAGAGGTCAGTTTCGGCACCCTGCGTATACCCCTCGCTCGTTGGCTGCTGCCACGCACCCTGTGGTACAGCAGTCTGGTGCTAACCAACTCCAACTTCTCGCAAGGCGAGGTGACACGCTGGGCAGGCTTCCGCCCCCGCCGCATGGCGACCCTCTACCATGATATTGACAGCAGCCACTTCTGCCCCAACCCCAGCAAGCCGAAGGAACGGCTGGCGGTCACGGTCTGCGCCCGCCTGATCCCAGTGACCATCCCGCAGAAGGGAGTGAACACCGTCGTCGAAGCCGCCCGTCTGCTACCTGACGTGCAGTTCGTGGTCGTCGGGCAGGTGACGGACGAGCCAACAGTGCAGGCGTTGGTTGCTAGTGCAGGGCCAAACCTGCGCTTTGCGGGGCGGGTCAGCGACGCAGAGTTGCTCGATCTCTACCAGCGGGCGGGGGCTTACGTGCAGATGTCAGTGCATGAGGGCTTCGGTGTGGCAGTAGCCGAAGCGATGGCATGTGGCTGCATCCCCGTAATCACCGACCCCGCCAGCTATCAGACCTCCATGCCAGAAGTCGTAGGCGAGTTTGGCATCACTGCGCCCTATGGCGACGCAGCAGCGGTGGCCACTGGGGTGGAGCGAGCGTTGGCGGCGGGGCCAGAGCAGCGTGAGCGGGCGCGCCAGCGGGTCGTCAGCCGCTTCCCGCTGGGCAAACGCGAGCGGCAGTTCGTCGCCTTGATCAAGAAAATCACGCAGAGGGGTAGCCGATGAGCAGGCCAACTTTTGTCTACATGATCACCCAGGATATACCAGTGATCGACCGCCGCATCATCCTGCAAGCGCAGAGTTTGCAGCAGGCGGGCTACAAGGTGAAGATTCTGACCCAGGCCAGCTTTGAGGCGACGCAGGCGATCAACCTGCCTGCGGGTGACGAGAGCCACGAGGTTGAAGGCATAGCAGTTGAGTACCTGGCTACTCGCGGCCACGATCCACGCTACGGCTGGCTCTACCGCCTCGGCAGGCTGGCGGGAGCAAGGGGCCGCCACCAGGCCAACCGTGCCGTGACCGTCCTCGGCGTGCTGCACGGCTATAACACCTTCCGCCGCCTGGCCCCCTACTGGGCGGCACGGGCAAAAGCTGACATCTACACCGCGCATGACCTCGACAATTTGCAGGTTGCTATGCTGGCGGCACGAGCCAACGGCGCGCAAGTGGTCTACGACGCGCACGAACTCTACCCCGAAATTAGCTATCCGCTGGTCAAGCTACGCAAGGGCTACTGGACGAAGGTAGAAGCCCGGCTCTTGCCGAAGGTAGCCGCCGCCAGCACGGTCAACGAGTTCATCGCCGACGAGATGGCGAAGCGTTACCATGTGCCACCGCCAGCAGTGATCTACAACGCGACCAACTCGCCGCCCGGTTTCGACCTCGCCAACCCACCCAACCTCCTGCGCCAGAAGCTAGGGCTGGCTGCTGACCAACGCATCGCTCTTTTCCAGGGTCAGCTTGCCCCAGGCCGGGGGTTGGACAAGCTGGTGCTGGCTGCTAGCCATCTTGCGCCAAACATCCACCTCGCTTTCATGGGCTATGGCAACCTGCGCCCAGTGCTGGCAAAGTTGGCTGAGGCAGAGGGGACGAGTGGGCGTGTCCACTTCCTGGATGCCGTACCGCAGAGTGAACTGATCGCCCACTGCGCCTCAGCCGACGCAGGGCTGATCCCCTACCAGCCAGTTGACCTCAATAACTACTACTGCTCCCCCAACAAGCTGTTCGACTTCATCGTGGCGGGCCTGCCTATTGTCGCCAACGACCTCCCCTTCCTGCACAAGATGGTGGTGGGCAACGGCCTCGGCGAAGTGGCGACGATGGATAGCCCACCGCAGATTGCTGAAGCGATCAACAAGCTGCTAGGCAATGAGGCGCGCTTGAGCCAGACCCGCAGCAACCTGCTCAAAGCGGCGCAGGTCTACAACTGGACGAACGAGAGCAAGAAGCTGCTGGCGATCTACCAACAGGTCGCGGAGCGGCCAGGGGACAACCAGTTAGCTTTTGCAGATCGTCAGCATTCGGCGCGAGGACGTAGCCTCAGGCTGCGCTTGACAACGATCTGGCGGTTGGTTACACTTCGTCATTACGTGCTTGGAGCTAGAGGGAGGCGGCTGATGTGCGGTATCGCAGGTATCTACAATTATGCCAGTGCAGAGCGGGTGACCGAGGAGCGACTGCGGCGGATGACCGACGCGATCCGCCACCGGGGGCCGGACGACGTGGGCTACTACCTGGAGCCGCAAGCCAGGCTCGGCTTCGGCCACCTGCGCCTGAGCATCATTGACCTTTCCGCCGCTGGTCATCAGCCGATGAGCAACAGTGATGGCAGCCAGCAGATCATCTTTAACGGTGAAATCTACAACTATCTAGAACTGCGTACCAGCTTGCAGGGCTATCAGTTCCACAGCCACAGTGACACCGAGGTGTTGCTCAACCTCTACGACCGCTATGGCCCGGCTGCCCTCGACAAGCTAAACGGGATGTTTGCCTTTGCTATCTGGGACGAGCGCAAACGGCAACTGTTTATCGCCCGCGACCGCTTCGGGGTCAAACCGCTCTACTACTTTGATGATGGGCAGACCTTCGCCTTCGCCAGCGAGATCAAGGCTCTGCTAGCCCACCCAGCGATCAAGGCGAAAGCGGGTCTCAACCCCGCGGGCCTCGCCGATTACGTCAACTTCCAATATTGCCTCGGCGAGAAGACCTTCTTCCAGCAGATCAAGCGGCTGGAGCCAGGCTACTACCTGACGGTGGACGAGGAACGCGGGGTGCAGGTGCGCCAATATTGGGACTTGCACTACGACGACGCAAGGCTCGACCGCGACCACGACGAGGACTACTTCGCCGAACGGCTGTTGATGCTGCTGGAAGATGCCGTCCGCATGGAACTCCGCAGCGACGTACCAGTGGGCGCACATCTCAGCGGCGGAGTGGACTCCTCTGCTGTCGCCAGCCTCGCGGCCAGCCTGCTGGACAATCAGATCAGCACCTTCAGCGGCGGCTTCCGCGACGGCGCGCAGTTTGACGAAACCCCCTATGCCCGCCTCGTCGCTGGGCAGATCAAGTCTGACCATCACGAAATCTTCCCTACCGCCCGCGACTTTGCCGAGACGCTGCCGATGCTCATCTACCACATGGATGAGCCAGCCGCTGGGCCGGGCCTGTTCCCCCAATACTTCGTCAGCAAGCTGGCCGCCCAGCACGTGAAGGTAGTATTGGGTGGGCAAGGCGGGGACGAATTGGGTGGTGGCTATGCCCGCTACCTCGTCTGTATGCTGGAACAGGCTTTGCGCGAAGCGATCAAGCCGACCGTCACCGACAATCCTTTCAGCCTGCCCGCCCTCACCCCCTACCTCGACCAACTGGCAAACTACCAGCCGATGATGCAGCAACTATGGCAGACGGGCTTGTTCGGGGTGGACGGTGAACGCTACTTCCGCCTGTCGCAACGCACCCGCGCCGAGAGCATCTTCACTGCCGAGTTCCTGCATGACAGCGGGATGGAGGCCGAGGCCAGCCATGAGGCGTTCCTTGCGATCTTCAACCGCCCACAGACTGACTCGCTGCTCAACAAGATGCTCTACTACGACGTGAAGGCGATGTTGCCCGCCCTCTTGCAGGTAGAGGATCGCACCAGCATGGCCGTTTCGCTCGAAAGTCGGGTGCCGCTGCTTGATCACCGCATAGCCGAGTTGTTCGCCAGCATCCCACCGGGGGTCAAGCTGAAGGGCGGCCAACTGAAGTAACTCTACAGAAAGGCGATCCGCAATGTGATCCCCAGCCAAATCTGGCAGCGCACCGACAAGATGGGCTTCCCAGTGCCAACCAACCTCTGGTTCAGGAACGAGCTACGCGACTTTGTGCAAGAGGTACTGGGCAGCGAGCGCGCCCTCTCACGCGGGATAGTGCGGCCTGACGCACTGAAGGCAGCGGTGGACAGCGGCGGCAGTGGGCAGTTTGGCCGCGAACTGTGGGGACTACTCTGCCTCGAACTCTGGTTCCGGGCCTTTATGGATTGAGCCACGGCTAGAGGGCTGGCGACCTGTCAACTACCGAGGGATCATATTAGCGCAGATTAGCTACAAGGAGCCAGATACACATTGAGTAGCAAGGTAATTATCAATCTTGGCTGTGGCAAGAACAAGAAGGCTGGGCAGATCGGGATCGACAACCGCCGCACTGCCGTGGTGGACATCATTAGTGACGCGACCAAAATAGCGGTGCGCGACCGCAGCGTTGACGAACTGTACGCCACCTGCCTGCTCGAACATTTCGACAAGCCGCAGGATGTGCTGCTCGAAGTACATCGCGTGCTTAAGGAGAGCGGCACCGCCATCTTCCGCCTGCCCAACCTCGGCACCTACTCTGCCCACCTCGACACCACCCATCGCTATCTCGCCGACCTCGGCATCTGGCGGCTGGTCTTCGACGGCTTCTTCAAGAATGTAAAGGTGCGCCCGCTAGGCAGCAAGTACCGTGACAGCAAGCTGCTGATGGGCATCACCCTCGGCCTCGTCTATGGGGCGCGCTTCTACGAACTGGCCCAGGGCTGGGACTTCATCTGCTCTGGCCTACAACCCGACCCTGCGGCTGGCTACAAGGGCTGGTGGGAAGAAGACAGGGACTAATGGCCGCCAGGCACATCTACATCCTCAATCAGTACCAGCGGATCGACCGCCGCACCTTGCTGCAAGCCAGTAGCCTGCAAGAGGCTGGCTATCGGGTGACGATCCTCGCCCAGGCCGCCGCCGCTGCCGTCCACGCCCTCAACCTGCCTGCTGGTGCTGCGCCAGAGGAGATGGAGGGTATTACAGTGGAGCGGATCAAGGTTGAGGGACGTGACCCTCGCTACCGCTGGCTCTACCGCCTGGGCAGGGTGGGGCTAGCGCGGGGCAGCCACTATGCTGAGGTTCTAGCCCGTGGGCTGGCTCTGCTGGCGGGTCGTAACGCCTTCAGCCGCATTGCCCCCAGGTATGCGGCGCGGGCGAAGGCCGATCTCTACCTGGTGCGTGACACCAACGGCCTGCCAGCGGGCATTGCGGCAGCGCGAGCAAGCGGCGCGAAGCTGATCTGCGACGCACACGAACTGTTCTCCGAACTACCTAACCGCTATGTGCGCCTGCGCCGTGGCTACTGGCGCAAGATGGATCGCCAGCTGCTACCCCACTGCGACGCGATCAGCACGGTCAACGAGTTCATTGCCGAGGAGATCAGCCGCCGCAGCGGGGTGAAGCTGCCTACCGTGATCTACAATGCGACCAACCCACCACTGGGCTTCGATCCCGAACACCCCGCCGACCTGCTGCGCGACGACCTGGACATCGCTAAGGACAAACGGATCGTTCTCTACCAGGGCTGGGTGGATCGCGGGCGCAGCGTTGAGAACCTGGTTATGGCCGCCAAATACCTGCCAGACGACATCGTGGTAGTAATCATGGGTGGTGGCAATATGCGTGCCGAGTTGCAGAAGCTGGCGATGAACGAGGGGCTGGCGCACAAGGTCTACTTCCGCGAGGCGGTGCCGCAGAGCCGTATGGTTGAATACTGTGCCTCTGCCGACGTAGGCCTGATCCCCTATCGCGCCCTCAGCCTCAACCTATACTACGCTTCACCCAACAAGCTGTTCGACTTCATCACTGCTGGCCTGCCGATCATCGCCAACGACCTCCCCTTCCTCCGCAAGATGGTGCTGACCGAGGGGCTGGGCATGATCTCCGACCTTGACAGCCCAGCGGGGATCGCCCACGCTGCTACCATCCTGCTCAACGACCCCCAGCGGTTGGCCGAGACGCGGGTCAGCCTGCGCCGTGCCGCCGCGGTCTACAACTGGGCGCACGAGGCGAAGAAGCTGGTGGCAATGTACGCGGAGGTGTTTGGCGCACCCCAGTAGCGTGGTTGTAGCGGCTCCCTTGCAACGCGCTGGGCGAGCTAGCGAACGGCCAACCGGCCGCTGACGCAGCGTTGGCCCACCCTTTGCTCAGGGGACAGTAACATGGATCAGCAGAGAAGGGTTCGGCGGAAAATAACAGCCAGTGCTGGTCAGGATAGCACGCCTGGCCTGCGTTGTGCCGTATGCGGCTACTACCTTGACCTGTTTGCCCGCCCGCGCAGCGAAAGTTGCCCGCGCTGCGCCACCTCCTGGCTGCTGCGCCCACCAATGCAGGTGGAGGTGCAGCCGCGTCAGATCAGCGTCCCCGAACTACTGACCCGCAGCGAGGATCAGCACTTCGACTTCAAGGAGCATCTGGAAGCCAGTTACTTTGACAAGCTAGCAAAGCACATCTGCGCCTTCGCCAACGCCGAGGGCGGCGAAATCTTCATCGGCGTACACAACGAGCCGCGCTACTTTATCGGCCTCTTTGCGGTTGGCGACGACGCAGCGGCCACCGACTATGCCAGCCGCTTGCAGCAGCAGGTGTTGCCCAAGATCAAGCCGCGCCCAGTGGTTGCCGCTCCCCTCTTTGTCCCCGACGCAGGGACGCGGCAGGTGGGGATGCTGCTCGTGGTTAGCCCCGGCCCCGCCATCAACTACATGGCGAACGGTCGTATCTACGTGCGGATGGAGGACAAGAGCGTGCCGATCTCACAGTATGAGGCTGAGCAGCGGCGGCGGCAGCAGTCAAAGCGCGGCAAGCGTTGAGCCAACAAGAGTATGGCCCCGCGATCAGTGGCGTTTTACCACCAGCAGATCACGCTCGCGCCAGTTAAGGATCGTAAAGAAGGGATAGCGGCCTACGACATCGTAGCCAGCAGGTTGGAGGTAGCTGAGGATGTATTGGGGGTCGATGATTTGACGGGCGGCGACCCAATCAGCAAAGATGTGGCTAAAATCATTGCGCTTACCCCGGCGGATCGCCTCGGCATAGAGGTAGTAACCGTTCCAGGCCCAGCCACCATCAATGCTGGTCAGCGGCACACCTGCTGCCACCAGGCTGCGTCCAGCCTGCCAGCGGGCGGCTTCAGCAGCGTAGCTGTCATGCTGGGCGGCCAGGCTGTAGAGGCCTAGCACCAACACCAGGCCGAGGCTAATGATCTGCATCCGGGGCCGTGCAACCAGCCAGCCGAGGCCAGCCAGGATCAGAGCCGGGTAGAAGGGTAGGAAGTAGCGGGGGAAGAAGCTGGGGTTGGTAATGAAAGTAATACCCAGCAACGCTGCCGCCGTCAGGTAGCAAAAGTCAACGGGACGTAGAGGGCCACGGGTTGGGCGATTTAGCCGCCGTTCAAGCCGTAGGCTCAGGCCCGCTAGCAGCCAGGCAGTACAGCCCAGCCCCAACCAGCGCAGCAGAGGGTAATCTAGCAGGCGGATCGGCAGGGTCAGGTCGGCATAATCAGGTATGCTGTCGCCACTAGGTGCTATGTTGCTGGTGCTGAGGGCAACCAACCAGCTAATCAACAGCCAGAGACTCGCAACTAGCGCAGTGCGCCACCGCCAGGGTGCCAGCAGCGGAATAGTTAGACCTAGCAGCGGCAACACCAGGAAGCAGCTTACAACCCTACCCCAGACCGCAGCAGGGTTGTGGAGCAAATCGGCTAGCATCTGCTGCTGGTAGCCAGCGGTTGCTGTTGTGGCATAAGCACTGCTCCACAAGAAGTAGCCAGCTACCGCCGCAGTGGGGAGGGCAACCGCTGCCAGGCTAGCATAGAGACTAACTCGAACCGGGCGATCGCGATATGTACTAGCTAGCCAGACCAATGCGGCCAATGGCAGAGCGAGACCGAACTGCCGCGTAAGGAAAGCCAGGCTGGCGAACACGCTGCCGAGTAGCAAGGGCAACAGCCATGTGATGAGGGCGGTGCTAGAACCAGCCTTTAGGTTTGCGGTCACTGGCAGACGGGCTATGCCACGCACATAGCAGAGGCTGGCTAGTAGCAACAGGGTGAGGAAGGTTATGTCAGTCATGTAGCTATAACTGTTGCTGACAAAGAGTGGATTCACGCCCAGCACTGCCGCCCCCAGCAGACTGAGAGTTGGGCTATAGCTAACTTCACGCAGCAGCAGATAGAAGGTCAGCAATGCAACCAGGCTGAGGCTCAACGTCGCCCAAGTTAGGGTGGTGAAGCTGAAGCCAAACAGCCAGCTCCAGCCTGCGCCCCACCAGGTATGGGCAACCAGCGTCATAAAGGCCAGATCAGGAGGCTGGAAGCCTCTACCAGCCAGCATTTCAGCAACGGCTTGCGCGTATATCCAATCATCATCATAGGCAAAGCTGCGCGTAGGCGGCACCAGCAGCAAGGCCAGGCCAAACCCCGCCACAATCAACAGCAGAGCAAGCCAATCAGCCCGCAACCGACCTTGTGATCTATTTTCAACCACCTTGCACTACCCCATAGCGCAGCACGAGCGATAGCACTCTAGCTGACAGATAATTGTTCCTGATCAACAAGGCCATAAGGCTGAACATGAAGACACCCCTCCTGCATAAACGTTTCTTGAACTCAACTTGCCCCCTGTGGCAGCATGGTTGCTGGGCTATCTGCCTGTTGGTCGGCGACTGGGCGGAAGTAGTAGATCGCCAGCAGCACAAGCGGCTGGATAATGAATGGGTAGCCACCACCCAGCGCATAGCCAGCCCGCAGCAGCAGCAAGGGCAGCACCACCTGCCAGAGTAGCAGAGCAACCAGCCAGTAGAGGCGACGACGACCCGCCAACTGCGCCGCCGCCAACCAGAGCGGCCCGACTGCCACCAGCAGGATCGTCTCGTGATAGACCAAGATGTACGAACTAACCAGCGTTGTCACGATCAAGGTTATAGGTAGAGCTGCTGCTGCATCGTCGTGCCGCATCGCCCGCCACCAGGGGACGACCAGCAGCAGCAGCGACAGCCCCACCAGGCCCACCGCTACCAGCGTCCAGCCATTACCCCCCACGGCAGCGTAGGCCACCCCCCACCAGGAGGCCGAAGCCATCGCCAACTGTCCAGGCTGCCGCCGCGCTACTGTAGTCAGCCAATCGCTCAGTGCTGCTGGTCGCAGCAGCAAGGGCAGCAGGTAAAGAACTAGCGAGGTTAGCACAAAGCTGCCCAGCAATGACCAGCGGCGGCCTCGCAGCCAGACTAGCGGATAAAGAAGAAGAAGCAGGCCGGTGATCTGCGGCTTGATCGTCAGCGCAGCCAGGGTTGCACCTGCCAGCCAGCCCCAACCTGCACGCCCACTCCGCCGCTGCTGATCGGCGTAGAGTAGTAGGCCGGTCAACCCGACCAGCAGCCCCTCATGCTCACCACCATTCTGGCTAGTCAGCAGTGGTAGGTAGACGACCCCACAACCAATCAATCCAGTGTAAGCCAGCCAAAACTGCGTTGCTGTGGTCGGCGGCCTGCGCCAGGCTAGCATCGCCAGTGCAAGGCCACCAACCAGCATTAGAGCGTTGGCTGCTGCCCACAAGCGTTGCCCAACCGGGAAATCGGTGACTGCAAACGGCAAACCAACCAGCAAAGCCCAGAGTGGATAGAGTACCCCCTCGTACTCCTCGCCCCCGCTACCCAGGCTCCAGCTGTCGAACAGGCCACCACCTGGGATTACCTGACGATAGACTGCTACTGCTGCTGGGTAGTTGCTCATCAAGTGGGCAGCTACCCCTGGCGGCGGCTGGTAAGGATTGTGGCCCAGCAGCAGCAAACGGCCTGGTACCCAAATACTTTCCATGAAGTCGTGACCGCTGTCGCTCTTGGCCGAGTCGAGCGTCACCGCTAGCCAGAGGTAAGGTAGGAGCAAGGCCACGCCGAGCAGTAGGTTTGCGCGCTTCATAGAACACCTCAGCTTTAATGTGCCTATTATAGCACAACTGGCTACTCGGCCCCAGCCAGTGTGCTATAATCCAGCTATCACTAGCTGGAAGGAGTGCTGCCTTGCCCTTCACCAATCCCACCACCGAGGAGATCGCCCGCTTTGAGCAGGCACGGGTTAGCCGCCGCGACGCTGCCTACGCTCGTATCCTTGACCCGGCGATCACTAGCCGTTTCGTGCCAGCCCATATCAACGATGCGGTTCTTAGTTATGTGCGCCAACCGGGGAAGGGGTTGCGCCCGCTGCTGACCATGCTCTGCTGCGGGGCAGCGGGCGGGGTGGAGCAAAGGGCGGTCGCTGCTGCTGCCGCCATCGAGGTCTTCCACACCTGGACGCTGGTTCACGATGACATCATAGACCGCGACGACCTGCGCCGCGGTGCGCCAACCGTCCACGCTGACTTTGCCCACCGCTCAGCGGCAGAGTTCGGCTATGAACCGGCGGCGGCTGCCCATTACGGCACTACCGTCGGCATCCTCGCGGGCGATTTGCAGCAAGGTTGGAGCTACAGCCTGCTGGCGAGTCTGTGGCGCGATGGGGTTAGTCCAGCGGTAGCCCTGGAATTGCTGGACTACCTGGCGATGACTGTGCAGCCAGCCCTCTTGGAAGGCGAGATGCTCGACGTGCAGTTCTCTACCGCCCCGATTGAGACACTGACTGACGCACTGATCCTGGATATGCTGTTCAAGAAGACTGCTGTTCTTTACCAGTTCGCGGCGCGAGCGGGGGCAATGGTCGGGCAGGACAGCAGCGAGGAGACCGAGGTCGTGCGCGCCCTCGTGCGCTTCGCAGGCGACTGCGGCATTGCCTTCCAGTTGCAGGACGATGTACTCGGCATCGTTGGCGACCAGAGCAAGCTGGGCAAGCCAGTCGGTAGCGACATCCGCGAGGGGAAGCGCACCCTGATCGTGCGCTACGCCCTTGAATGTGCCGACGAGCAGCAGCGGGCCAAGCTACTGTCTACCCTCGGCAACCAGAAGGCCAGCATGGAGGATGTGGCCGATGTCACGCAGTACATGATCACTTGCGGCGCGATAGAGAAGGTGCGCCTCCTTGCCCTACGCTACACCGAAGATGCAGCCAATGCCCTGACCACCCTGCCAGAGAGCGACTACAAGCGGCTGCTCAACCTCTGGGGCTGGTATACTGTGGGCCGCGACTTCTGACCGCTTAGCCCGCTCAGCTATGCGGCAAAGCAGCGGCCCAGCTTCTGCCTTAACCAGACCGGAGATGTAGCTTTGCGCCTTGTGCTTAGCAGGTACAGTTTGGTAAGATAATGGTATAACCAATTGGCCGTCAACCTACCGCTTGAGGAAGGCTAACTTGTGAAAACTATCCGCGACCTCTCCCCCTATCTGCGCCGCCACTGGATACTGATCGCCCTCGGTACGGGCTGCCAGATACTCACCGCCTTGATCGACCTGCTACCTGCCTTCCTGATCGGCTCGGCGGTCAACGCCATAGGCGCGAAGCAGCCACTCGGCAATGTGCTGAACTACATCTGGCTGCTGCTCGGCATAGGGGCAGTTAGTGCCTTCGGCCAGTTTGGTGGTCGCTACTTCGTCGCCTCTGCCTCGCGCAAGATCGAGTATGAGATGCGGAGCGACTTCTTCCTCCACCTGCAAAGCCTGGACGCTAACTTCTACAAGAACCTCTACACCGGCGACCTGATGGCGCGGGCAACTAACGACCTGAACCAGATACGCAATATGCTTGGCCCCGGCCTCTCTGGGTTGCTGCGGGTGCCGCTCACCTTCACTGCCGTAGTGATCACCATGTTCACGATCAGCGTCAAGCTGGCCCTGATCGCCGTGCTGCTGATGCCGCTGGTTACCGTCGTCTTCTACCTGCTCAATGGGCGGATGCGTAACCAGTTCGAGAAGGTGCAGGCCCAGTTTGGCGAACTCTCCACGCGGGTGCAGGAGAACCTGAACAGCATCCGCGTAGTCAAGTCCTACGCCCAGGAGGAGAAGGAGATCAAGCGGTTTGCGGGCGAGAACAGTACCTACATCAAGCTCAATCTAGTCTATGTCCTGCTCTCCGGCTTGCTCTGGCCGCTGCTAGACGGCTTGCTCGGCGTGGTGACGGCGATAGTGCTGGTGGTTGGCGGCGGCGAGGTGGTGGCGGGCAACATTGGCCTGGATCGCTTCGTCCAGTTCACCATCTACCTGGCCCAACTGGGCTGGCCGATGATCATGCTCGGCTGGACGATGACCTTGCTGCAACAGGGGTCGGCTAGCCTCAAGCGAATCAACGAGGTGATGCACCGCCAGCCGCAGATCAAGGATGAGCCAGAGCGGATTGCCGCTGGCGGCTGGCACGGCCCAGTACGGGGCGAGATCGAGTTCCGCAATGTCACGCTCACCTACGATGGCATCCCGGCCCTGGCTGAGGTCAGCTTCCAGGTGCCAGCCGGTACTACCCTGGCAATTGTTGGCGCAACGGGCAGCGGCAAAAGCAGCATCGTCAGCCTGATCACCCGGATGTACGACCCGGAGCAAGGCCAAATCCTCGTAGATGGGGTGGACAGCCGAGCGATCCCCCTGGCCGACCTGCGGCGGGCAATCGGCTACGTGCCGCAGGACAACTTCCTCTTTAGCCTGCCGTTGCGCGAGAACGTCGCCTTCGGCCTGGGCGAGGCTGATGCCGGTAAGCAGATCGTCACCGACCAGAGCAGTAGCGACTACCGCCACAGCCTCTCCGCCTTGCGCGCCCAGGGTCAGGCCGAGGCAGGCAACCTGTTCGTCACCGACGGTCGTCACCTACCAAACTTCAGCCTGCGCGTCAACCTGGATAACGATCCGATGCGCGAACTACGCCAGATCAGCGAGGCCGAGCGCGAACGAATCGTGCGGGCGGTCGAGATTGCGCGCCTGAGCAAGGACTTGGAGCAGTTCCCTGACGGGCTGGACACGATGATTGGCGAACGCGGCGTAACCCTGAGTGGCGGCCAGAAGCAGCGCAGCGCAATCGCCCGCGCAATAGTGCGCGACCCTGCTATCCTGATCCTGGACGACTCGCTATCCAGCGTGGACACCCAGACTGCCTCCGAAATCCTTAGCGGTCTCAAGCAAGTAATGGCGAAGCGCACCAGCATCATCATCGCTCAGCGTATCTCCACGGTGCAGGGTGCCGAGCAGATCATCGTGCTAGAAGATGGTAGGGTAGTCGAGCGGGGCAGCCATATGGCGTTGATCACCCAGGGTGGCCGCTACGCCGCCATGTACCGCCGCGAACTGCTGGCCCAGGAGCTTGATGTTGAGCCAGAGGTAGCAGCCCAGGTTAGCTGAAGAAGGAGATCGCAGGATGCGGAAGGAAGTCAATGGCGTGCCGCTCTACTACAAGCTACACCCGCAGGCGGGAGCGGATCGCCCCTGGCTAGTGCTGATCCACGCACTAGGCATGGATAGTGAGGGCTGGCGCGAACAGGTTGGGCCACTGGGCGCAATGTACAACCTGATCACCTACGACGTGCGTGGCTCTGGCCGCTCTAGCTGGCTGCCACTCAACGACAGCCCAGCGGACACAGGTAGTGGTGGCGGTCAACTTAGCTTCGACCTGCTGGCTAGCGACCTGCGCGGCCTGCTAGAAGTGACTGGTCACCTGGACGCAGCAGTGATAGGCTGGGCGATGGGCGGCATGGTTGCCATTGCCTACGCCGCCAGCTACCAGCCACCCGCACTCGTGCTGGCCGACAGCACGGCGGCCTACCCAGCAGAGACCAATGCCGTGCTGAACAAAAGGGCTGACGAAATCCTGGCTGGTGGCGACCGCTGGCTGGCGGCAACCGAGGCGCAGGTCAACCGCTGGATCAGCACAGCAGGTCAGCAGCGCAAGCCCAACCTTGCCCAAACCGCCCTCGATAGCCTGCAACGCTTCGACCCACCCGCCCTCGCTGCCTTGATGCGCGTGACAGGGGGGGTGCAACTGGCAGACCGCCTGCCCCGCCTCACCTGCCCCACCCTCGTCCTTGTTGGCGACGAAGATGTGGCAGTTTCGCCAGCCCTCGCCCAGCAGCTAGCCGCCGCTATTGCTGGCGCAGAGTTCGCCACCATCAAGCAGGCGGGCCACCTCAGCCCGCTCGAACAGCCCGCCCAGTTCAACCGCCTGGTGCTGGACTTCCTGGCCCGCAAGTTGGGTTTAGAGGGGCGTAATTGTTGCGTTCGCTGGCTCAAACATTATGGATGAAACGCTCGATGCGGGTCAGGGCTTCCTCGATCTTCGCCATGCTAGAGGCGTAGGCGACGCGCACAAAGCCCGCCCCGCTCGGCCCAAAGGCAGAGCCGGGGATCACCGCCACGTGCTGCTGCTCAAGTAGCTGTTCACAGAACGCACCGTCGTCCAGCCCAGTGCTGCTGATGTTGGGGAAGGCATAGAACGCTCCACGCGGCTCGAAGCACGCCAAGCCAATGCGGTTGAAGCCGTCTACTACTACCCGACGGCGGCGGTCGTACTCGCCAAGCATCACCTGCACTGCCGCTTCACTCTCGCTACTCGCCAGAGCCTCGATAGCAGCGTACTGGCTGACGGTCGGCGCACTCATGATCATGTACTGGTGAATCTTCCGCATCGCCCCCAGGATCGCTGCGGGTGCTGCCGCATAGCCGACCCGCCAGCCAGTCATCGCGTGGCTCTTGCTCAAGCCGCCTAGCAGGATAGTGCGCTCGCGCAGGCCGGGTAGGGCAGCAACGCAGACGTGTTCAAAGCCGTACACCAGGCGGTCGTAGATTTCGTCGGAGTAAAGCAGCAGGTCATGCTGCTCTGCTAGCTTGCCGATCTCGGCCATGTGCTGCCGTTCTAGCACCGCCCCAGTGGGGTTGTTGGGGTAGCCCAACAGAATCCCCTTCGTGCGCGGGCTGAGAGCCGCCTCGATCTGCGCCGCCGTCACCTGGAAGTCGTTGGCTGCGCCGGTTGCCACTGTCACTGGCACGCCGCCCGCAAAGACGACCGCGGGCGCATAGGCAACGAAGCAGGGTTCGGGGATGATCACCTCGTCACCAGGGTCAATCGTCGCCAGCATCGCCAGCGCAAGGGCTTCGCTGACCCCGACGGTGATCAACACCTCATCCTCTGCATTGTAGCTGACGGCGTAGCGATCACACAGGTTGGCGGCTACCAGTTCGCGCAGTTCAAGGATGCCAGAGTTGGAGGTGTAGGCGGTGAAGCCCTGATCCAGCGACCGCTTGCCCGCCGCAATGATGTTAGCAGGGGTCACAAAATCGGGTTCGCCGATGCCAAGCGAGATTACTTCCTTCATTGTCGCCGCGATGTCGAAGAAGCGGCGGATGCCAGAGGGCGGCACGGATGTCACCTTCTGCGAGAGGTAGGAGCGGCGAGTAGCGATAGTCACAGGTAGTCTCCTTGATATGTGAGCAAGATCAGCTTTGGGCCGGTTAGAGGCAGGCCGAGAGCGGCACCTTCCACTCCTTGCCGCCGCGATCCTTGTGGCCGACCAGGCGGTGCAGGCGCAGCAGCAGGTGTATCTCCCGCGACTTGTAGCCCAGCATCCGGGCCGCTTCGCTGGCACTAAGGTAGACGCGTTCGGGGTCAACCGATTGTTCGTCGGCGTAGTCGGCGAAGACTTCCTCGATCACCTTGTAGCGTTCTGAGGCGTAGCTGATCGCCAACGGGTCGCGCACGGCGAGGGCTTCGCGCCGTTCCTGCTCCACACGCTGGCGCACGGCGCGCACTTTGACTGTCGGCATTTGGCTTTGCGGCTCCTGGCGGATATAGCGGCATTATAACACAGATTGGCGAGAATTGGCCCAATATTTGCCTTTAGCTTTGGCGGTCATGTATAATGGATGGTGCAACTGCATAGTGAGGGCTGGGGGGGTCTGGTGAGCCAGGCTGAGAGGGCGTTCCGATGATACGCCGACCCCGCGAACCTGATCTGGGTAATGCCAGCGTAGGGAAGCTGTAGCACGTGGCCGAAGCGGTCAGGTGCAGCTTGAAGTCACCTGTTTGTGCTGGCCGACTCTTAGGGAGAGTCGGCTGTCTTTCTAAGAGGGGAACAGCAAAGTGCGTGCATTGATCATCACAGGCGGCAAGTTGGAACAGATACCCGATTGGCTGCAACCAGCGGCTACTGGTGGGCGGGCAGGCTATGACTACCTGGCCTGCGCCGACGGGGGTAGCAACTACGCCCGCCGCCTGGGGCTGCGGCCCGACCTGGTGGTTGGTGATATGGATAGCGTCACGCCTGAGACGCTGGCTTGGCTACGTGCGCTTGGCACCACCATGTCGGTCTTTCGCCACGACCAGAAGCAGGAGAGCGACACTGAGCTTGCCCTGCTTTCAGCGATCCGGGCGGGGGCGCGCGAGATCGCGATCCTCGGTGCGCTGGGTGGGAGGCTCGATCATGAGCTAGCCAATCTCGCCCTACTCGCCTTGCCCGAACTGGGGGGCCGCGATGTCTGCGTCTGGGACGGCAACGTGGCGGTCTGCCTCTTGCGCGCTGGGAAGAACAAGATTCAGGGTAAGCCGGGTTCGCTCGTCTCCCTGATCCCCTTTGGCGGCGACGCACGGGGGGTAACTACCGCGGGACTGCAATACCCTCTGCACAATGAAACCCTGCTCCTCAACCACTCACGCGGGATCAGCAACGTGCTGCTCGTGGAAGAAGCTACGGTTGAGATCGGTGATGGACTCCTGCTGGCAATCGTAGACCACGCGACTGGACCTGGCCCCGACCAGCCCGCCGCGAAGTAACTGTAGAGCGCAGAACTGCTGTAGCAGGCCAGCCTGGCCGTGCTGCATCACGCCCGCGATCTGCGCCATTGCCACAGGAGATCATCATGGAAATTACTAAGCGTGCGGCCCACAACGGTGGGCTACTTGCGGCTATCGGCTTCGGCTTCATCCTCTTGCTGATCGGCTGGATTCCCTTCTACAACTGGATCGGCACTGCCTGGCAGATCAAGGATGGCAACGGCCAGCCAGCCCTCGACCCCGGCACCGGGGCGACTATCGCCCAGGCTATTGCCGGGTCGCTGTTCTGGCTGATCGTCATGGGCGGGCTGATCTTCGTGATTGCCCGCTTCAGCGGCGGCTGGCTGGCGGGCTGGGACACGCGGGAGTTGGTCACGGTGGCGGTGATCGGGGCGACATTCGGCGCGGTGTTCAACGGCTGGACGCTGCTTACCAGTGGGCCGCTGGCAGGGCTGGTGGCTGGCCTCGGCCCCTGGGCCAACCTGGAGAACGGTATCTGGTTTATCCCCGCCTTCCTCGCCCCCTATATCATCCGCAAGCCAGGGTCTGCCCTCTTTGCCGAGGCAATAGCCGCCAGCGTCAGCTTCCTGCTTGGTTCGCCCTGGGGCTTCCTGGGCGCGGCAGTGGCGGGCCTGGTGCAGGGCTTGGGCGCAGAGGTCGCCTTCGCCCTGTTCGGCTGGCGCAGCTACCGACTGGCGGTGATGCTACTGGCGGGCTTCGTCAGTGCGGCGGCCAGCTTCGCTTTCGTCTACCCAATCTGGAACGCAGGCTACGACGCGCTCTACAACTCCTTCGGCTTCGTTGCCACCGTGATCGGGGTGATAGGGCTGGGGGTGCTGCTCAGTATCGCGCTGGCCGAGGCGTTGCGGGCGAGCGGCGTACTCGACCGCTTCGCCATCGTGCGCGAACAGCGGGCAGCGGCGAAGCTACATGGCTGATCCCCTGGTTGTGGTTGAGGGCTTTGGCTTCAGCTATGGCGGGGTGGCAGAGGCAGTGCTACATGACCTCAACCTGCAATTGCAACGCGGGGAGGTGCTGCTGCTGCTAGGGCCGAGCGGGGCAGGCAAGAGTACACTAGCCCTCACTCTCAACGGCCTGATCCCCCACCAGCTTGAGGGCGCGTTTAGTGGCCGAGTGATAGTGGACGGCCTGGACACCAGAACGACGACGGTGGCCGAACTCTGCCAGCGTGTGGGCCTGGTGCTGCAAGACCCGGACGCGCAGATCGTGCTGCTCACCGTCGGTGATGAGGTAGCTTTTGGCCTGGAGAACATCCGCCTGCCGCCCGCCGAGATGCCCGCCCGCATCGGCCACGCCCTCGAGCTGGTAGGATTGGCGGGCATGGAGGAGCGGGCGACTACCGCCCTGAGCGGCGGGCAGAAGCAGAGGTTGGCCCTTGCCGCCGCCCTTGCCTTCGCCCCACAACTGCTTGTCCTCGACGAGCCGACCGCCAACCTCGACCCGGTTGCGGCCCGCGCCTTCTTCGCTCTCTGCCAGCAACTGAAGGCGAGGGGAACGACGATCCTGATCATTGAACATCGGCTGGACGACTTGATCGCCTTCGTGGATAGGGTGGCGGTTCTTGACCCAGGCGGCACGGTGGCGGCGGCAGGCAGCCCAGCGGCGATTTTCGGCGACCCCAGTACGCGGGCGATGTTGCAGAGCTATGGGGTCTGGCTGCCGCAGGTGAGCGAAGCCTTGCTGCCGCTGGCCGCAGAGGGCGCACCGCTGCCGTTGACGGTGATTGAGGCCGATGCGCTGCTTGGGACAACAAGCATTGGGGCAGTCAGGAACAACCAGCAGACGGCGACTGGGGCGGACGCACAGGCTAGACCGCAGCAGGCAGCCGTCCCCACCACGATAGCAGTGGCAGACTTGAGCTATCGCTATCCAGGTGGGCAGGAGGCCTTGCGGGGGGTGAACCTGAGCATTGCAGAGGGTGAGTTCTTCGCGCTGGTCGGGCCGAATGGTAGCGGCAAGAGTACGCTGGCTGCCCATCTGGTCGGTCTGCTGCCCACCCAGGGCCGAGTCACAGTGCTGGGGCAGGAGGTAGGCCGCTTGCGTGGTTCTGCCGCTACCAGCCTGGTGGGTTATGTGTTCCAAAACCCTGAGCATCAGTTTGTTGCCCGTACCGTGCGCGACGAGGTAGCCTTCGGCCTGCGCGCTGTGGCAAAGGCGGAGCGGTTGAGCGAAGCAGCGATCAACGAGCGGGTAGAGGCGATGCTGAGCGAGTTTGGCCTGCTTCAGTATGCAGCGCGCAACCCCTTCAGCCTGAGCCAGGGCCAGAAGCGGCGGTTGAGTGTGGCGACGATGCTGGTCGTCGGCCAACGGGTACTGATCCTCGACGAGCCAACCTTCGGCCAGGATCAGCGCAACGCCAACCGCTTGATGGCCCGCCTGCGGAGGCTGAACGAGCAGGGCATCACGATCATCATGATCACCCACGACATGACCCTGGTCGCCGAATACGCAGAGCGGGTGGCTGTGCTACTGGCTGGCAAGATCGCTTACTGCGGGCGGCCCCGCGACCTGTTCGCCGACCGCGAGTTGATGCAAAGGGCTAGCCTGTTGCCCCCACCGCTCTACGAACTTAGCACTTTGCTGCGGGCGCGGCAGCCAGGCTTCCCGCTACTGACCACCGTCGCCGAGTGGCACGCCCTCTTGAGCAACAACTATGCTCACTTACTACCTAACCGACTCGCTGCTACACCGCACCAACCCAACGATCAAGCTGCTGGCGGTGGTGGTGCTGGTCGTACTTGTCACCTTCGCCTACGACGTAGCGACCCCGCTGATCTACCTGCTACTCACCATGGCGGCCCTGCGCTTTGGCGGGCGGTTGCCCCTACGCTGGGTTGCGGGCAGCCTCGCGCCCTTCGCGGTCGTCGCCCTCGGCTTCCTGCTCACCAACCTGCTGTTCGCCCGCCCTGTCCTCCATCCCACCAACCTGCTCACCCTCGGCCCGCTGACCGTAACGGCGCAAGCGGTAGGGCTAGGGCTGGCAGTGGGTCTGCGGGTGCTGTTCATCGGCGCGAGTTCGCTGCTGCTGATTGGCACGACCGAACCCACGCGCCTGGTAGTCAGCCTGATCCTGCAAGCAAAACTCAACTACCGGATCGCCTACGCCACGCTGGTCGCCTACCGCTTCGTGCCACTGCTAGCAGCAGAGTATCGCACGATCAGGGCTGCCAGCCGCATCCGCGGGCGCAAGGGCGGGTTGCGCGGCTTGCTACGCGACACAATCCCCCTGCTGGCGGGGGCAATCCGCAGGGCAGAGCGGATCGCGCTGGCAATGGATAGCCGCGCCTTCGCTGCCTACCCCACCCGCACCTACCGCCAGCCGACCAACGTCGGGCAGGCCGACTGGCTGTTCCTACTACTCAGCGTGGGCGGCGGCAGCCTGCTGTTTGCCGTCCTGGTCGCCAGCGGCATCACGCGGGGGCTGGGCGCGCAGTTCGCTGGCTTAGGGGCGGGCAAGAGGGTTGCATTATCTGCCCCGCTAATGCTACAATGCAAGCCGTACCCTCATCGTGCCAGGAGAAAACTGCCCATGTCTGCTGCGTCCCCCGCTAACGCTGGTATTCGTCGGCGTGGCCCCTTCATCTTCCGCCTGCTCCGGGTCTTGCTGGTGATCATCCTGCTCTTGCTGGTAGCGGCTGCCGGGTTCGTCTACTACTCGATCCAGAAGGCAATGCCGACGATCAGCGGCACGCTCAAGGTGGGAGGCCTCAGCGCAAACGTGGTGATCGTGCGCGACAAAGAGGGTATCCCTCACATTACCGCCGCCAACCCCAGCGACCTGTTCTTTGCCAACGGCTACGCCCACGCCCAAGATCGCCTCTTTCAGATGGAGCTTTTCCGCCGCAATGCCAGCGGGCGGTTGGCCGAGTTCGCTGGCGAGCGCGCCCTCAGCCGCGACCGCCTGATGCGAGCGGTCGGCCTGCGCCGCGTCGCCGAGGAGGAGTACAAGACGCTGACCCCAGAGCAGCGGGAGCCGCTCGACCGCTACGCCGCTGGGGTCAACGCCTTCATCGAAGGCCACAAAGACAGCCTGCCGGTGGAGTTCGCCCTGGCGGGGATCAGCCCGGAACCCTGGACGGCAGTGGACAGCCTGGCGATTGGCCGCCAGATACCCTGGACTTTGAGCGAAAACTGGTCTACCGAACTGACCATCGCCGACATCGCTGCCAAGTTGGACACCACGCGGGCTTTGGACCTCTTTCCCGACGTAGATGCCAGCTTCAACACCATCAGTGGCGGTAGCAGCAGCGGTCAGCGGTTGAGCGACCAGCAGGCCGCTGCCAGCGTCGGCAACCCGAACGGTAGCCTGGCCGACTACAAGCAGAGCGTCGCCCTCTTTCCCTTGCGGATGAAGATGGAGGGGCTGGGTAGCAACGACTGGGTGGTTGACGGCAGTAAGTCTAGCACTGGCAAGCCACTGCTTGCCAACGACCCCCATCTCGGCGTGCAGAACCCCGCGATTTGGACGCAACTGCACCTGCAAACCACGGACGGCAGCTACAACGTGGTCGGCTTCAGCTTCGCTGGTATCCCCGGCGTGGTGATCGGCCACAACGACCGCATTGCCTGGGGCGTAACCAATGTCGGCCCCGACACCCAAGACCTCTATATCGAACGCACCGACGCAGCCCACCCCGGCCAATACCAGTTCCAGGATGACTGGGAGGATTTTCGGTTGGTGACGGAGACGATCAAGATCAAGGGAGCTGCCGCTGACAACTATGTGGTGCGGATTAGCCGCCACGGGCCGATCATCAGCGACGCACTGAAGGGGGTGAGCAGCACCCTCGCCCTCAAGTGGGTCGCCAACGACCCGGTGGGCCTGCTGCCTGCGGTGATCGAACTGGATCAGGCAAGAGATTGGCCCAGCTTCCGCACTGCCCTCAGCAAGTGGACGCTGGCGGGCCAGAACTTCGTTTATGCCGACGTGGACGGCAATATCGGCTACCAGGCGACCGGCAAGGTACCAGTCAGGGCGCAGGGTAACGGCCTGTTGCCAGTGCCGGGCTGGACGGGCGAGAACGAGTGGACGGGCTTCGTCAACTTCGACCAGATGCCCAGCATCTACAACCCACCCAGCCACTACATCGCCACCGCCAACAACCGACCCGCCGCTGGCCCCTTCCTCGCCGCCCGCTACGCCCCACCCTACCGCATCGGGCGCATCCGCCAGTTGCTTGAGGCAAAGGATAAGTTGAGCGTGGCCGACATGACCGCGATGCAGTACGACTCGACCAGCCTGCTGGCCGCCAAGATTGCCCCCTACCTGGCCGCCCTCAAGAGCAGCGACCCCGCAGTGCAGCAGGCAATTGACCGCTTCAAGAGTTGGGACGGCAACATGGCCGCCGACAGCGTGACCGCCGCGGTCTACGCCCAGACCTTCAACCGCATCCTCACCGACACCTTCGCCGACGAACTGGGCAGCGTCGCGGACGAGTACCTCGACCAGGAGGGTGATGCCAGCATCAAGCTGGAGCAGATGCTAGACCGCACCGCCGACCTCTGGTGGGACGATGTGAAGACGGCGGGCAAGCAGGAGCAGCGCGACGACATCTTGCTCAGGGCGATCACCACTGCGGTGGGCGAACTGAACGGCAAGCAGGGTAGCGACCAGACCAAGTGGCATTGGGGCAAGCTGCACAAGCTCTACCTCGATCACCCACTTGGTGGGGTCAAGGTGCTGGGTATCCAGATTTTTGGTAGCTTCAACCACGGCCCCTACGAGTTGAGCGGCGACAATACGACCGTCAATGTCAGCCATTACTCGGTTGGTGACGCGCTCGATGGTCAGGGCTACGACGAGACCGCTTACCCCTCGATGCGGAAGGTGGAGGACGTAAGCGACTGGGCTGGTTCACGCTGGATACTACCCGGTGGGGCCAGCGGCCAGCCCTTCAGCAAGCACTTCGGCGATCAGGTGGATGGCTACATGGCTGGCAAGTACAACCCGATCCGCTTTAGCGACGTGGTGATCAAGGATGGAGCCGAAGGCACCCTCACCCTCACCCCCTAGCAGCCAAACAGCTAGTTAGCGGCAAACAAAAGGGGAGCGCAGTAGCCGCTCCCCTTGTCGTTGCTAGCTGCCAGCCCTAGCCCTGGTAGGTGTCGTCAAAGACAGACCAGTGGTTGTAGTTGTCGTAGCTGTACTGGTCGCGGTCATTGTAGATGACGTAGACCTTCTTCAGCACCGGCCCGGCGTAGATCATCTGGCCGCGTTGGAAGTATTGCTGTGCGCCACCGCCTGCCCCCTGCCCGCCCAGGGCAGCGACTGTCTCCGGGGCAGTAGCGAAGCCGAGCCGTTCGCGCACTCTTGCGCCCGTTCCCTCGCGCCACACCTTGCCGAAGCCGCGCAGGGGGACGTAGAGGCCCGTTGGGGCTGTGATATTGGTTGGCTCTGCCTCATTGGTGTAGGTGTCATCAAAGACTTGCAGGCTACCATCTTCAAAGAGGACGTAAATCTTCTTGTAGCTGTAGCTGCCAGACTGGTAGATCACGTCAAGCATCTGCCCGTGCTCGAAGTATTGTTGGGCGGTAGTGACAGCACGCTCGGCCTCGTAGGTGCAACCAAGCTGACGCTGCACCTGTGAGTGGTCGGCCCAGACCTTGCCGAAGCCGCGCACTGGCACTCGCCCACCGGGGCAGTTCTGCACGACCGGGGCTGGCTTGCCTGCATCGTTGTAACGCCAGGCGTAGTAGTGCTGGCCGATATTGCCCATCTGCACCTTGAAGCCCGCTGGCGCACTCGGCACGTAGGTGAGGACGCGCCGCTCGTAGGGCTGGATTAGTACGTCGGTGTTGGTCTGGCCTGCGATCTTGACGCTGGCCCAGTATGCATCGGCAATTGGGTAGCCAGTGGCGTAGAAGTAGGGGTCGTTCAGGCGGGCGTTCACCGTCTTGCCGTCTTGCACTAGCGGGCCGCTGGCATTGAGGAAGTCCCAGAAGACAGTGGGGATGTTGTGGCGGGTGGCAGCCTCGTAGTAGGTGTACTTGACGCTATAGCTGCTGAAGCGGCTGTCGCTGCCCAGCCGCCCAGAGCGGTCAATGGTCGCGGTGGCGGTCTGGTTCAGCTTGTTGATGTCGCCGTAGTCGTAGGTAGCAGAGCGGAAGCTGGCGTAGGTGGGGGCAGAGAGGTCGTCGGGGTCGCTGGCAAGGTCGATCTCGGCGGCATAGCGGGCCACGAACCTGCTGTTGCCAGTCTGCATCTGACCGCTGATCAACTCTTTGGTCAGCAGGCCGTTGGTGACGTAGAAGGGGTTGGCTCTGTCGCCGTTGGGGTCGTTGATCTCCATACGGCTCTTGTCGAAGTATTGGACGAGGTGCTTGCCGCCCACTCCTTCGGCGTAGTCTTCATTGGTGGTGTAGCCAGGTAGCGGCCCCCAGTAGAAGCTGCGCTTGACTGCGCCGCTGTCTACCAGGCTATCGGTGCGCGTCCAGGTAGTCTGGAACGCAGAGTCCGCGAAGTTGTTGGGGGCGGCGTTCGCCCGGCCAAAGCTGCCGAACAGCAGGCCGAAGATCGCGATGGCTGCCAGGATCGTAGTAAACCGCTTCATCATCTTACTCCTTAAGTGTTGTCTAGCTGACGGTTGATCGTTGCTGTGGGGATCGATCCACGCGGCGGGGCTTGTGTCCCTGTCACTCTGATCAACGGACGAGCAGCTTGCAGGTTGCACCCTAGCCTCCCCTATTATAGTGCGACCTACACTGCTAGCTTCGATCTGGTAACGGCCCTCGATCAGTTCCCTTGCCAGCAGGCCAGCAGCCCGCAAAAAGGGTGGCCGCCGAAGCAGCCACCCCATCTCTAGAGTCTAGCAGTTTAGCCGCCGAAAGTGTCGGCGTAGACTGCCCAACGGTCGATCTCGATTGGGGTGAAGTGGGGATTGGCAAAGGCAGTGTGGGTGGTGCCAGTGGTGTTGTGCAAGGCGTAAATCTTCTTCGCGCCCAGGTCGGGGTAGATCATCAGGCCACCATCAAAGTATTGCACGGGTGCGCCGCCGCTCCTGGCCTTCTCATCGTAGTAGACGACGGTAGGGCTGTCCACGGCGTTGCCGAGGCGACTCAGCTCCTTGATCGATTGGTCACGCGTTGGAAAGATAGGGCTGGGCTGCCGTTCGTCAAAGTCGCGGGGCAGGGTACGATAAAGGATAGTGGCGGTACCATCGCTATAGAGCGCGTATATATTCTGGTAGTAGTAACCACTGTAGGAGTCGTAGTTGTTGATGGCGATCAGCTTACCGCTCGTGAACGTCTGAGCAGTGACTGTAGCCCGCTCCTCTGCCTTGACAGGGCAACCGAGATTGATCTTGACTAGCAGGTTGTCGCTCCACAGCTTGCCGAAGCCGAGGGCTGGGCTGTAGTTTCCGCCACAGGTGCCAGCAACGGCGGCAGGCTTGCCCGCACCGTTGTAACGCCATGCGTAGTAGTGCTGGCCGATATTGCCCATCTGCACCTTGAAGCCCTCTGGCGCACTTGGCACGTAGGTGAGGACGCGCCGCTCGTAGGGCTGGATTAGCGCAACGACTCCCTTGCCGCCAATCTTGACGCTGGGCCAGTATGCGTCGGCGATGGGGTAGCCAGTAGCGTAGAAGTAGGGGTCGTTCAGGCGAGCCGTTGCCTGCCGCCCGTTCTCCAGCACTGGGCCGCTGGCATTGAGGAAGTTCCAGAACACATCGGGGATGTTGTGCCGGGTGGTTGGCTCGTAGTAGCTGTATTTAACCTTGTGCTGGCTGTAGTCGTAGCCATAAGTAGCCGAGCCACCATGCTCGAAGTCTAGCACTCCTGCGCGGTAGATGATCGCCGTGACCGTCTGCCCTGTCTTGTCGCTGTCGCTGAGGGCCACTGCCCCCCGGAAGCTGGCGTAGGTGGGGGCGGTACCATCGTCGGTGTCGCTGGCGAGGGGAATGACGGCGGGCCAGCGCAGCACCTGGCTGTCGTTGCCAGTCTGCATATAACCACTGATCAACTCCTTAGTTAGCAGGCCATTGGTGACGAAGAAGCGGTTGTTGCGATCCGCGTCGGGGTTGTTGATCTCCATACGGCTCTTGTCGAAATACTGGACGAGGTGCTGACCGTCCTTGCCCTCGGCGTAGGGTTCGTAGAGGCCAGCGGTGTTGCTACTCGGCCCCCAGTAGAAGCTGCGCTTGAGTGCGCCGCTGGAAACAAGCTGGTCGGTGCGTGTCCAGGTGGTTTGGAAGGCAGGGTCGGCGAACGCGGCTGGGGCGGCTCCGACTGGCAGGTTGCCAAGCAACAGGGCAACGAGCAAGGCGAAGACAGCAAGGGAGCGGAAACGGTTGAGGCTGGACATCATAAGCTCTTTCAGCGGCGGCTTGCCGCAGTACCGGGTGAATCATCTACTGCTTGTAACGAACATAGCTGGGGGAGGTTACAGCAAATCTGCCCCCGATCTTGATGATCCTGGGGTGGTCGGCAAATAGCTGTTTGGCGGCCAGCGACTGGCTAGCCGACTTGAGGGTTCAGCCACCGGCCCAGCGACGGTAGAGGTCGTGTTCAATGTCGAAGCAATCGAGGGTGCGACCCACAATGTAGTCGATCATGTCGTCCAGCGTCTTGGGGTGATGGTAGAAGGGTGGGGCGGCCATCAGCACGGTTACGCCCATGCGAGCCAGTTTGAGCAGGTTCTCCAGGTGGATAGCGTGCATTGGCGACTCGCGGGGGACGATCACGAACTTGCGCCCCTCCTTCAGGGTCACGTCGGCGGCGCGCAGCAGCAGGTTGTCGGCATAGCCACTGGCGATCCCGGCCAGCGTCTTCATGCTACAAGGGATTACCGCCATGCCCAGGCCGCGAAAGCTGCCGCTAGCGATAGCTGCTGCCAGGTTGTCTACCTTGTAGTGGCGGTCAGCCAGGGCGTATATTTCCTTCGGGTCGCGACCAGTCTCGATCCGGATCGTCGTCTCCCCCTCCGGGCTGATCACCAGGTGGGTCTCGATCTCTGGGTTAGCGCGCAGTACCTCCAGCAGGCGGATGCCGTAGATCACACCGCTAGCCCCAGAGATACCCACCGTCAGTCGCTTGACCATCCACTATCCCCCTGTCGTTGTTTGCTTGATTATATTATAGCACACGGCGCAGCAAACAGCCCCTCCGCTGTGGCAGGGGAGGGGCTGGCGGGCGGGTGCAGTCTACTTGTGGCCGCTGAACATCCGCTCAGTCAGGCTGGCAGCCAGCCGCAAGGGGAGCAGGTGAGCAGTGCTGGCTAGGAACTTCTGGTCGCCAGGAGCGGCGATCACGTAGCCCTCGTTCTTCGCCAAAGCCTTGAGCGCAATCTCCACCACTTCGCTTGCCTCCATCGTGCTGCCAGTCGGGTTGTTCGGCTCGCTGGCGACGCTGGCGAACTCGGTGTTGGTGTAGCCGGGGCAGAGGCATAGTATCTGCACGCCCTTGTCCTTCACCTCCGCCCACAGCCCCAGGCTAAAGTTGAGGACGAGGGCTTTGCTCGCCCCATAAACGGCCATCTGCGCGATAGGCTGGAACGCGCCGGTGCTGGCGATGTTGATGATCC